>CAYUFW010000217.1:10882-13240 GCA_964443915.1 uncultured Pirellulaceae bacterium
GAGGCTTGCGCTGGACCGGGCCGGTCTTGACCAGGGCCGGCGGTTTGATCACATTCCGCCAGGTCAGCCGCTGCGGGTCGACGCTCTTCAGGAACGCGTCGACACTCGTGTAATCCCGGTGCCAAGCCTGGGCGGCCCGTTGCGGGTACTGGTCCACCAAGTAATCGCGCAACCAGGCTTCCAGCTGCGCTGCATAGGCATCCGTCCGTTTCTCCTCCAACTGTTTGAAGTCCCCCTCGCCCTGGCCCTCGGACGGCTCGGCGGCCGGACCAAGTGCGGCGGCCAACGTCAAGGCGATCATCAACGACACACGGAGAACTCGGCAAGCGGTCATGGCGGCGACTCCTGATTGGTGATTCAAACAGCGAACTCCAGGTTCCGACGGAGAGAATAAGCGGTGTGGCAACCAGCCCATTCTGCCCGACGCGACTGGCGGCCACAACCAAACAGGCCCTGCCTTTTTCGGAAAAGCCGGGCTATCGGGTTTTGCCCCATGTCTCGCAGCACGGCGTCTGACTACAATAATCCTGCATGAATGAAACTGACTCCATCGATTTGCAGGAACTGATTCTCCGCCTCATCAACTCGCCGGATTACCGGCCGGCCAAGCCCAAGCTGATCGCCAAGCAACTGGGCCTGCCCAAGGAGCGGGCCCGCGAGCTGCGCAAAGCCATCAGGCGTCTGGCGCGGGAAGGCAAGATCTCGTACGGCGAAAAGCACCTGGTCAAGAGGCCGGATACTGCGACCGGCGGCCTTAAGTCGGATCGCGGGCTGATCACCGGCGAATTCCGTCGCGCCGCGAAAGGCTACGGGTTCGTCCGCCCCATCGGCACGCCTTCGTCCGCCGGACGCGAACGCGACATCTTCATCCCGCTCCGCAAGACCGGTGACGCCTCGACGGGCGACATCGTCAAGGTGCGTCTCAAGCCGCCCCGCCGCGGCGAGACGAGACTCAGCGGGGCGATCGTCGAGATCGCCGAACGCCAGACAAACCAGTTCGTGGGTGTCTACCTGGAACGCGGCGGCCAGGCCCACGTCCAAATCGACGGCGGCGTCTTTGCCGAGCCCGTCCCGGTCGGCGACCCGGGCGCGAAGAACGCGATGGAAGGCGACAAAGTCGTCATCGAGATGATCCGCTTTCCGACGCACCTCCATCCGGGCGAAGGCGTGATCGTGGAAGTGCTGGGCGCCCGCGGCTCGCCCGGCGTCGATACGCTGTCGATCATCCGCGAATTCAACCTGCCCGACCGGTTCCCGCTGCACGTGATGGACACCGCCCGCGCCCAGGCCGAGCGGTTCGACGAATCCGTCGGCGAGCGGCTCGACCTGACCGGTGAAACGGTCGTCACCATCGACCCCAAGGACGCCCGCGATTTCGACGACGCCATCTCGCTTGAGCAACGAGACAACGGCCATTGGCGGCTGGGCGTCCACATCGCCGACGTGGCGCATTTCGTGCCCGCCGGTTCGCCGCTGGACGCCGAGGCCCGCGAGCGCGGGACCAGCGTCTACCTGCCCGACCGCGTGCTGCCCATGCTGCCGGAACTGATCTGCAACGGTCTGGCCAGCCTGCAGCCGGACAAGGTGCGGTACGCCAAAACCGCGTTCATCGAATTCACGGCGGACGGGGCTCGCGTGGCGGCCGAGTTCCACAATTCGGCGATCCGCAGCAAGCGGCGCTTCGCGTACGAAGAAGTCGACGAATTCCTAGCCGATCCGGCGCGGTGGAAGTCAAAGCTCACCACCGGCGTGTTCGCGATGCTGGGACGGATGCACGAGTTGGCGATGATCCTCCGCAAACGCCGGCTGGAAGGCGGAGCCATCGAACTGACCCTGCCGGAGATCAAGATCGATCTGGACAAGAAAGGCCGCGTGTCGGGCGCCCACGTCGTCGAGCACACGGTCAGCCACCAGATCATCGAAGAGTTCATGCTGGCCGCCAACGAAGCCGTGGCCGAGCATTTGCACGGCCAGGATTTGAACTTCCTCCGCCGCGTCCACGAGCCGCCCGACCCGCGCAAGCTCCAGGCGCTCACCGAATTCGTCCGCGAATTGGGGATCGACTGCGAGAGCCTGCGGAGCCGCTTCGAGATCAAACGTGTGGTGGAGGCCGTCAAGGGCGAGCCGCGGGAGCACGCCGTGCATTATGCCGTGCTGCGGAGCGGAAGTGCGTTGGGGCGTGGCAACGGCCCGCTGCTGGTGAGCCGCCGCAAACTCTATCCGCAGGAGTTGGGCCGCGACGTGACGGTGGCGATCCCGGGCGAACACACGACGGCCAACCTCCTGCTGCAACGCCTTTGCCCTGCATTGGAACGGAAGCGGGCCTATCTTTTCTCCGACATCGCCGAGGCGGTGATG
>CAYUFW010000217.1:13250-14669 GCA_964443915.1 uncultured Pirellulaceae bacterium
CGCGCCGCAGGAAGAGGGCCACTTTGCGCTGCACAGCAGGCACTACTGCCACTTCACGTCTCCCATCCGCCGTTACCCGGACCTGGTGATCCACCGCATGTTGGACAGCCTGCTCCGCGGCACGCGGCCGCCGGACGACTTCGACTACCTGGCCGTGCAGGGCCAGCACTGCTCGGAACGGGAACAGCGGGCCGAGGCGGCGGAGCGCGAACTGATCAAGGTCAAGCTGCTAACCTTTTTGAGCAAGCGCATCGGCGAGTCCCTGGAAGCGGTGATCACCGGCGTCGAGGAGTTCGGGCTCTTTGCACAAGGCATCGAACTGCCGGCCGAGGGCATGATTCGCATCGAAGCGCTGGCCGACGATTTCTACCGCTACGACCGGCAAACGCATTCGCTGACCGGCTACCGGCACGGCCACAGCTACCGCTTGGGCGACCTGGTACAAGTCGAGATCGCCCGCGTGGACGTGGACCGCCGCGAACTCGATTTCCGCCTCGTGCGGCGACTGGATCATCCCTCCGGCCGCAAGACCCTCACCGCCCCCCGGCCGGCACGGCCCAAGGCCCGCGCGAAAAAGAAGACCGAGCTGAAGCGGCAAGCCGCCAAACGCACAGCCAAACGCCGCCGCGGCGGATGAGCCGGCGCCAGTTCCAGATTTTGTGGTCCAACGCCAGTCTCCGAGCATCGACGCAGCCGAGTACGTCTGCCGTGACTGGACCACGCGCGGCCGGCTGGGGTCCAAAGCGATCGACCAGCCGAGCGGATACCGTAATCCTGTCTCCCTTGCCCTGGGTTGTTATTTGTGATAACCTTTGGATGGACTTGCCCGGATGCCGTACTTCGAGATCTTCTGGAACTTTGAGGACGAAGATGGCAACGTGGCGCACATTGCCGAGCACGAAGAAATCGATGCGATTACACTTTACCCGGTGACTGCTTTTGAGGTGGAGGACTGAAACCGTGGGGAAACGCAAGGTGCGTAGTGTCAGCAAGGTGCTCACGGACGAAGAACGTTGCCGCCACCAACGCATTCGCGAGCAGATCGAGCAGGAAAAACCCGAACTGATCGCACTGGGACGCCAAGTCAAAGCCCGTCACGCAAGATTGCGCGAGGCTGTCGCGACCTTGAAGGCCACACGCGAGTCACTCGGTCTAAGCCTCGCCGATATCCGCGACCGGACGGGGATTGAGAAAGGCAACCTCTCACGGCTGGAAAACGCGACGGACCCGAATCCGACCATCGGGACACTGAGCCGATATGCCGACGCGGTGGGGAAGGAGATTGTCATCGCGCTGGTCGACAAGGCGGAACCCGGCCGAGCCTCTTCGGAATCGGATCGGCGTTGGCGTTGACTTCCGCGATCCAGGTAGGCCGTCCCTGAAAGAAGGCTTGGGTTCAAGAGGAACTCCGGGAATTTT
>CAYUFW010000218.1:0-14614 GCA_964443915.1 uncultured Pirellulaceae bacterium
CCTCGCAGACCGTCGTCTCTCGGTCCCGGTTCTGTTTGTTGCCCTGGCGGCCTGGCTGCCGGCGATTGTCGCGTCGGGGGCCGAGCCGGTCGCGCATTGGAAGCTGGACGAACCGTCGGGCCAAGTGGCCCGAAACGCCTCCGCCGCTGGCCGCGACGGCGACGTCCACGGCGCTGTCGCGGTCGAAGGCATTCTGGACCGCGCCCGGCTGTTCGACGGCCGGGACGATTTCATCGCCCTGGGGGACGTGGGCGAATTCGCGGCCGTCACGATC
The DNA here is from genome assembly GCA_964443915.1 of uncultured Pirellulaceae bacterium. Classification (GTDB taxonomy): domain Bacteria; phylum Planctomycetota; class Planctomycetia; order Pirellulales; family Pirellulaceae; genus Anammoximicrobium. The sequence goes on from CAYUFW010000218.1 coordinate 275, forward strand.
GCGTTCTGGGTCCGGCCCGCCGATGTCACCAAGGCGGACGATTGGCAAGGACTGGTCACCAGCGACGCCTGGGACACGGGCCTGCTGCACGTGCCGATTCGCGACGGGACGATCGACGTGTATCTGCACCTGGGCGGTAACCGCCGCGGTCACGTCAGCAGTCCTCGCCTGAAACCCGACGTGTGGTACCACGTGGCCGTCGTGGCGGATACCGTCGGGCGGACCCTGAGGTTGTATGTCAACGGCAGCGAGCAGGATCTGGCGGACCTTCCGTCTCCGCCGCCTGCGGTCAAACTCCTGCGGCAAGTCATCGGGCGCGAATCCGATGGCCGGCAGCCCGCCCGCTACTTCCGCGGGGCCATCGACGACGTGCGGATCTACGACTGCGCCCTGAACGCGGAAGAGATCCGAGCGTTGTGCCCCGATGCGGCCCCCTTGCCGGGCCGCGATCCGCGGAACATCCGCACCGGCTGCGTCATTCCTGACGAGGGCTACTGCGATCAGCCCTACGTCGTCGTCACGCGAGACGGCAACTGGCTGTGTACGTTGACCACGGCCGGAGGCTCCGAGGGCGCGAACGATTCGCACGTCGTGGCGACGATCAGCGCGGACCAGGGCCGCACGTGGTCGGAGTTGGTGGACATCGAGCCCGCCGACGGGCCGGACGCGGTGTACATCATGCCCCTGGTCACGCCCAGCGGCCGGGTCTACGGATTCTACAACTACAATGGCGACAACTTCCGCTGCCCCGGCCGCAGCGATTGCGTGGGCTGGTTCGTGTTCAAGTACTCCGACGACCACGGCCGGACCTGGTCCGCCCAGCGGTACCGGCTGCCGATGCGGATGACGGACGTGGACCGCACCAACACGTTCGGCGGCCGGATCCAGATGTTCTGGGGCATCGGCAAGCCCATCACGGCCGGCAACTCGGCGATCCTCGCGTTCACCAAGTGCGGCAAGTACTTGATCGAGCGCGGTGAGGGCTGGTTCTACCGCTCGGACAATATCCTCACGGAGAACGATCCGGAGAAGATCGAGTGGCAGTTGCTGCCGGACGGCGAAGTGGGCCTGAAGCACCCCGATTTCGGCGAGGTTCAGGAGGAGCACAACCTGGTCCCGCTGAGCGACGGTTCCCTCTATTGCATGTACCGCACGACCAATGGATATCCGTGCCATGCGTACAGCCGCGACGGCGCCCATACGTGGACGACGCCGGAATATGCCACGTACACGCCGGGCGGCCGGAAGCTGAAGAATCCGCGGGCCTGTCCGCGCATCTGGCGAGCGTCCAACGGCCGGTTCCTGTTCTGGTACCACCATCACAGCGGCCAGTCGTACGCCGGCCGCAACCCGGCCTGGCTCGCCGGCGGCGTCGAGCGGGAGGGCCGGATCCACTGGTCCCAGCCGGAAATCCTGCTGTACGATCCCGATCCGCGCGTGACGATGAGCTATCCGGATCTGATCGAACAGGACGGCCGTTACTGGGTGACGGAGACCAACAAGACGATTGCCCGCGTCCACGAGATCGACAAGAGCTTGCTGGAAGGGCTGTGGGCTCAGGGCCAGCGGAAGGAGGTGGCCGACCGTGGGCGAATCCTGGACATTGCGGCGGACCAGTTGGGAGCGGGCGAGATCACTCTGCCCGAGGTTTTGGACGCAACGCAGGGCGGCGGTCTATCGCTTGACTGTTGGATCGATTTGGCGGAACTGTCGCCCGGCCAGATTCTGCTCGACTCGCGGGACCAATCCGGCCGAGGTCTCGCACTGACGACCGGCGAGGCCGGTGTCTTGCGAATCGAAGCGATCGATGGCGAAACGCGAGCGGCTTGGGACAGCGATCCGGGGCTGCTCGCCGCCGGCCGCCAGCATCACGTTGTGGTCACGCTGGACGCCGGGCCGAAGATCATCATGTTCCTGATCGACGGCCAGTTGTGCGACGGCGGCTCGGCGCGGCAGTACGGCTGGGGACGGTACGACGCCGATCTGGGCGACATCAGCGGCACGGGCAAACTCCGCGTGGCGGCAGCCGTCCGGCATTTGCGCCTGTACGATCGCCCGCTGCGTAACTCGGAAGCCGTGGCGAACTACCATGCCGGGCTTCAACCCTAATCTTTCACTTAATCTGTCACTTAATCTCCGCCTGGCTCCAAGGCAGAAGGAAGAGATTAGGTGAAAGATTAGGTGAAAGACTAGGGTTTCGGGTCCCGGCGCAGACGCTCAAGTTTAGGAGGACTTCACATGCTTCGTGATCTCTTGCTTCGCAATCGCAGTTACCGTCGCTTCCAGCAGCAGGCGTTGCACGAGCAGACGCTGGTGGAGCTGCTCGAATTGACGCGTCTGTGCCCGTCGGCGGCCAATCGGCAGCCACTGAAGTATCTGCTCGCTTGGCGGCCTGACCAGTGTGCCAAGATCTTCCCGCACCTCCGCTGGGCGGCAGCCCTCGCGCCGTGGCCCGGACCGGCCGAGGGCGAGCGGCCGACGGGCTACATCCTGATCCTCGGCGACAACCGCATCTGGCGCCGCTGGGACTGGGACACCGGCATCGTCGCTCAGACCATGCTGCTGGGCGCAGCCGAACTGGGGTTGGGCGGCTGCATGGTCGCCTCGATCGACCAACCCGGACTCCGCGCCGCCCTGAACCTGCCAGAGCACCTAGAAGCCCTCCTGGCCGTCGCCCTGGGCCGGCCCGGCGAAACGGTCGTCCTGGAAGACGGCCGCCCCGACCAGCGTCCCTACTGGCGCGACGCCGATGACGTCCATCACGTGCCCAAACGGCCGCTGGCGGAAGTGCGGATCGAACTGCCGGGATTCTGAGCGCATCGACGGCTTGGGGCGTCTGGAACAGCTCGAAGCTGTGCAACTGTTGGGGCGCTGCATTGTCGCTGCCACGACGGTCGGACTATAATACCGGCGGTTTCTGGATCGAATGCCTTCTTGGGAGCTATGCGGATGGCCACGATCACTTTCTACCGACAGGCACGTGCCGACGGCGGATTGCGGACCGGTATCGAACTTGACGGCGAGACGCTCTTGGAGGACTACTTGCCCGGCGGCCAAGAGCACGATCCCGCGTTGCTTTGGTACGTGGATCTTCGCTGCGAAGGCGACGGTCTTCCCACGGAACCGGAAGCTGTCCGGGAGTGGTTCCTGGAGAACGCGCAGCTGATTCAAAGCGGGTTCGCTACGTGTGCCGAGGAGTTGAAAGTGGGCGTCGATAGCTTCGATCAAGACTTGCGGCCCTACGAGCGCAGGATTGGACAGACGCCGGACGGAACGGTGTTGCGAGTGTATGTTTCCGCGGTTCGTCGCGTTGATGCGAGAAAGATCGCAGTTGAGTTGCGCAGAATCGGCGACGAGTGGGAGCTGTCTTTGCAGGCACTGCCCTCCTTGGCAAGCGCTTAGGGATGCGGCATGGCTAAGCGGGTCCTGGACACTTCCGTGCTATTGAGCTACTGGCATCGTAGGGCGAGCGAGCATCTGGAGGATGTCGACGTCTCAGAGACCGAGATTTGGGCGAAGGACTTGATTCGTTGGCACGCGACCGATTTGATCGTGACGCCCGTGTACGTCGAGTTCATCGCCGGTGTGCGATCGTCGCACGAACTCCAATTGGCGGAAGCCTATCTCGCGCAATTCCGTGTGCTGGATGGCGGACATATTCCGAGCGCGGACTGGGACGAGGCCACACGACTGGCCGCGCGAGTGCCCCGCGATGGCAAACCGCGTCAGTTGGGTGACTGCCTCATCCGAGCCATCGCCCATCGGCTGAAGTGCGAGGTGTTTGCGATCGACAAACGATTTCGCACGTAGAACCTGGCTCAAGAAATACCCGGAGCTTCCTCACCTTCGTTGGTACAGGACGCCATTCCCAGCACATCTCGCGTCTGCTCCTCAATCCAACTCCGGCGGTACGCGGCCGTAGGACCAGGGTTGGCCCTTGAATTCCGGGACCGGCGGTGGCTGCGGGACGGGGCCGGGCGTCAGCCGCGCGGACAGTCCGATCATCGCGTTGGCGATTTGCCGGCCGGCGGTCGGTTCCAGGTTGCTGTAGCTGGTGAGCCGCGTTTCGTAGCCGCCGCCGGTCGGGCTGAGCGCCTCCTCCGTCGGCACGTAGCCGATGCAGTCGTTGGCCAACTCCACCGGGAACGTGAAGGGGAACTTGCTGCCGGCCTTGACGTCCAGTCCGAACTGGCAGAAGTACTCCGCGGGGCACGACAGGAACACAGCGGGCCCCACCTGGATGGCCTGCACTTCGACGTCCGCCATCGGCTCCTTCTTGACTCGCGCGTCCAGCACCACGATTTCCTTGGCGAACGTCCATTCGGTGGCATCGACTTTGGCGGGGTCCTGCTGCACGATCTCCAGGCAGCGGGCGACGCGTTCCGGTTTCGGGGCCCGGCGTTTGATCTTCAGCACCTGCGTCTGCGCGGCGACCGGCGCCAGCGGCCCGGCGGCCTGCTCGGTGGCCACCAACGTCTTGATCGCCTCCGCCCCGACTCGCCCGCCGACGTACCGCGCGGAGACCTCGCCGAACTGCCGGATCTGGTACGGGCTGCGGTTGTCCACCTGCGTCACGTCGCCCGACGTGCCCGGCATGAACACGACCACGGCCGTCTCGCCCATCAGGCCGCGGATCGTCTTTTCGAGGTAGTAGATCCAGTCCGCCGAGATGCCGCCCGGCCCGGTCGTGCCGTGACAGGCGAAATTGACGACGCAGCCCAGGAACTGCCCCTCCTTGCTCCACGCTCCCACCACGCCCACCTGCGGATCGATCGGCCCGGCCGGTTCCAGGATGTCCGGATTGCCCTGGCCGGGATGTGTCATCGAGAACCCGGCCTTCATGCGGAACCGCCGGTTGAACGCCGCTTGCTCGTCGCGCCCGAAGCCGGCCGCACAACGGGCTTCCACCTTGCCCCCGTCGGCGGCGACCACTGCCGCGACAATCTCCCGCTGGACGCGGGCCAGGTATTCGGGATTCCCCGTCACCGTCTTCTCGTACACCAGCGACTTGACCAGCGGCGAGGCGTCGTCAAACTCGCCCGGCAAGAAGAAGCCCATCGGCCCCGCGGCATGGGAATGGGACGCGGCGATCATCACCGCCTCCGGCGCGATCCCGCACTGCTGCTGAATCTCCTGCCGGATCGCCTGGACCGTCGGCCGCCGGATGAACAGCGCGTCGATCCCCACGACGGCCACCCGCGCCTGCCCGTCATCGAACACGGCGGCGCGCACCTTGCAGGGATCGTGCAGCGCCCGGTGGTACGCCTTGCCGTACCCGCCCGGCGCCTCCATGCCGATCTCCGGCGTGATGTCCCGTTCGGCAAACCCCGCCTTGAAAACCGGCCCGTCCGCCGCCGCGACGGTCACACACGCGCACCACAGGCAAACCCAAACCACGCGAAGACTGGTCGTTAGCATTGTTCCTTCTCCTGAACTGAGGCGTACGAGTACAGATTTCCGAAGGCTGTAATTGCGGGCATGGCGAGGCGGCAACTGACTTAGCGGACAGCATCGTAGCACGACCCAAGACGGCTGAAAATGACCGGAACGGCCATCCGGAAGAATTCGTCGGCATCGCGAAACGGACATGTTTGTGGTAGCGGAAGGCGAAGTGAAGATGAACTGCAATTGGTCCGAGAACCGCAAGGGCAACCGACCCGATCTGGACCACCGGCTCTTCCGAGGCAATAATCATCTTCCATCCACCATCAACAAGGAGTGCCACTATGCAGCCAAAGCAGCCGTCTCTCCCGCCGCGTCCGACCCGCCGAGGAATACTCCAGGCCATGCTGGCCGCAGGGGCCGCCCCGTGGTTCGCGCCGGCAAACGTGCTGAGGGCCGCCCGACGGACGGCGCCCTCGGATAAGATCACTCTGGGCGTTCTGGGCGTGGGCGCACAGGGCCAGTTCGACATGCGCGATTTCCTGGGGCACGACGACGTGCGCGTGACGGCGATTTGCGACGTGAACCAACGCACCATCGAGAGTGCCCGCCGCGCGATCGCCCAGCGGTACGGCAGCCCGGACGTGAAGGTGCTGACCGACTTCCGCGAGTTGCACGCGGACGCGAGCGTCGATGCCGTCCTGATGGCGCTGCCCGTGCATTGGCACAGCATTCCGGCGCTGGACGCCGTTCTGCACGGCAAGCACATCTACCACGAGAAGCCGATGGCCATGTCGTTCGAGGAGGCCCGCTGCGTGCGGGAGGCCGTGCGCCGCAAGGGCGTGGTGTTTCAGTTCGGCACTCAGCAGCGGTCGGACATGAAGTTCCGTTGGGCGTGCGAACTGGCGCTCAACGGCCGGTTGGGCAAGCTGCGGGAGATCCAGGTCTCGGTGCCCGGCGGCCGGCAAGGGGCGCAGTTGCCGGAGCAGCCGTTGCCGGATTACGTGGATTGGGACCGCTGGGTCGGGCCGGCTCCCATGACGCCGTTCCACGAGGAGAAGCTGCGACGCGACACGCACGAGAACATCACCAACTTCTCGCTCGGCATGATCTCCTGCTGGGGCGTGCATCATTTGGACATCGCCCAGTGGGGCAACGGCACGGATGCGACCGGGCCGTGTGCGGTGGAGGGCACGGGCGAGTTTCCCCAGTCCGGCAGTTTGGACGCGATCCTGCGTTGGCGGGTGCGGTTCGAGCACGCTCAGGCCGCCCCGGTGACGTTTGTCAACGACGGGACGCCGGGGTTTGCCCACGGCATCCGATTTGTCGGCGAGTCGGCGTGGGTCCACGTCGCCCGCGGCTCGATCCAAGGCAGCGACGCCAATCTCCTGCGCGATCCGCAGAACAAGGTCGATACGATGCCGATCAAGTTGCCCATCAGCGTCCAGCACACGCGCAACTTCCTGGACGCGGTCAAGAACGGCTGCCGGGCGATCTGCGACATCGAAGCCGCCGTGCGGTCCGACACGTTGTGCCAACTGGCGCTGATCGCCGTCAAGCAGGGCCGCCGACTCGCCTGGGACCCGCAGGCCGAACGATTCCCCAACGACGACGCGGCTAATGCCCTGCTCCAGCCGCGCGCCTTCCGCGGCGATTGGAAACTGCCGGCAGCGTAGGCAATCGCCTACGCTGAGCGCGGCGGCAAGCCGCGGAGCCCCAACATTCGGCACGCTGGAAGCTTACCCCACGACTTCTTCAAGATGCGAATCAAGCGATGTCGTCTTGCGCGGGCACCGTTCGCCGATCAAGCGGCTGTCGGACGGCTGTCGGATGGCGGGACGGGCTGGAAAGCCTGACCTACTTTTCCGCCACCGCGGCTTTGGCCTCGGCGACGATCTGGGCGGTGGTGATGCCGAAGTGTTCGTACAGCTGCTTGAAGGGGCCGGAAGCGCCGAAGGTGGCCATGCCGACGAAGCGGCCGCGGGAGCCGAGGTAGCGGTCCCAGCCCTGGCGGATGCCGGCTTCGACGGCCACGCGGGCGGTGACCGATGACGGCAGGACGCTGTCGCGATAGGCCTGGTCCTGGGCGTCGAACAACTCCCAGCACGGCAAGCTGACCACGCGCGCTGCGACGCCCTCGGCCGCCAGTTTCTGCTGGGCTTCCAGGCACAGCGGCACCTCGCTGCCCGTGCCGATCAGGATCACATCGGGCCGCCCGTTCGGCGCGTCGGTCAGCACGTAGCCGCCGCGGGCCACGCCGGTCGCCGCGGCGCACTTCGAGCGGTCCAGCGTGGGAAGGTTCTGCCGAGTGAGCACGAGCGCTGCGGGACGATCGGGAGTTGTCAAGATCTGGCGATACGACTCGGCCACCTCGTTCGCGTCGGCGGGACGGAAGACGAGCAAGCCGGGGATGGCGCGGCAGGCCGCCAAGTGTTCGACGGGCTGGTGCGTCGGGCCGTCTTCGCCCAAACCGATCGAATCATGCGTCAGCACGTACAGCACCGGCTGGTGCATCATCGCGGCCAACCGCATGGCCGGCCGCATGTAGTCGGAGAACACAAAGAACGTGCCGCCGTACGGGCGCAGTCCAGACAAGGCCATGCCGTTGCAGACGGCCCCCATGCCGTGCTCACGGATGCCGAAGTGCAGGTTGCGTCCGCCGCGGTCCTTGGCGGTGAAATGCCCCGCCTTCTCGACCTTCAGCAGCGTATTGTTCGACGGCGCCAGATCGGCGGAACCGCCGATCAGCCAAGGCAGGTTCTTGGCCACGGCGTTCAACACCTGGCCGGACGAGACGCGGCTGGCGAGGCCCTTGGCGTCCGCCGGGAACCCGGGAATGTCCTTGTCCCAGCCGTCGGGCAGTTGGCGGGCCCAGATCCGCGTCAGTTCGGCGGCCAGCTGTGGGTGAGTCGCCTCGTACAGCGCGAACTTCGCCGCCCAATCGGCGTGCAGTTGCCGGCCGCGGGCCCCGATGCCTTTGGCAAAATGTTCGCGCACACCCTCCGGCACCTGGAACTGCTGGTCCTCGGGCCAGCCGTACGCCCGTTTGGTCAAACGGATTTCGTCTTCGCCCAGCGGCGCGCCGTGCGCGTCGTGCGTGTTGGCTTTGTTCGGCGCCCCGTACCCGATGATGCTCCGCACGACAATCAACGTGGGGCGGTCGTGGCAAGCGCGGAACGAGGCCAGGGCCGCCTCCATCGCCGCCACGTCGTTGGCATCCTCGACCGTGATCGTGTTCCAGCCCAGGCCGCGGAACCGCGCGGCGACATCTTCGCTGAAGGCCAGGTCGGTATGGCCTTCGATCGTGATTCCGTTGTCGTCGTAGATCCAGCACAGGTTCGAGAGCTTCAAGTGCCCCGCGATCGAAGCCGCCTCGCAGCCGACGCCTTCCATCATGTCGCCGTCGCCACACAGCGCGTACACATCGTAGCCGAACAGGTCGAAGCCCGGCTGGTTATAGCGTGCGGCAAACCACTGTCCGGCCAGCGCCATGCCGACGCTGGTGCCGATGCCCTGGCCCAGCGGTCCGGTTGTCATCTCGATCCCCGCCGCTTCGCCGTATTCCGGGTGCCCGGCACAGGGGCTGCCCAGCTGACGGAAGTTGCGGATGTCGTCCAGCGAGATGGCCGGCTGGTCCAGCACTTGGTCGTGCTCGACCTTGCGGACGCCGACCAAGTGCAGCATCGAGTACAGCAGCATGGAAGCGTGGCCGCAGGACAGGACGAAACGGTCGCGGGCCGGCCACCACGGGTGTTCCGGGTCGTAGCGCATCTGGCGGTTCCAAACCGTATAGGCCACCGGCGCCAGGGACATCGGGGTCCCCGGATGGCCGCTATTGGCCTTTTGGACCGCGTCCATCGACAAGGTGCGGATCGTGTTGATTGCCAGTTGTTGGAGGTCGTCTTTTTTTGCGGTCATGATCGGCACTTTCTGTAACGGTTTCTGCTGCGGCGAATCGGCGTCCAAGCGGCGCCGGGCAAGTCTGTCCACCAATGGCGGACAATGGTATCTTTTAAGGCCCCAAGCGTCAATGACCGGCCGGAAACGTGTTTGGCCAGAAGTCCTGGCGTCAGTAAGGTAGCCGAAATCGCCAGATTTGCGGGCCAACGTCCCGAATGTCGGGAAAAGCCACAGTCCGTTCAAGTGGGGGCGAGGTCCGCATCAGGCCAGGATCAGCAGCCACAGGCCCGCGATGGCCAGCGTGAGCAGCGTCACCGGGACACCGATCACCGCGTGTTCGCGCCAACTGATGCGGATGTTCAGCCGCGCGGCCTGGTCGATCACGATCATGTTCGCAATGCTGCCCACGATCAGGAGATTCCCGGCCAACGTGCTGGATAAGGCCAGAATCAGACCTGCCAGCGGGTGATGGGCCGCGGGCAGCAACAGCATCGTTGCCGGCACGTTCGAGACCACGTTGGACAACACGACGCTGGTTCCAAACAGCCACGCGGGCTGCGCCGGATCCACTCCCGCCCCCCGCAGGCTCTCCATCAACTGCTGCAGGTTCCCCGACTGAGCCATGGCCCGGTTGACGATGAACAGCCCCCCAAACAGCACGAGCAGTTGCCAATCGATCAACTGCAGCATCTCGCGGGAAGTCATGCGGCGACTGGTCAACAGCACACCGGCAGCGGCCAGCGCCAGAACTTCCCGCGGCAGGCTGCCCCACAACAGCCCACCGGTCAGCAGCCCCAGCACGACGAACCCTTTGATCGTCTGCCAACGATCGAAGGGCCGGCCAGCGCCGCCCAGCGCCCACGTTTCGCGCGTCCAGGATCCGGCCGTGCGGAGCCAGATCACCAGCCAGACGGCTGCCAGCCCCAACACGGTCGGCACGGCGGCTTGCAGCAGATAGACATCGAAACGCAGCTTGAGCACCTGGCCGATCAACATATTCTGAGGATTGCCGATCAGGGTTGCCGCCGAACCGACGTTCGAGGCGCAGGCCAGAGCCAGCAGAAAGGGCACCGGATCGAGCTTCCGCCGCACGCAGCCTTCCGCCAGGACGGGGGCCATGGCCAGACAGATGATGTCGTTGCACAGCAAGGCGGACAGCGCCCCGGCGGCCGCGATGACGAGGGCCAACAAGACGGACGGCGAAACATCCAACTCCGCCAAACGCGTCGTGAACCGCGTGTAAAAACCGCTCAGCCGGAATTGGGCGGAAACGACCATCAGCCCCAGTAGCAGGCCCATGGTCGGTGTGTCGATGGCGATCCAAGCCTCCTCCGGAGTCAGCCGCTCGAACGTCACCAGCACGATCGCGCCGAGCAAGGCGACGCCCGTGCGATCCAGGGCCAAACCGGGGATCTCCCCGGCGATCATGCCCAGATACACGAAGACAAACACGAGAAAGACCAGCGCGTCCATCGTCAGCAGCTGCAAGTTATCGATCGGGCCAGCGGTGGCATCGCAAGCTGGAAGCTTGCGCCACTTGTTTCTCGACCGGCGGTTAGCCGATTTCCCAGCCCTGGCGGCAGGGCTCCTTGAGGAACTGGTCCGCTTCGGGGGCGTTGGTCGCCTTCATGTTCGGGCCGTCCCACAGGAGCAGCTTCTTCGTGCGCAACGCGACGCTCCCCAGCAAGACCAGTTCGGTCAGGCGGGCGCTGTACTCAAAGTTGCCGCTGGCGGGCGGTCCGCCTTTGCACGCGGCCAGCCAGTCGGTGTGATGTCCTTGGCTGCGCGGCAGCGTCTTTTCGGGACGCTTGTACTCGGTGTGCAGCGACAGCGGCAGCAGTCGGGGCATCCCTGCCCAGCCGGCACAGGTGATCATACCCCGCTCGCCGATGAACAGGATTCCGTTTTCTCCCTCGCCCAACCGCTGCTTGGCGTCGCCGGGATCGATTCCTTCCGGCGTCGGCGGGCGGAGTCCGTTGTCGTACCACGTCAAAGTCACCGGAGGCATATCGCCGCGCGGCCCAAACCGGTACGTATGGATCGCGCCGGCCATCGAGGCGACTTCGTCGTCCAGCCAGGAAGTCGTCGCTTCCACACGCAACGGGTGCTCCAACTTCAGCGCCCACACGGCCGGATCGATGTTGTGGCAAGCCATGTCGCCGATCGAACCGGTGCCAAACGCCCACCATCCTCGCCAGTTGTACGGGGCGTAGGCCGGATGATACGGGCGTTGCTCCCGCGGACCCAGCCACAGGTCCCAGTTCAGCCCGGCTGGCACCGGCGGCGTGTCCTTCGGGCGGCCGGGGGTCGTGGCCCATTTCCCCGTGTCGCTCCAGGCATGGACCTCCCGCACCGGCCCGATGGCCCCGTCCCAGATCCATTCGCACGTTTGCCGGATGCCCTCGCCCGAGTGACCGTGGTTGCCCATTTGCGTGGTCAAGCCGGTTTCCTTGGCCACCTTGGCGACCCGCCTCGCCTCCCAGACATTGTGCGTGAGCGGCTTCTCGCAATACACGTGCTTGCCCAGTTTCATGGAGACGATGGACACCACGGCATGCGTGTGATCGGGGGTCGCGCACAGGACGGCGTCGATCGCTTTCTCTTTTTCCAGCATGACGCGGAAGTCTTCATACTCGGCGCAGCGGAAGCCGGGTGTCTCCTTCCCATAGCGCTCCTCGACTTCGGCCTTGACGGCCTGCCGCCCGCCCGATCCCCCGTAGTAGAACGGGCTCAGGTCCGTCTTCTCGGCCACATCGCACACGGCAATGATCTGGGCGTCCTTCTCCTGGAACAGACTGCGGGCATTCGCGCGTCCCTGCCCTCCCGCACCGATGATGGCGATATTCACCTTGTCGCTGGGCGCCACCGTGCCCGGCCCGCCCAACACGTGCCGTGGCACAAGGGTCACCGTTGCGGCGGCGGCCACGGCTCCGAGAAACTGCCGACGGGTTGCCTGATTCCGGATCTTCCTCTCGTTCATGTTGTCTCCTCACGAAGGCGAATCGAGCGATAACGGCTCGGATGCGAGGCGTCCAGGGCCGAGACGTTTGCCAACCGCCCTTTATAGCCTGCGGCACTCGAAAATGCCACAGCGATCTGCCCGCGCGGTTCCGGTGAAGGGCCCGGCGGCACGCGATGCCGCGGTAGACCGAATTCGTGCGCCGCGCCCCATGCGAGCCGCTGACGGCGAAGTACCAGGTAAGCGAGTAAACGACCACGGCCAGAGGCCCATTGTTCCGAAATTCGGTTGGCACGGCAAGTGCTAGGGGTTCAGGCGGCCCGGCCAGCGGCGGCTTGGCAGGAATGGAGGCAGACGTCGACGAGACGGTCGACGAAGTTATCTTGGCGGAGGAAGCGGCGAGGCAATTCACCGGGTAGGCGTGGGCGGCGACGACGACGCCAAGCGTCAAAACTGCCGGCGTCGCGGCTGGCTTCGGCCAGCTTGGCGGGAAGCGACTCCAGGCTGCCGTCGAGCACGAGTTGCAGATAGGTTTCGTTCTCGAGATTGCGGATCAAGGGGTAGCCCCGTCGCCGCGAAGCGGCTTAGTTCAAGGCACAGTTTGGGTGTTTACGTCACGACAGCGCGTCGATCGAGAGTGTCTTGCGGCTACGCGGACCTTGGTGGCCGCGAGGCAGACGCAGGCGCGCGCAGCGGCGGCGTAAACTCAGCCAATGCAATCAACCAAGTTCGCGATGCCGGCCTTGACGTTATGCTGTGGTGCATTATGCTATTCTGCATAACGCTGTTCTGCATGATCTGGAAAGCACCGGGGATAAGCCGATGAATCCGTTTCGCTACGGACAAGTCGTGGGCGGCGAGGACTTCTGTCCCCGTCCCGGGCTGATCGAAGAGCTGACGGGCTGCATCGAATCCGGCCAGAACGTGGCCGTGCAGGGCGAACGGCGCACCGGCAAGACGTCGCTGATCTGCGAGGCGATCCGGCGGCTCAAGAAACGCCGGATGCTGTACGTCGATCTCCTGGAAATCAAGACGTCGGATGACCTGTGCAAGCGGCTGCTCAAAGCAGTGATCTCGCTGCAACGGCAGAGCGGCCTCCTGGAAAAGGTGCTCAAGTCCCTGGCCCACCTGAGGCCCACCGTCAGTCTCGACCCCCTGACCGGCCAACCGTCGGTGTCGCTGGACGCCGCCGTCAAAATGACGCCCGAGTCGATCGACGGTCTGCTGGACATGATCTCCACCATGCACCGGCGGCAGCCCCTGGCCGTCGTTTTCGACGAGTTCCAGGACGTTCTGAATCTGGCCGACAGCCGGGAAACCCTGGCCGGCCTGCGAGCCAAGATTCAGTTCCACAGCAAGATCCCGTATCTGTTCCACAGCAAGATCCCGTATCTGTTCGCGGGTAGCGTCCGGAATCAGATGTCGGCGATTTTCACGGACCCTCAGAGCGCTTTTTTCAAGTCGGCCTTGCTCCTGAATGTCGGCCCGCTCGACGCCGGCGAATTCGCGGCCTTCCTGAAACGCCGCTTTGCGCTGGGCAAACGCACCGTGGACGACGCGGCGATGGGGCAGGTATTTGAGTGGGCGGACAACATCCCGGGGGACGTTCAACAGCTGTGTGCCGCTTTGTGGGAAATCACGTCCTATCGTGACCGCATCACCGAGCGACTCCTTCCCGCGGCGTTGGAACGGATCTTTGCCCGGGAATCGAAAGCATACGAGGCGGCACTGATTCAGGTCACCGGGCAGCAGCTCCGCTGCCTGATCGGGCTGGCTAGGCTGAAAGGAACTCCGCCCCTCTCGCAGGGCTTCCTGCGGGCCGTCGGCATCTCCGCCGCGGCCTCCGTCCAGAGGGCGCTGAACCGCTTGGAAAAGCTGAAGATCATCTACCGGCACGAAGGCCAGTACAAGTTCGTCAACCCCTTCTTCAAGTCCTGGCTCATCTACAAGGACTTCTGAACGGGGCGTCGCAATCCCCATTTGCGCTGAGCGCTTCGGCCTAAACGATCCGCCGAAAACCGTCGCAGGGGAATTTCGGCCGAAGCCGGTGGGACCGGCAGAGAAAAGGGAGCCGGTTCGGCAGGCAGGATGGTACCAGT
>CAYUFW010000219.1:0-14457 GCA_964443915.1 uncultured Pirellulaceae bacterium
CGGACACCAAACGAGCGGACGCCGACCCAGCCCTCTACTTCAAGGAACCGCAGCCGAGACCGGAAGGCGTCCCGTTCGGCGCCGAACGGGATCGCTTCTGGGAGAAGTTCCCCGAGGTCGACAAGACCGAGGCCGAAATAGCTGCCCCGAAAGAAGAAGGGAAAAAGCCGCCGGATCAGGGCGGCCGCCCGGAAGAGCGCCGCGGTGATTTGCGCAAGCAAGCTGCCGCGCAGCTGGAGAAGCTCCAAAGAATGCAGCAGGAAGAACCCGGCCAGCAGAAGCAGGCCGCCCCGCCACCTGCGGAAAAACCGCCGACGGTGCCGGAAGGAAAGCCCGAGCCGGAGCCGGCTGGCGTTCAGCCTGCTGCCCAGCAAGGAACTGGAACGCCGACGCCACGTGACGAACGAACCGCGTCCCTCACCCCGGCGGCCGCTGCCGGGACGGGCCGTTTGTCTCTGGACTTGGACGTGGCTCCCGTGGGGACCGCCCACTACTTCCGCAAACTCCACGGCCAGCCGCGGCTCGTCCTTCGCGCCCGCCACGAGGACTGGAGTCGCCTGCTGTTCGCGCTTGTCTGGGCCGGCCTGTGCGTGGCGCTGGCGACGGTCGTCGTTCAAGTCCTCAGGCGCCCCAACGCCGCCGCCCTTGCCCGCCGCAATTGGCCCTGGTTGGCCGCCGTCGCCGGCACGGCCTGGTGGTTCCTGCTCCCGGCCGGCGTGTTCGGGCTGGCTCTGCTGGTGACCGCCCTGTGTACGCTGATTGCCCGTTCGCGATAGATGGCGTACAGGAACGACGTGTCCGGGTACGCGCTCATCCCTCCTCGCCCTCCAACTCGGCGGACCGCATCCCACGCACCTCGGCCAACGAAAACGTCCGGTCGCCCCACTGCTGGTTCAGCCGGGCCATGATGTCCGGCTTTTCAGCACTGCGCGGCTTTCGTCGCACGGGCACGAGCTGGGCGATGACCTGTCCGCGCTTGAGGATTTCCACCGTCTCACCGTTTTCAAGCCACGCGGAAACACGTCTAAAATGGTTGCGCAGGTCTGCGACAGTTGCTGTTTTCATGAGAGATATTATCTCTCACGAAGCCAGGCCGTCAAGTCCGGTGACACGATCCACGCCGAGTCACGGGGCTGTCAGCACCCAGTGGAGGCGACGCGGGGTGATCTGGAGCGTCGGTCTGTTCGCCGGTCCACAGTTGCCCGCCGTGCGGGCAGGCTGGTTGCCGGATTCCGCGGGCGGACGGTACAATGGGAGGGGTGTGCGGATTCGCGCGCCCTGCGCGGCCGTGTGCCGATCCGATCAGGCAGGGCGGCACTTGCGTGCGGTGGGGACACACGGGGGCTGCGTTCTTCTCGCGGTTCGCGAGGCCGGGACGGATTTGCAGGAGACAGCCATGCACGAGCGGCACGAGATCGAACTGCTGGTGGTCGACGACGACGACGAGTTGCGCGGCTCGATGGCCCGGATGTTCACCCGCCACGGGTTTCGGGTCCACGAGGCGGCGGACGGGGAGACGGCGCTGACCGCGGCGCAACAGCGGACGTTCGACGTCGCCATTCTGGACCTCAAGATGCCCGGTCTGTGCGGCATCGAGCTGCTACAGAAGTTCCGCGACAGCCACTCCGAATGCGAGGTGATCGTCCTGACCGACGAAGGGACGATCGAGATGGCTGTGCAGGCCATGAAGTTGGGGGCTTACGATTTTCTGACGAAGCCTTTTCCGGTCCAGGACCTGGAGAAGCTGATCGGCAAGGCGCACGAGCGCGGCCAGTTGCGGCGGGAAAACCTGCGTCTGAAGACGCTGCTGCAGCGCAGTCAGCCCAAGTCCGAGATGATCGGCCAATCCCCGGCCATGCAGGAAGTCTTCCGGCTGATCGAACGCGCGGGACCCAGCGACAAGGCGATTCTGATCCAGGGCGAAAGCGGCACGGGCAAGGAACTGGTGGCGCGGGCCCTGCACCACAGCAGCCTGCGGGCCGACCGGCCGATGGTCGTGATCAACTGCGCCGCGCTGCCCGAAACGCTGTTGGAGAGCGAACTGTTCGGCCACGAGAAAGGCGCGTTCACGGGGGCGGTGAGCGCCAAGGCGGGCTTGTTCGAGACCGCCGACGGCGGCACGCTGTTCATCGACGAGATCGGCGAAATGCCGGGCCCGCTGCAGGCCAAGCTGCTGCGCGTCCTGGAGGACGGCTCGATGCGCCGCGTCGGGTCGCTGAAGGAACGCCGGGTCGACGTGCGGCTGCTGGCCGCGACCAACCGCGAACTGACCCGCGACGTCGAGGAAGGGCGTTTTCGCCGGGATCTGTTCTACCGGATCAACGTGATGTCGCTGGAACTGCCACCCTTGCGCGAGCGGCGGAGCGACATCCCCCTGCTGGTCGCCCATTTCCTCGGCCCCCACTGGGACGTGGAACACGAGGCCCTGCGGCGGATCAAGGCTTATCACTGGCCAGGCAACGTGCGGCAGTTGATCAACGCCATCGATCGGGCCAAGATCATGGCGGACGACAACGTCGTCCGCGTCCGCGACTTGCCGCGTGAAGTGATCCAGGGGCGGACCGGCGGACGTCGCCCGACCGGCGTGGCCGGCGCCGGCATCGAGAGCGCTCCCGCGGCCGTTCCCGCCGCCGTTCCCGCCGCCGACCCTGTCGGCGCCCGCCGACTGGACGACTTGTTCACGATCGAGCGGGCCAAGGTCGTTGAAGTCTTGCGGCGGGAACGCGGCAACAAGACGCGGGCGGCCCGCGCCCTGGGCCTCGACCGCCGCAAGCTGTATCGGCTGATGGAGAAATTCCAGGTCCAAACCTCGGAGTGGTTCATCGACTGACGATGGCCGACATCTTGTGGGCGATACTGCTGGTGCTCGTGTTAGCCGCCGGGTGGGGCCTGAACCTGTTCGGTCTGCCGGGCAATTGGATCAACGCGGCCGCAGTCGCCTGCTACGCGTGGCTCTTTCCGGCCGGCCAACGGCTGTCGATCTCCTGGTGGGTCGTCGGCGCCGTCGTCGTCTTGGCCGTGGCGGGGGAAGTGCTCGAGTTGGTCGCCGGCGCGGCGGGGGCGGCGCGCGTCGGCGGCAGCCGCCGCAGCGCCGTGTTGGCGCTGGCCGGCTCCCTCGTCGGCAGCGTCCTAGGCGCCGTGATTGGTTTGCCCATCCCGCTGATCGGCTCCCTGGCGGCGATCGTGTTGGGCGCGGCCCTGGGGGCCCTGGCCGGCGCGATGCTGGGCGAGTCGTGGAAGGGCCGCGATCTGGATCACGGCTGGCTGGTGGGCCAGGCCGCCTTCTGGGGCCGCCTGCTGGGAACCGCCGGCAAGCTGGCGGTCGGCGCAGCGATCGTGGCCGTCGTGCTGGCGGGACTGCTGCTGCGCTGACGGCGGTCGTCAGGAACAGGATCTCGACTCCTGCCTGCTTCGCCGCAGCGACGGCTCGACTGGTCGTCCCTACGCATCACGGTCGTCTCACTGGATTCCATACGAGGTCTCCCACTGGCCGAGCGTCTGGAACCGATCCAGGCTGATTGGGGCTTCATCTTACCACGGCGTCCCCTCCGCCGCCGCTGGCGCCGGGGGGCGGCGGCCAAGGTCAACGATTCGCCGGGTGAGTACCCCCGGCCCACAAGTCACAACTTCTCCAGCCAGCCGGCCTTCAGCTTCGCCCCATGCACCTGCGGGTGGCCGTTGCGCCGCGCGCCGATGATTAGCCACTGGTTGTCCGCGGTCAGGTACGGGTGGGCGTGGCTCCACTGCTTCCCGTCGTACTCCGTGCGGCTGAAGCACGCCCGCTGGGCCCGGCCGGTGGCGAAGCTGCCGATGTAGATCGGAATGCCTTTCTCGCCGGTGTCGCCGATCCAGTACTTGCCGTCGCGCGACACGCTGACGTGCCCAAAGCGTTTGCCCTCGTAGACCAGGGTGGGCTTTTCGTCGCCGACCTGGGCGCTCCAGATGTTGCCCTTGCTCTTGGCGTCGGCGCCGGTCGAGAAGAAGATGCGGCTGGTGGTGCCGATCCAGGCCTCGTGGCCCGTGGGGCGCAGCGTGTAGGGCTGGTCGGCCGGGAACGGCCTCTCCTTGTGGCTCTCGCTGCCGCCGGCGCCGATCTCCAGTTCGCTGAGCAGCACCACTTTCACGTCCGGCATCTGGTTCAACTGGATCAGCACCCGGTTGCGGCCGTCGCGGGAAAACTGCTCGTGCTTGGCGTGGTAGCCCGGTTTGTCCAGCAGCACGCTCCATTGGTTCGTTTTCAGGTCCAGCAGATGCACCTGGGATGGTCCGCCCGTCGGCGGTTGGACGCTGACGGCATAGTACCGGTGGTCGGGCGAGACGGTGCCGTAGCTGTAACTGCCCCGCTCCGGCGGCAGTTCGGCGACATCTTCGACCTGCAAGCTCAGATAGTTGCAGCGCCGCAGCCGCTTCTTGCCGTCGATCGTTTGCGCGTAATACAGCCACTCGCCCCAAGCGTGAAAAGCCGGGAAGGGCGGCTTGCCGGACAGGACCTCGTGTAGCGAACCGTCCTGCAGATCCAGGATGCTGATCCCGCCCCGCTTGTCCGGCAAGGGATAGTAGCGGATGGCGATGCGGCGGCCGGTGGCGTCGCCATAGGGCTGTTCCCCGTAGATGTTGTCGGCTGGCCGCTCATCGCCGCCCAACTGGAAGACCTCGGCGCCGCTGTCGGCGTCCACTTCGAGGGCCTGCCCCAGGGCGTGGCTGCCTACAGCTTGGGGCTGGGCCTGGGCCGCTGCCGTCAAGACGACGCTCAGAATCAGACAAGGCAAGTAGCGCATGATCACCTCCGCGACCGTCCACGAAAGAACTGGGGATTGGTTTCGTATTGTAGGGCCAGTTTCAGTCACGCTGCAACACGCCCGGCGGTTGAACCGAAGTCGGGCTTTGGCTGCGCGGTGCTTGCCAACGGCGGCAGGAACTGGAGAATCTCCGGGGAGCGGTGTTTCCGGGGTCTGCACTCCGGGCCCTGGAAGAGACGTAACGTCCAATTCGGAACTGGAAGCCATGAACGGAATCCCTGTCTTGACGGCCGAAGGCGACTGCATTGCCCGTGCCTGGGAAAACTCGCTGGTCAAACTGTACGAGCAAGGCTGCGACATCAGCACGCAGTACGACAAGCCCGGCGATCCTCCCAGCAAGGATGCGACGATGCTGGTCACGGTCCATGACCCGCTGGCTGAGCCCATGATCCACCGCGATTTCCCCGGCGGGTTCGAGGACCTGCAGGAGTACGTGATGGAGGTCTGCGACGGGATCAAGGACCACTGTGTGCGCGATCCCAACGACCCGGCGGATACGCGCTGGGAATACACCTACCATCAGCGGCTGTTTGTTTACACCGTGCCGACGGTGACCGAGCCGATCGATCAAATCGAAGACATTTGCCGGCAGTTGGCCAAGACGGGCTACACTCGCCGCGCGCAAGCCGTCACCTGGAAGGTCTGGGAAGACCGGCACGTGGGCGATCCCGCCTGTCTGCAGAGCGTCTGGTGCCGGTTGACCGAGGAAGCGGGCGTCGCCATGTTGAGCATGAACGTCCGCTTCCGCAGCAACGACGCCTACAAGGCGGCGTTCATGAACATGTTTGCCTTGGGGCAACTGCAGAGCCGCATCGCCGCCCGCGTGGCGGAACTCAGCGGCCGAGAAATTCGCCTGGGCCGGTACTGCCACATGGCGGACAGCTACCACATCTACGGCTCGAACATGGAAGAGTTCAAGTCCCGGTTCCTGGGCGCGCTGAGCAGCCGGTCGTTCGAGGGCCGCACGATGCGCTATGCGGACGTCAAGGAATTCATGGAACAGGCCCGGCCAGCGATTCTGGCCAAAGCGGAAAGCATGGGACGGGGAGGATGAAGGACGGAGGATGAAGGATGAGGGATGAAGACGGGTCAGTCGGCCCTCAGGACGGCGAGGACTTCGGATTCGGGGACGTCCCCTACTAGTTCCACGTGGCCCAGCCGCGTGGGCAGCACGAAGCGCAGGCGGCCGTGGGCAACCTTCTTGTCCAGCCGCATGGCGGCGAGCAGCACTTCGGGAGCGAGGTCGGGCAACGTCACTGGCAGTCCCAGTCGCCGGAGCAGTTCGCCCTGCCGCTCGGTCAAGCGGGCCTCGACGCGGCCCAAGCGTTCGGCCAGCCGCGAGGCGGCCGCCATGCCGATCGACACGGCTTCCCCGTGCAGGAACTCGCCGTATCCGGCCTCCGCTTCGATCGCGTGCGCGAACGTGTGGCCGTAATTCAGCACGGCCCGCAGGCCGGTCGTCTCGCGTTCGTCCTGCTCGACCACGTCCGCTTTCAGCCGGCAGCAGCGGGCGATGACGTAGCGCAGCACATCGGGGCGCCGCGCGTTGAGATCCTCGGCATGTTCCTCCAGGTAGGTGAAAAACTCCTCGTCCAGGATCACGCCGTACTTGACGACCTCGGCCAGGCCAGCCCGATATTCGCGGTCGGGCAAGGTATCGAGCACAGCCGTGTCGATCAGCACGCCCAGCGGTTGCCAGAACGCGCCGACCATGTTCTTGGCGTTCGGCAAGTTCACGCCCACTTTGCCCCCGACGCTGCTGTCCACGTGGGCCAGCAGGGTGGTCGGCACCTGGACGAACGCCAAGCCGCGGGCGTACGTCGCGGCGACGAATCCGGCCAAGTCGCCGATGACGCCGCCGCCCACGGCGACCACGACTGACTTGCGGTCGGCCTGGTGCTGCAACAGCCGCTCCCACAGGCGGTTGGCGTTGGCCACCGACTTGCTGGCCTCGCCGGCCTCGATCACTTCTTCGCCCACGCGTGCCCCCAGGCCGCGGAGACTCTCCGCCACGCGCGGGGCGTGCAACGGGGCGACGTGCGTGTCGGTGATCACGACGGCGTGCGTGAGTTTGCACAGCCGTCCGACGAAGGGACCGAATTCGGCCAGATTGCCGGTGCCGATGGCGATGTCGTAGCTTCGTTCGCTCAGTTGGACGTGAACGGACAATGGATCGGTCAAGGTCGAGTCTCCGGGATGCGGGCTGGGACGCAGATAATCGGTAGGCAACGGGTCGTCGGTCCGCTAGTGTACCAGTTGTGGCACTTTCGCGACAGCCGCGGCAAGCGGGGCTCAGACGTACAGAATTCAATCCTTGCGGCCTCGCGCTCCGTCCCGCGAAAATGAAATTCTGTACGTCGGAGCCCTTGGGTTGCGCCGCAGACCTCGTCGATTCAGTCGGAAGGAGTGGGTAGGAGAAAGAAAAGAAAGCGGCGACGAGTCACGCGCAGTCCAGAGCAGAGAAAGCGGGCGCTTGGGGGCTTGCATTCGAAAACGGGCTACTTCACAATTTTTGCCCAGAGGTCCGGAATCCGCTCGGAATTCGAGTGGCGTTCGGTTAAGATGAGGGCGATTTGCGGGACGCATAGTGTCCGGCCTGCGCGGTGCCGTGGGCATGCGAGTTCGTGACCTGCTCTGCCTCACCCCAGCGAGATCCCCACCCTTCAGACCCGATGATAGGAGCCGTCGCATGAGTGCTGCTTTGCGATTCACCACCCGATCCCTGAGCGCCGCGGCCGTTGGCTGGGCCGGTCTTGTGTCTGTGGCCTTGTTGGCTGCCGAGCCGGGCAAGTACGTCGGTCCCATGGACGTGGTGGCCTCCCCGGATGGGAAGAGTCTCTTCGTGCTCGCGGCCGACGCCGGGCAAATCCTGGTCGTCGATGTGGCTGGAGGGAAGGTCGCCAAGACGATCGCCTGTCCCGCGACTCCCACGGGTCTGGCCGTCTCGGCCGACGGTGCCAAGCTGTACGTCACCTGCGGGGGCGTCAAAGGCACGGCCTGTGTCATCGACGCGGCCTCCGGCCAGGTCGCCGCGACGATCCCGGTCGGCCACACGCCGTGTGGACCGGCCCTGGTGCCGGGCGGCAAGCGGCTGCTGGTCTGCAATCGTTTCCACAACGACGTGTCCGTCATCGACTTGGAGACCAACAAGGAGACGGCTCGCGTCAAGGCGATCCGCGACCCGCACAAAATCGCCGTCACCCCCAACGGCAGCCTGGCCTTCGTCAGCAACCTGCTGCCAGTCGATCCTTCCGATTCGTACAACGTGGCGGCCGAAGTGACGGTGATCGACCTGGGTTCGCTGGCGGCGTCGAAGATCCGCTTGCCCAACGGCAGCACCGGCGTGCAGGAAGTCTGCGTTTCGCCCGACGGCGCGTACGCCTACGTCGCCCACATCCTGTCCCGCTACCAGATGCCGACCACGCAACTGGAGCGCGGCTGGATGAACACCAACGCCTTGAGCGTCATCGACGTAGCGGAGAAGAAGCTGCTGAACACGGTGCTGCTGGACGACATCGACCTGGGGGCCGCCGTTCCCTGGGCCGTCGCCACGACGGCCGACGGCAAGCGGATCATCGTCAGCCATGCGTCGACGCACGAATTGAGCGTGATCGATGCGGAAGGGCTGATCGCCAAGCTGAAGGGCATGCCCAAGACGATCGAAGAAGCCAAGGCCGCCGGCCGCTACGACACGCAAGGCAGCTACTCGTCGGTGACCATCGAGGACGTGCCGAACGATCTCGCTTTCCTGGTGGATTTGCGGCGGCGGATCCAGTTGCGGCGCGGCGGTCCCTGGGGGCTGGTCAAGGACGAAGGCCCGCTGGTCAACGGCCCGCGAGGGCTGGACGTGATCGGGACGAAAATCTACACGGCGGTGTACTTCAGCGACGCCGTGGCTGTGGTGGACTTGGAGGACAAGTCCTACTATCCCGTGAAGCTGATTCCCTTGGGCCCTGAACCCGTGTTGACCGTCCAGCGGCGCGGCGAGATGTTCTTCCACGACGCGGACTTGTGCTTCCAGCACTGGCAGAGCTGCGCCAGCTGCCATCCCGATTCGCGGATGGACGGCTTGAACTGGGACTTGCTGAACGACGGCCTGGGCACGCCCAAGAATAACAAGAGCATGTTGTACGTTCACCGCACCCCTCCCGCGATGAGTCAAGGCGTACGTGAGTCAGCCGAGGTCGCGGTGCGGTCCGGCATCACGCACATCCAGTTCGCCGTGCGCCCCGAAGCAGATGCCGTGGCCATCGACGAGTACTTGAAGACGCTCGAGCCGGTCCCCAGCCCGCACTTGGTGGACGGCAAGTTGAGCGCAGCGGCCGAACGCGGCAAGAAGCTGTTTTTCAGCGAACGCTTGGGCTGTGCCAGCTGCCATCCGGAGCCGCTGTACACGGACCAGAAGCTGCACGACGTGAAGTCGAAGGGCCAATACGACCGGGCCAGCGAATTCGACACGCCGTGCCTGATCGAGTGCTGGCGGACCGCGCCCTACATGCACGACGGGCATTACACGACGATCGAACAGCTGCTCAAGGAGGGCAAGCACGGCAGCACAGTGGGCGATGTCGAAGGCTTGACGGACCAGGAGCGCAAAGACCTAGCCGAGTTCGTGCTGTCGCTGTGAGCCGAACGCCGCTTCAGCCGCGGCTCCCAACCACGGGCAGCGAGCCCCTGGTTCCGCTATCTGCCCGCCGACTCTGGAGGGGCACTGCGATGGGAGTAGCGCGTGAGGAGACGGACCAAGTCACCGACAGTCTGGACGTCCAGCAACTCGTTTCCTGGGATGCGGACCCCGGCTGCTTGCTCGACCGAGACCGTCATCTCCGCCATCCTCATCGAGTCGATGCCGAGATCCCGGAGCAGGTCGTCATCCAGGCGGATCGACTGCGGAGACTTGCCGAGTTGGCCCGCCAGCGCGGCCACAACCGCTTCCGCCACCGCGGCGTCATACTCAGAAAGATCAGCGGTCTCGATCACGAGGGTTGCTCCGCATTCGGTCGATACGTAGATCCTCTCTCACGCCAAGGCTACGGGCCACTCCCATTGCCCCTCCGGGGTGCTCATTTCCCAGTTGTTTTTCGTCGCGGCCGTTTATTCGGCACATCTTCCCAACCGCCGTGAAAGCCAGTTCTTGCGTTGACCGAACCTGTTGATTTTCCTATAGTTGTGTTGGCGAAACGTTCGGGAAAGGCAACTCGGCCCGCATGTCTCGCAAGCCCTACGGACGTGATGCGTGCAAAACGCTCGGTAGCGATTCAGCGATTCTAGGTGAAAGGCACGGGGCTGATGAGTATCGGAGAGGGTGCCGCAATCGACTTTGCGACGGCGCGGAGCCACGATTATCCCAGCATTCGCCAGTTCACGATCTTTCTGGAGAATCGCGTGGGCCAGTTGCTCGAAGTGGTGCGCCGCTTCGAGGGGAGTCACGTGACCATCGTCGGGCTGTCCATTAACGACGCTACGGAGTGCGCATTCGTCCGGATTGTCCTGAGTCGGCCCGAACAAGGCCGCGAAATCCTCGAACGGGCCGGCCTGACGATCATCGAAAGCGATCTGCTGTGCGTGGAATTGCCCGACGGGCCGCAGCCGCTGGTGCAGGTTTGTTCCGCCCTGCTCCAGGCCGAGATCAACATCATCCAAGCCTACCCGCTGATCGTCCGCCCCCGCGACAATCCCGTGATGGCCTTGATGGTGGACAATCTGGAGACGGCCGCCGAGACGCTCGAGAGCAAGGGCTTTACGATGATCAACGAAGACGATCTGGCCGAATGCGGTTGAGCCGCGCCCGCGGCGAGGTCTGCCGACGAAGGAAGCCGGCCTTTTTCAAAAAGCCGGGCTTCCGGCACTTGGTAACTTCCGGCTGGGCACGTACCATGAAAGCACCTCGGTGAATCGCTGCACCTATCCGGTCCGAAGTTAGATCCGCGTATGCCTATTCCGGTTGTTTGCCCAGGCTGTCAGAAACGATTCAATGTCAGCGACAAGTTCGCTGGCAAGAAGGGCCCCTGCCCCCACTGTAAGACCGTCATCCAGGTCCCGGAGAAGGGCGAAGAGGTCGTCGTCCACGCGCCGGAAGAATTCGGGCCGAAAGACGCCAAAGGCCGGGCGGTCCTGAAGCCCATCGCCCGCAAGGAAACGAAGGTTTCGCCGCGGTTGACCGCCGTCATCCTGGTGACGATCGTCGCGGTTTTGGCCGTGGCCTGGATGTTCCGCTCGCCCGAGGGCGATGTGCCGACCTGGCTCTTGGTGCTGGGCGCGATCGCCTTGGCGCCGCCGCTGCTGTGGGGACTGGTCGCGTTGGTCACCGGTTATGTCTTGGGGGGCGACAAAGTCGAGGTCATCCACATGGTGTTTATCGCCCCCGTAATGATCGGGATCGGGACCTTTGCGGCCTTCCTCAGCCTGGACCTGGAAGCCGGCACGGCGGCCGTCCACTGCTCGTTGTACCTGCTGGTGACCGTCACGCTGCGGCTGATCCTCGGCCTGACCGCGTTCTAGGCATCTCGCGCCCCGCAAGACGACGACGAGGAGGACGACGATGACAACGGTTCGCTGGACACTGGCGGTGCTCGTGCTGGGAGCGGCGATCGGCGGAGGAGGGCGGGCAGCGGCCGCGCCGGTCCCCGTCCAGTCGGTCTTGATCCGCTTGATCGACGAAGCCGAGGTGCCAGCGCGCGAACTGGGCGTGCTGGCCTCGATTTCCGCCGCCGAAGGGCAATTGGTCCGGGAAGGCGCGGAACTGGCGCGGCTCGACGACCGGCAGGCCCAACTGCTGCAGCAGAAGGCCCAAGCCGAGTTGGACGTGGCCCGAAAAGAGGCGGAAAGCGACGTCGAACTCCGCGTGGCAACGGAGGCCGCGGCCTTCGCCGCCGCCGAACTGAACCGCGCCAAAGAAGCCAAGCAGCGGCTGGCGCAGAGCATCTCGCAGTCGGAATTGGATCGACTCCACTTCGAGGTCCAGCGCACCGCGTTGGAACAGGACGAGGCGCGGCAGAAACAGGAAGTCGCCAAACTGCGGGAACTCGTCAAGCAGCGTGAATGGGAGATTGCCGTCGAGCACGTCCAGCGGCACACCATCGAGGCCCCGCTGACCGGCATGGTCGCCAAACGCTATCGGCATCGCGGCGAATGGGTCCAGCCGGGCGATAAGGTGTTTCGCATCGTGCGCTTGGACCGGCTGCGCGCGGAGGGGTTCGTGGACGCCGCCAGCGTCCGCGGGACGCTCGCCGGCCGGCACGCCACGCTGACCGTCGACCTGCCCGGACAGCCCCAGACGCGGTTCTCGGGCACCGTCACCTTCGTGGACCCGGAGATCGATCCCGTCAACCGCCAGGTCCGGGTTTGGGTCGAGGTCGACAACCCCCGGCTGCAACTGCAACCGGGGATGCGGGCCGGGATGTCCATCGATGTGGACGCACCAGCGAGGTCCAAGCCATGACGGAGGCGCCGTTAGCCCTGCGCATGCGCCCCGATCTGGAGGTCTTCCCGCAGCCGGGCGGCGAGCGGCCGGCCTGGGTGGTGAAAGATCCCGTCGCCTTGCGCTACCAGCGGCTGGGCGAGGAGGAGTTTGCCATCCTGCAGTGGCTCGACGGACGAAGCGGCTTGGACGAGATCCGCGACAAGTTCGCCCAGCGGTTCCCGCCCCAACAACTGACCCGCCAGCAGCTGCACCAGTTCCTGGGACGGCTGCACGGCCAAGGACTGTTGCTGGCCGAATCGCCCTTTCAACACGAGACGCTGCTGGAACGCTGGACGGTGCAAAGGCGGTGGGAGTGGTTTCAGCGGCTCACCAACGTCCTGGCCATTCGTTTCCGGGGCGCCGACCCGACGGGCGTGTTGAATTGGCTCCACCGCCGCGTGGGCTGGATGTTCTCGCGAGTGTTCCTCGTCCTGTGCCTGCTGCTGGTGCTGGGGGCCGCCGCCCTGGTCGTCATGCGGATCGACGCCGTTGTGGCCAGGCTGCCCGCATTGAGCGACTTTCTGCGGGTGCAGAACGTGCTCTGGCTGGCCACCACGCTGGCGGTCGTCAAGGTGCTGCACGAGCTGGGGCACGCCCTGGTCTGCAAGCACTTTGGCGGCGAGTGCCACGAGATCGGCATGATGCTGCTGGTGTTTACGCCCTGTCTGTATTGCGACGTATCGGACAGCTGGACGTGGTCCAGCCGCTGGCGGCGGATGGCCGTGGCCGCAGCCGGCATGGGCGTCGAACTGGTCCTGGCCGCAGCCGCCACGTTCCTGTGGTGGTTCAGTCAGCCGGGCTGGTTGAACCAGATGTGCCTGAACGTCATGGTTCTCTGTTCGGTCAGCACGCTGGTGTTCAACGGGAATCCGCTGCTGCGTTACGATGGTTACTACGTCCTGTCCGACTTGCTGGACGCGCCGAATCTGGGCGGTCAATCGCGGGCCCTCGTGCGGCAAGCCCTGGCTTCTTTTTTTCTGGGCATTCCCGTGGAAGATGCCCTGGACTTGCCCGAGCGGCGCCGGCCGTTGCTGGCGGCCTACGCCGTGGCTTCGACGCTGTACTCATGGTGCGTGGTAGGTGCAATCCTGCTGTTCGTCTATCGCATCCTGGAATCGAAACGGCTGGAGATCCTGGCCGCCGCCGTCGCCGTGCCGGCCGCTGTCGGTTTGCTTTCGGCCCCGGGCCTGTATCTGCTTCGCTTGCTCCGCGATCCCACCGTGCGGCACCGCGTCCGCCGCGGCCGGCTGACGTGGTCCACTTGCCTGGTCTTGGCCGCTCTGGCGGCCTTGCTGGCGATCCCCTTGCCGTGTCGCGTGTCGGCGCCTTGGATGGCCGAGGCCGAGGGTGCCCGCCGCCTGTACGTGTCCGTTCCCGGCCGTTTGGTGTCGGCGACCGCGCCGGGCACTTCCGTCCGCGCGGGTGACCGAGTGGCCGAATTGGAGAACCTCGAACTGGAGCGCGAACGGGCCCAGTTGTCCGGGCAACGCAAGGGAGCCGAACGAAGACTGGCCAGCTTGGAAGCCCGCCAAGCCGTGTCGCCGGAGGCCGCGGTGCAGATCCCGACGACGCGCGAGTCGTTGGCCGATCTGGAGCGGCGCTGGCAAGAACGCGCTCAAGACGTCCAACGATTGACGCTGTCCGCTCCCATCTCCGGCGCCGTGCTGCCTCCGCCCGCCGTGAAGGATCAGGCCGTGGGCGAGACACTGCCCACATGGTCGGGTTCGCCGCTGGACGAGCGCAACGTGGGCAGCTGGCTCGAAACCGGCACGCTGCTCTGCGAAATCGGCAACGCGGCGCAGGTCCAGGCAGTGCTGGTGATCGACCAGACACAGGTCGAGTTCGTCCGCCAAGGCCAACGCGTCTGGCTGCAGCCAAATCAATTGCCCGGCCGCTGGCTGGCCGCGACCGTATCCGAAATCGCCAAAGTGGACGAAGACGTGCCCGACCAGCCGGATCGCGACACGGCGGCAGACGAGGCTCGCCTGAGTCGCACAAGGCGAGATGCCGAGACGGTCCGCTACCAGGCCATCGCACGCTTGGACGATCCGTCGGACCGGTTGCTGCTCCGCACGGGCGGCACGGCTCGTGTCGTCGTCACCCCGCAACCCCTGTGGGCACGCGTGTTCCGATACTTGGCGAGAACCTTCTCCTTGCCGCTGTGAGCAATCGCTTCCAGGAGAGGGACAAGGGAAT
>CAYUFW010000220.1:0-1160 GCA_964443915.1 uncultured Pirellulaceae bacterium
TGCTAGCACTTACAGTCGTCAAGAAGGGAAGTTAGAAACTGGAAACGGCACTAAGAAGTAGAGCCGTTTACCTCGAACGGCTGTCAGTTCAACGAAGAAATCGATTGCCGGCCAGGTGTCGCCGAGAAAACCCGGTCGGAATAACGGCCTCGGAAAAGCTGTGTAGTCCGTCAAGCACAACTCAACGATCTTTTCGCCTCGAAATCCTGTGACCTGACGCAGTTCGCTTTTCATGGGTATCTGTCTTCTGGCTCACGCCCGGTTGGACGAAACCACGGAGCCGGCGGTGCCTCCGGGTTTTCTAACGCAGTTCGCAGCCCCAGGCGTATTCTACCGTCGGCCGAGTGCCGCGAAAAGCAAGGAGGGAAGCGTTTCTTGCGGGGCGGAGCACTCGTGGCGATCCCCAGTCTCCCAGCGCTGGCGCCGCTGGACGACGATCCGTTGGGGTTGGGCGGCGTGGACTTGTGCGCAGCCGGCCTCGGCACCAGCCCGGCTCCGACAACCCCGGGGCGGCTGCGAGCCCTGGTGAAGAAGGCATCCTTGCCGCGCGGAGGTGGCTTGCCGAGCAACGCGTTGTTGCTGGTCTGTGCGGGGGGGCGGCGGCGTGATCTTGCTGCTCATCCTGCTGGTGCTCGGATCGCTGCTCTTTTCCGGTTCGCCGCCCGCGACGCGATCCTCCGCAACCTGCTGTTCCAGTTGTCGGAAACGCCGCGCGACCGCAGCACAACCGCGTCAGAAGATCCGGCTCGCCTGGATCGACGCCAGCTGGCAGAACTGCCGCAGCGGACGCTCCAGGTTGCCCAGGATGAACAGCTGGTGGAAGCCCTTCACGTCGCGCGTGTCCGGGCAGCCGTCCACGGTCATTTCGACCGACGTGCGGCAGCAGCCGGTGGGCGGCTGGGCGATGTTGGAGACCACGCGGCCCGTCCCGACCAGCAGCGTCTTCTGGGGCCAGCCGAACTGGATGATGGTCACCTCCCTGCCTTCCGGCCAGAGCACCTGCAGGGAGACGCCGTCACGCGTGTGGTAGTCGCGGATCAGGTACGGGGCGCGGTACGGCTGGTCGCAGCCCATCCCCGTTAGGAGCATGCCGCCCGTCTCGGCCTGCTTGTAGATCGCCTCGAGCGTGGACTGGGTCCAGTTCGCGTGGGGTCGCGTCT
>CAYUFW010000220.1:1170-6023 GCA_964443915.1 uncultured Pirellulaceae bacterium
CAGCCTTCCAGTTTCGTCGGCGAGGTGCAGTGCGCGCCGATCAGCGTGTTGTTGATCGTGTTGGGCGACGGGTCCTGGATGAACGTCGGCCGGTTGAAGAGCAGGAAGGACACCAGTTCTCCGAGCGAACCGTGGTTGCAGCCTTCGCAGGTGGCCACGATGCCTTCGTCGCGGAGTTTGGACGCGGCCAGACAAGGCGGCTTGTGGATCAGGCAGCCTTGGAGCGTGATGCCCTGGCAGTCTTGGGCCGCCATCAGTCGGCGGAGCACGGCGTACTGCTGCGCGGCCTCGAAGACCTCCGCCTTGGTCGGCTCGACGATCGCCTTGGCATTCTTGACGTAGAATTCGGCGATGGCCCGCGACTCGTCCGTCTCCTGGGCCTTTTTGATCTCCTCTTGCCAGTTGACCTGGCAGGGCACGATCTTGGTGCCCAGTTCGTGGACCGACTCTTGGCCTCCGGCAGTGGTCAGGATGCGCGCGTGCTTCAGCCGCCAGATGGCGCTGAGCATCCGCACGCCCGTCTCCAGCCACTCGACGCTCTGCGTAGCGGCCATCAGCACGCCGGGCTCGTTCCGGCCCAGTTGGAGATGGGACGTAAAGCCGCTCACGTGCGAGTAGATGATCGTGGGGACGGCGCCGCGCTCTTGCACGATCTGCTGCACCGGCTTCCAGCCTTCCAGGCACATGGCCGTCACGATCTGGCCGTCGGGGGGCGACTTCTTGAGTTGCTCCAGGTAGGCGGCGATCTGGGCGTCGGTGTTGATCGGCTCGTCCTGCACCCGCAGATCGACGCCCAACTTGTCCGCCGCGGCGCGCAGCGTCTTGGCGAACAGCGCCTGCTGGGCGGGGATGTCGCAGGCGCCGCCGGGCCAGCTGACGTCCTGCGCTTTCAGCGGCCGGACGAACACCGCGTTGACCACGGGCTTGCCCGCCGGCTTCACCTCGCCGCCGAACAGCGACGATGCGAACTCGAACAGTCCCATCTCGGTCGCCGCCACCGCGGCGCCGGCAGCGGCCAGAAAACTCCGGCGGCTGAAGGTCATCGGGCAGCTCGCCGCTGGGCACGTGTCGCAGGTTTGCACGATCGTTACTCCTTGTCTTGAGGGCGTAGGAACCGCAACGACTGCAAGTCACTGTACCAGCCGACAACACGGGCTGCCAGCCTCACGCCGATGGGAGGCGACCATTCGCTGTCGAGCCGAATTGCGCGTGACGGTCCCCAAGGTTCAGAAACCGCTAATGGCCGCTTCGGCCGCCTTGGCCTTCGGCGTGCAGAGGGCTCGCCAGAGGTCCAAGTTGATCGCTTCGCTGACGAACCGCGTGCTGCCGTCGGCCAGCAACAACTGGACGCCGCCCGGATGGTTGCTGCGGGCCGTCATGATGATCCGCCGCGCATTCCAGGCCGTGAAGGTGCCGATGCAGGGTGCCTCCAACTCGGTGACGCACCAAGCCGTCCGCACTTCGTCCGGCACGAGACTGTTCGGCGTCAAGTTGTGGTGGTAGAGCGGGCCTTCGACGTAGTGCAGGATGCCGCGGCCGTCACGGCTGTTGGTCACGGCACGGATCTCCGAGACCGCGGCGGTCTGGCTGGTGCCGTCCCGGATGTCCGCCATGGTCAGGCGGCTGTCCATGTAGAACATCCCCCCTTCGCGAGTCATCACCGGGCCGCCGCGCCATTCCGCCATCGGGCCGATGCCGTTGTTGGCGACATAGTTGCCCCGTGAGTAAATGGACGGAGTATACGTATCGTTCGGTTTGGGCCGGACGTCGGACGGGCACTGGAACAGCGTCACGGTCTCGCCCCGGACCGTTCCCTGGACGGTTCCTCCGAAGCTGTAGTTGTCCCAATCGATTTGATCGTCCAGCACTTTCTGCTCGACGTAGCGGAGGATGTGCGTGACCCACGTCGAGTCATGACCGCGCGGCAGGCTGCCCGCCGCCATGGACTGCGTCACGCCGCCCGGCGGAAAGAACTTCTTTTCGTCGTGGTGCAGGTGCAGTCCGATGCCGATCTGCTTGAGGTTGTTCAGGCACTGCGACCGCCGCGCCGCCTCGCGCGCCGCCTGGATCGCGGGCAACAACAAGGCCACCAGAATGCCGATAATGGCAATCACCACCAGCAACTCGACCAGCGTAAAGGCGGGCCGTCCGGAGAAAATCGCCGCGGGGCGCAAACCGCCAGAGTGCGACGGCGACACGAACCGGTCTTGAATACCTCTGGAAACCATGACGCGGACCCTCCTTCTTCTTTGCAGACGCTTGACCGAAAACCCAGGCTGCAAGAAAAAAGTGCAGCTGCCACTACTCTGCAGATGGCAGCCTAGAAATGACCAGAGGCAGTGTCAACCCCCAGCGGAAGATTGCTTGTCATGCCGCACGACGGTACTCTATCCTGGAACGGATGCGACAATCGCCCCTGGAGCAACCTCGCCACAAAGAAAGGCAACCATGACGACCTGCCAACACAACTGCTCGATTCTGGCAGCGACGATCGCCGTCGCCTGGACAGCCACGTTGCTGATCGCTGCCGACGCCCCTCAGGCCCCGGCGGCCGGCGCGAACCCGATTGCGGCCGCCGTGCCGCACAAGAGCCGTCCGCTGTTCGATGGCCGTACGTTCAGCGGCTGGGAAGGGGACACGAAGAAGACGTTCCGCATCGAAGCGGGGGCGATCGTCGGCGGAAGCCTGAAGGAGCCGATTCCCCACAACGAGTTCCTGTGTACCACACAGCCGTACGCGAATTTCGTCCTCCGCCTCGAGTGCAAGCTGATCGGTCCTGGCAACGCCGGGATCCAAATCCGCTCGCAGCGCGTTCCCCATCACCGCGAGGTCTCCGGCTACCAGGCCGACATGAGCGCGGGGGCCGACGGCGGCTACTGGGGCTGCCTGTACGACGAATCCCGCCGCAATCGGATGCTGGCCAGACCCGAACGCGAGGTCATCCAAAAGGCCCTCAAGCCGGACGACTGGAATCGGTACGAGATCCGCTGCGAAGGGCCGCGCATCCGGCTGTCCATCAACGGCGTGCCCACCGTGGACTACACGGAGACGGACGACAAGATCCCGCCCAGCGGCATCATCGGCCTGCAGATCCACGGCGGTCCGCCCAACGAGGCTTGGTACCGGAACGTGACCATCGAAGAGCTGCCTTGAGCATCGCTCGAGCAACGAGTGTCGCCTTTCGCTCCGCGAAAGGGCGTTCTTTCGCGGAGCGAAAGACGACAATCTGGACAGGTCTGTGCATTCATAAGCTGCCATAAGCTGCGCCCTCGCGAGGGGATGATGCGGTTCTTGCCTTTGCCAATTCTCACCGCCGGCAGGGTGACCAAACCGAGTTAATCCACGAGGATCGTTCCGGAGAAGGCGTCGCTGGCGGCGTTCAGGGAGCGGTTAATCCAGCGGACTTGCGAACCGGGCTCCGGTGGGAAACGCTGCACCCGGCGCGGCGTGAGATCGACCGTACAGGCTTCCAACAAGCGGGCATTCAAAGTTGCATTTTCCCAGACGATGTCTTACCTTATTGGCTGTCGGGTCCGCAATCATCGGCCGCTTCTGACCAGGGTTTGCCAACCAAGGAGTCGAAATCATGTCCGAACACGATCACGATTCTGCCCTGCCCCATGCTCATTGCTGTCCCTGCATCCCGCGGCGAGCGGCCGAACAGGGCCTGTCGCGCCGGGCCTTCCTGGGCGGCACCGCGTTGGGCGGCGTCGCGTTGACCGGCCTGTCCTGGTCGCTGCTCTCGGCGGCCGAAGGCGGACTGGAAGATCCTCCGCCGCGGAAGCCGCTGAAGGTCAAGCCGATCCTGGTCTACAGCGTGCCGAAGCGCCGGCCGCAGTCCAGCTGGCGGAATTGGGGCGGCATCGAAACGCAGGCCCAGGCCGACGAGGAAGTCAAACGCATCCAAGGCGAACTGAACGAGCTGAAAAAGACCGCCGATTTTCCGGTCGAGTTCCTGCCGGTCACCGCCGTCCAGGGCGCCCGCGAATTGGCCGACAATCCGGAGATCGCCGCCGCCGACACGCTGCTGGTCTTCGCCGCTGGCGGCGGCACGGGCGACTACAACGCCATCGGCAACCTGAAGAAGGACACGATCCTGTTCGTGCGGCACAAGTCGGGTCCGGTGTACCTGTGGTACGAAATCGTCAGCCCACGGTATCTGCGGCAGCACACCGACACGCTGAAGACAGTGGGCATCGACGAACAGGACGTGGTGGTCGACCGAATGGACGAAGTCCTCTGGCGTCTGCGGGCGCTGTGCGGCCTGAAGAACACGATCGGCAGCCGGATCGTGGCCATCGGCGGCTTGGCCGGCTGGGCGCAGCCGAACGATGTCATGGCCAAACTGGTCCAGGAGCGTTGGAAATTGGACGTGCGGGCGGTCGAGTATCCGCAGCTGGCCGAACTGATCAAACAGGCGCGGGCGGACCAGGCCGCCGTGAAACGGTCGAAGAAGCGGGCCGCCGAGTACCTGGCTCAGCCGCAAATCGTGCTGGAAACGGAGAAGACCTTCGTCGAAAACGCCTTCCTGCTGGAAGAGGTTTTCCGGCGGCTGATGAAAGAGGCCGACTGCCACGCGCTCACCGTCAATCACTGCATGGGCACGATCATGCCGATGTCCGAGACGACGGCGTGTATGCCGTTGAGCACGTTGAACGACGCCGGCTTCCTGGCCTTCTGCGAGTCGGATTTCGTGGTCATTCCCTCCGGCATCCTGCTGCACAACATCTCGGGCCTGCCCGTGTTCCTGAACGATCCGACGTATCCCCACGACGGCGTGATCACGCTGGCCCACTGCACGGCGCCGCGGAAGATGGACGGCAAGACGCTGGAGCCGGCGCGGATCATGACGC
>CAYUFW010000220.1:6033-14358 GCA_964443915.1 uncultured Pirellulaceae bacterium
CGAGTCGGATTACGGCGCCGCGCCCAAGGTGGACATGCACAAAGGGCAGATCGTGACTAACATCATTCCCGACTTCAAAGCCGAACGCTGGGTCGGCCTGACGGGCGAGATCGTCGATCACCCGCTGCTGCCGATTTGCCGCTCGCAGATCGATATCCGCTTCAGCTGCGACAGCCTGCGTTTGGCCGAGCGGATGCCCGGCTTCCACTGGATGACCGGCTACGGCGATTACCTCAAAGAACTGGGCTATGCCCTGAAGCGGGTTCCAATCCAGTGGGAGGTGCTGAGTTAGCGTCGCTCCTTTTGGAGTGCGGCGCCTTGTCGCCGCTTTGGAGACGACGTTGCCCCGTATCGGGCAGACGGGGTTCAGGTTTTTCGCGCCGCTTGCGTCCGCGTCGCTGCCCGTGGCCGACCAAAGCGGCGACAAGTCGCCGCACTCCAAAGGGGAGGCGATCGTTGGCGATCAATCCGCTCGCACCGCCGCAGGACGACGAAGTCCTGCGGGCGCTTCTGAAGCGTTTCCAGTTACCGACCGGCCTAGCGCCGCGGGACTTGTTGCGAGCCGTGGCGACGGCCTTCACGCACCTGCCCTACGAGAACCTGACGAAGATCATCAAGGAGGACCAGGAGCAGGCGGCGGTCCGAGCGCGGCGGCTGCCGGCCGAGGTGCTGGCCGATCACTTCCGGGCCGGGACCGGCGGCACGTGCTTCTCGCTGACCGCCACGCTGCTGCACCTGGTGCGGGCGTTGGGTTGGCAAGCCGAGCCGCTGCTGGCGGACCGGCGCTACGGCGAGAACACGCATTGTGCTCTGCTCGTCTGGATCGACGGCCGGCCGCACCTGCTGGATCCGGGCTATCTAATCCTGGACCCGATTCCGCTGGACGCCGGCGGCGAGACGCGAATCGTCACCGAGTTCAACGAGTTGGTGCTTGTTCCGCAGGCCGAGGGCCGCCGGCTGGAGTTGGCCACCGTGGCCCAGGGGCAGCGCAAGTACCGCTTGACCTTCAAGACCTCGCCCGCCGATCCCGGCGAGTTTCTCCAGGCGTGGGACGCCTCGTTCGAGTGGGACATGATGCGGTATCCCGTCTTGACGCGCGTGTGCGGCGGGCAGCAGCGGTATCTGCAAGGCGGCCGCTTTCAGACCCGCGATCGCGCGGCGGTCCGGCGCGAGGACGTCCCCCATGTCCACTTGGCTGAGCGGATTGCCGCCCAGTTCGGAATCGCCCCGCCGATCGTGCAGCGCGCGTTGGAAATTCTGCACCGCAAAGGAGAGCCGTATGGCTAAGCCGGAAGCGGTGACTCCCGTCAAGCTGCTGGTGGCCATCCTTTGGGCCGACGCCGGCGCCCTGCAAGCGGCGACGGAGGAACTCCAGTCCGTGTGGGGACCGCTCGATTTCAGCGGCGCGGATCGGCCGTTCGATCGGACCGACTACTACGCCGAAGAGATGGGCACCGGCCTGCAGCGGCGGCTGGTGACCTTTGCCGGCCTGGTGCCGCCGGAGAGCCTGCGCCCGGCGAAACTGCGCTGCAACGAGATCGAGGACCGTCTGAGCGCAGCGCACGGCCGGCGCGTGAATCTGGACATCGGCTATCTGGACCACAACAAGATCGTCTTGGCCAGCTTGAAATACGCGGGGCAGAAGATCCACCTGGGCGACGGAGTCTACGCGGACTTGATCGCCCGCTACAAACACGGCCGCTACCAGCCCTTCGAGTGGACCTTTCCCGATTTCCGCGACGGGCGATACGACGGCGAGCTGTCACAGATTCGGAGCGCGTATCTGCAGCAGTTGAAACGGCGCGGGTCGGCTCCATGAAACGAAGGAACGGCATAAGCATGTGGCTGTATTGCGTGCGTCACGGAGAAAGCGTTCACAACGCCGAGGGCCGAATCCAGGGTCAGTTGGACGTGCCCTTGTCCGATTTCGGCCGGCGGCAGGGCGAGGCGATCGCGGAAGCGTTGGCCGCGCTGCCCGTCGACGCGATCTACGCCAGTCCGCTCCTGCGGGCGCTGGACACGGCTCAGATCGTCGCCCGCCGGCTGAATTTGCCCGTCCGGACCGATGATCGCTTGAAGGAAATCAACGTGGGTGTGTTTCAGAACCGCCTGCGATCTGAAGTCGCCCAACTGTATCCCGAGGCGTTTGCCCGCTGGACATCGGGCGAGCCGGACTTTGCGGTTCCCGGCGGCGAGTCACGGCGCATGTTGCAGCAGCGCGGTCGCGCCGCCTTCCAAGACATCGCCGACGCGGGCCACCAGCACGCGACCATCATCGCTCATGGCCGTTTGCTGGTGGTCACCCTGGAAGCCTTCGTCCCCATCCCCGCCGGACCCGCCTCGCCATCGCTGGAAAACGCCTCCATCACCACGCTCCGCTACGACGGCGGCGACCGCTGGACCCTGGCCGCCTACAATCAAGTTGACCACCTCGCCTCCGTCGGCTTGACCGGCGCGGGCGATCTCTGAGGACGGAAGTTGCACGGCCCAACCCGAACGCGGGCGCAAGGGTGGCCGTCGGCGTTTCGACCGCGGCTGCCAGACCCGCAGCGGCTGCCACGATCCCAGCTGCCAAGGCACCGGCGCGAAGACCGCTCCGCAGGGCCTTCTTCTTACCCTGATTGACGCCTTTTCTGCGGTCGTTGAAAATCCGTACGGCTGCAAGCGGTTCCGTTCCGATCAAGCCATGTTCCCGTGCGAATGGTCTTCACAACACGACGAGGTACACAACGATGAGTAAGCGCTTCCCGATTTGGCAACTTGTGGGACCGAAAACCAAAGCAATGCTGGTTTGCGCCGCCTGTTTGTCTTTGTTCGGCGTTGCTCCAAGATGCTCCGCAGCCGCCGAAGATCAACTCTACGCCCCGGCCAATCTCGTGGCGTGGTGCATCGTGCCCTTTGACGCCAAGAAACGCGGACCGGAAGAACGGGCGCAGATGCTGGACCGGCTGGGCATCAAGCGTCTGGCCTACGACTGGCGGGACGAGCACATCCGGACGTTCGACCAGGAGATCGAAACGATGCAGCGGCACGGCATCGAGATCACTGCCTGGTGGTTCCCCGGTGGCTTGAACGACACGGCCCGGAAGATCCTGGAATGCCTGGAGCGACACAAGGTCAAGACGCAGCTGTGGATCAGCATGGGCGACCCGGCGCCGCAGGCTCCGCAAGCCGGAAAGGTGCAAGCCGCCGCAGCTGCGATTCGCCCCATCGCCGAAGCCGCCGCCAAAATCGGCTGTTCCGTGGCCCTGTACAACCACGGCGGCTGGTTCGGCGAACCGGAAAACCAAGTGGCGATCGTCGAACAGCTGAAGATGCCCAACGTCGGGATCGTCTACAATTTCCACCACGGTCACGGCCACATCGCCCGCCTTCCGGAACTGTTGCGCAAGATGCAGCCGCACCTGCTGGCGATCAATCTGAACGGGATGGTGATCGACGGCGACAAGGTCGGCAAGAAGATCCTCACGCTGGGCGAGGGGGACCAGGAACTGGCGATGCTGAAGACGATCCGCGACAGCGGCTGGCGCGGCCCCGTAGGCATCCTGGATCACCGCCCGGAGACGGACTCGGAGGAAACCCTGCGAGCTAATCTGGCTGGCTTGGATAAACTCCGGAGGCAACTCGCTGACGAGGGGAGGAAGTAATGGCTGCGGTTAGCACCAAACAGATTCGTGAACTCGCGCGCGAGATCGTGCTGGCGCACCCCGGCGGCATACGTTATGGAGAGATCGTTGCCAGGATCCTTGCCGACGTACCGGGCGTCAACAAGAACATTGTCGGGCACGCAGTCGCGGACTCCGTGCCTGCCTATCCGAAGGAACTCTGCAAGCCGAGCCGCGGACTCTACAAACCACTGCACGAGGACGGTGGACCGCCTCCGCCGCATCCCATCGGCGGCGTGCAAAAGGAAGAAGATGTCTACGATCCCTTTGCGCAGTGGCTCAAGAACGACCTTGAGGAGGTGACGGAAGCTGTGGCCCTTGGCGGTTCGGGCCTCAAGACAAAGTGGGGGACTCCGGACGTGGTTGGCGTCTATCGGCCTTTGGCTTCGCAGTTGATCAAGTTCACTCCTGAAATCGTTGCCGCGGAGATCAAGCTGGATCCCGCGCAGCCGGTCGTGGCGTTCGGCCAGGCTATCGCGTACCGCCTCTTCGCCGCTCGCAGCTACGTGGTCATGCCGTCGACCACGAGCGAGGAAGACGAAAGCCGCCTTGAGTCGCTCTGCCTCCTGTTTGGCGTCGGTCTTGTGCTCTTCGATCCGTACGCGGCGGACCCCGTCTTTCACATCCGCGTTCGGGCTCAACGGTTCTCGCCTGACATGTTCTACGTGAACGAATTCGCCAGTCGATTGCACTCGCTTGACGCGGCGAAGTTCCAGCACCTGTTGGGATAGTTGTTACGGCAGAGACGGACGGTAGAATATCGAGAGATCGAGAGTCCTAGCCTGGAGCGAGTTTGGAGATGAGCATGGCCATCGAAGCCGCAAGGGTGCCCTTCATCACATCGGAAGACGGCGTGATTCGCATCTCAGGAACACGCGTTCCGCTGGAGACGGTGATTACCGCGTTTCAGCAGGGAGCGACGGCCGAAGAGATCGCGCAACAGTACAGCTCCCTGGAACTGGCCGACGTTTACGAGGCGATCGCATTTTACCTCCGACGGCAGCCCGAAGTCGACGAGTACATGCGGCAAGCCCAGAAGCAGAGTGACACCGTTCAACAGGCCCACGAGGCGCGATTCAATCCCACCGGAATCCGGCAGCGGCTCTTGAAGCGAAGGTCCCTTAAGTCGGAGGGCCAGACCCGTGCTGAGACTGGCGGCTGACGAGAACTTCAACGGCGACATCTTGCGTGGTTTGATGCGGCGGTGTCCCGGCGTCGATGTAGTTCGCGTACAAGACGTCGGCCTCATCGGTGCGGAGGATCCGATTCTGCTCGCGTGGTGTGGTGATCAGCGACGAATTCTGCTCACCCACGACGTTCGCACCATGATTGGATTTGCCTACCAGCGCGTGGCCGACGGGGAAGCGATGCCCGGCATTGTGGTCGCCGGGCAGACGCTGCCAATCCGACAAGTGATCGACGATCTCGTCCTGATCGTCGAGTGCAGCGGCGAAGGCGAGTGGGAGGGGCAAGTCATTTACCTGCCGCTTCGATAGCGACGATTAGGCATTGGGCGCCGATGAGGGCGGTTTCGCCGTAACTTCTTTCCCAGTAGGGCCCTGTAGCCATGAACATCAGACATTTGCTCGCGTTACTTGTGACCGGCGTTTCGACGCTGCCATCCATTGCCGTGCCTGCTGCCCAGCCCGGCAAACAGCCCAACGTGCTGGTGGTCCTGACGGACGATCAGCGTGCCGATGCGATTGGACTGGGCGGCAGCAAGTATTTGAAGACGCCGAACATCGACCGCTTGGGCAAGGAGGGGGTCCACTTCCGCAACATGTTCTGCACTACGTCGCTGTGTTCGCCCAGCCGGGCGTCGATCCTCAGCGGGCTGTACGCCCACACGCACGGGGTGACGGACAACTTCACGGAGTATCCGACGGGGTTCAAGAGCTTCCCGATGGTGCTGCAAGCCGCGGGCTACGATACGGCCTACATCGGCAAATGGCACATGGGCGAGGAAAACGACGAACCGCGGCCCGGGTTCAACTGGTTCGTGACCCACAAGGGCCAGGGAAAATACTTCGACACGGAGTTCAATCTCAACGGCCAGCGGCGCGAGGTGGTGCCGGGCTACTACACGCACGTCGTGACGGACATGGCCGCCGAGTGGCTCAACCGGCCGCGCGGCGACAAGCCTTGGCTGCTGATGGTCGGCCACAAGGCGCCGCACAGCTTCTACTTTCCGGAGCCGAAATACGAGCACCTGTTCGACGTCGTCCGCGTGCCCTACCCCGAAACGGCCTTCATGCTGGACGACAAACCGGATTGGATCCGGCAGCGGCTCTACACCTGGCACGGCATCTACGGACCGCTGTTCGAATGGCGGAAGAAGTTCCCGGACGACCGGCCGGAAGCGGTCAAAGATTTTGAAAACATGACGCATGCCTACTGGGGCACAATCGTCTCCGTGGACGACAGCGTCGGCCGGCTGTACGAACTGCTGCGAAAACGGGGCGAACTGGACAACACGGTGTTCGTGTTCCTGGGCGACAACGGAATTCTGAACGGCGAGCACGGGATGGTGGACAAGCGGACGATGCACGAGCCGAGCATCCGCATTCCGCTGGTCGTGCGCTATCCAGGACTGGTGCCCGTCGAGCAGCCGAGGGTCGTCGAGGAGCAGGTGCTGACCGTCGACGTCGCGCCCAGCATCCTGGAACTGTGCGGCGCGCCGCCGCTGGAATTGGAAAAGATCCACGGGCGGTCGTGGGTCAAGCTGGTTCGCAGCGGCGATCCGGCCTGGCGCAAGTCGTGGTTCTACCACTACAACTACGAGAAGCAGTTCCCGTACACGCCCAACGTCCGCGGCGTGCGCACGGGATCTTGGAAGTACGTCCATTATCCGCACGGCGACGGCGGACCGGACCGCCACATGGCCGAGTTGTACAACATCGAGTTCGATCCGGAAGAACGCCACAACCTGATCAACAACCCGAAGTACGCTAACGTCGTGAAGGAGTTGCAAGCGGAACTAACACGCCTCATGCTGGAAACGGGCTTGACCCCGGACACGGACAAGATGCCGCTGGACGAGGGCATCAAGCAGCAGCTGCCGGACGCGAAGATCCGGTGATTCCACCGAGCGCGGCGATCAATCGCGGCACGGAAAGAAACACATCCCCAATCAAATCACGGGAGAGGAGTCAACCATGAGAAGCTTTTTGACGCTACTGCCGTTGCTGGCCGGATTACTCGCCGCTCATCCGGCGCCGGCGGCTGAAGACCCGCCGCCGAACATCGTCATCATCTACGCCGACGATATGGGCTACGGCGATCTGGGCTGCTACGGGCATCCCAGCATCCGCACGCCGCACCTGGACCGCATGGCCGCCGAGGGGATGCGGTTCACCGATTTCTACTCGGCGGCAGAAGTCTGTACGCCCAGCCGCGCGGCGCTGTTGACCGGACGATATCCGATCCGCAGCGGCATGTGCCACGAGCAGTTTCGCGTGCTGCGAAATCGTTCGACGGGGCATCTGCCCGACAGCGAAGTCACGCTGGCCGAACTGCTCAAACAGCGCGGCTACGCCACCGGCACGATCGGCAAGTGGCACCTGGGCGTGTGGTCCAACAATCCCGATGGCCACCCGTCGCGGCATGGTTTCGACTTCAACTTTGGCCTGCCCCATTCCAACGACATGGACCCCTCGGGCCAAGGTCCGCCGCGGGCGACCAGCCGTCTGGACCAGCAAGCCTCCTGGTGGAACTCGCCGCTGTACCGCGGCACCGAACTGATCGAACGCCCGGCCGACCAAACCACGCTCACCCGGCGCTACACCGACGAGGCGGTGAAGTTCATCCGCAATCACCGCCAGGGGCCGTTTT
The DNA here is from genome assembly GCA_964443915.1 of uncultured Pirellulaceae bacterium. Lineage (GTDB taxonomy): Bacteria > Planctomycetota > Planctomycetia > Pirellulales > Pirellulaceae > Anammoximicrobium. Next base: position 13,530 of record CAYUFW010000220.1, read on the forward strand.
TCCTGTATTTCGCGCATTCCTTTCCGCACGTGCCGCTGTTCGCGTCGCAGGCGTTCTTCGGCAAGAGCCCGGCCGGGCTGTACGGCGACGTGATCGAGGAGATCGACGCCAGCGTCGGCGAGGTCCTCGACACGCTCCGCCGCGAGGGGCTGGAGAAGAACACGCTGGTCGTGTTCAGCAGCGACAACGGGCCGTGGCTGATCATGGGCCTGGCCGGCGGCTGCGCGGGCCTGTTGCGGGACGGCAAGGGCTCGACGTGGGAAGGCGGCATGCGCGTGCCGGGCATCGCCTGGTGGCCCGGCAAGATCCGCGCCGGCGTCGTGCAGCGCGAAACGGCCACGACGATGGACTTGTTCGTCACCTGTGCGAAACTGGCCGGCGCTCAGCCGCCGCAGGATCGCCCGATCGACGGACTGGACATCTCGCCGCTGCTGTTCGGCACGGGAACCGTCGAGCGCGAGGCGTTCTTCTACTATCGCGGCGACAAGCTGTATGCGGCCCGCGTCGGGCCCTGGAAGGCCCACTACATCACGCGCGCCGCCTACGGGGCCGGCAAGCCCGAACCGCACGACCCGCCGCTGCTGTTTCACTTGGGCCGCGACCCCGGCGAACGGTTTGACTTGGCCGCCGAGAACCCGGACGTCGTCGCGAAAATCGCCGTTGCGGTCGAGCGGCATCGGGCGACCGTCCAGCCGGCGCCGTGCCAGTTGCTCGAAGTCGTCCAGGTTGTGCCGTAGGAGTCCTGAGCCATGAGTATCCGTCCTGCTTGCCTCGTTTTCGTCCTGCTCGTCTGTGGTCACGCGGCCGGCGCCGACAAGCCGAATCCCAT
>CAYUFW010000221.1:0-11056 GCA_964443915.1 uncultured Pirellulaceae bacterium
GCGAGGGCCTGCGGCTCGCGACTCTGCACGGCGCGGTAGAAGTTCACTTGCGGGTCGCGGAAGTTGCTGCCGCTGCCCGTGAGCATCTCGCGGACGAACCGGTCATACGGCATGTTCTCCCGGATGCTCGTGTGAATCCAGCGATGATAGGCCTGCACCGCGTTGGGCCAGAGTTTGATGGGGAACTCGGATTTGACCCGCAGCAGGTCGCACCACTTCATCGCCCAGTAGTCGGCGAACTCCTCGCGCTCCAACAGGCGATCGATCAGCTTGCGGCGTTTGTCGCGATCCGTGTCGTGCAAGAACTGGCGGGACTCTTCCGCCGTGGGCAGCGTGCCGATCACGTCCAGGTAGGCCCGGCGCACAAAGACGCCGTCGGAGCACACGCGAGCGGGCGCGATTCCCAGTTGTTTCAGCCGGCCGAGGACCAGTTCATCAATCCGGCCTTGGGTTACCGGATCGGTGTCGCCTTCAAAGGCACTGATCGGTGATCCGGCTTCGGTCCGCTCGTGAACAACCGTGGCCAGCACCAGGACAAAGACAACTGGCAGGGATCGCTTCATGGTGTTCTTCCGTTAGGCTTAGGCAAGCAGTGCCGGACTTCTATTTTGTAGCCTCTTCTGTTTTAGTGCAATTCCGCTATGAAAAAGTCTACGCACAACTCCAGAGCTTGCGAGTGCCGTCCGCAGCGACTGGTGAACGCGGCTGCTGGAACGCTGGGAGGAAGTCCAGCAGCGAATCGAGGAACTCCTGGCCGACGAAGCCGCAGGAGGGCGTGAGCCTGCTTCCGGCATGTCCAACACCGCTCTGCCCCCGGCCGAGCGTCGCCCGTGAAACCCTGGCCGTTGGCTGACGCGACCCTCTCCCGCCGATCCGACTTGTCCCGGGTTATTGCAATGGCTATATTCGAAGGGGGAAGACGAGGGACGGCATGGGATTCAGACGCACCTACTGGGATCTGGACGACGATCCGCGCGGCAATGTGCAGCACATCGCCGAACACGACGTGTCCAAGGAAGAAGTTGAGGAAGTGCTGGACCATCCGGAAGGCATTGAGAGGAGTCGGTCGTCCGGCAGGTTCATCGCCTTTGGCGAGACGAGTACGGGGCGTTTGATCGCGGTCGTGTACGACGAGATCGACGAGGATGCCGTGTACCCGGTAACGGCCTACGACGTGGAACCGTAGCGATCCGTCTCCCGCGAAGGAACGTTTTATTGCCGAGATGGCGAAAATGGGAGCCGAACATGAAACGCATTGTCCGCGACCGACGCTTGACGGCCGAAGAAGCTGCGAAGTACGACGCGATCCGCGAGCAGATCGAGCGCGAGAAGCCGGAGATCAATGCCCGCATCCGGGCGCAGTTGTCCGCGAGGCGGAAGGCACTGGCGGATCGTGCGGGCGTTCCTACGTTGGGCCAGAAGCTCCGGACCGCGCGCGAAGCACGAAACCAGACCCAGGTGCAGCTTGCGGCGGCGGCCGGCATCTCTCAGGGGTATCTGTCGCAACTGGAGCAGGATGAGCGCGAACCGACGCTGTCCATTGCTGCTCGCCTGGCCGGCGTTCTCGGCGTCTCCCTCGACGAATTGGCGTCGGGCGCAGCTTCAGCCTGAACCGGGCCGTTCGAGAGCCAACTGGCTTCTGTCGCCATGCGGTGCTACGATGACGGACCGAAAGAGGAGTATACACGATGCGTACGTGGGTGGCTTGCGGCGTGTGTTGGCTGGGGTTCCTGTGCCTGTCGGCGGATGCGGCGGGGCAGCCAGGCCCGAACCTGGTCGAAGATCCTTCGTTCGAGGTGCCCAAAGAGCGGGACCAGTTCGGGCTGGTGTTCGCCAAGTGGGGCGGCTGGAAATACGAGGGCGATTGCAGCTTCGCCGTCGGCCAGGTGGCACGCACCGGCCAGCATTCGTGCCTGCTGGTCGGCGGGGCCGGAGCCAAGATTCGCACCGTCCAGTTGCGGGATCTGGAACCCGGACGTTACCAGATCACGGCCTACCTCCGCGGCCTGGACATCGGCACCGGCATCTGGAACGCGACGACCGAGTTCATGTTCGACGGCAAGTACATGCAACTGAAGAAGAACGGCACGTTCGGCTGGACGAAACTGACCTACGTGGCGGACGTCAAGGAAAAGAAACAGGCCGGGCCTTCGTTCGGGATGTTCGCCGCCGGCTATCTGTGGATCGACGACGTGTCGCTGGTCCGGGTCGGCAACGACGTGCCGCTGACGGACGAGCCCGTGCTGGGGCCGGAAGAAGCGCCCATCGCGCCGCCCGGTGACTTGACGGCCGACGCCGTCCGCTGCCCGGAGTGTGCGTACCGCAACCTGCCCGCCTGGAGGCAATGCTACGCCTGCGGCTCGTTGCTGGAGGTCAAGAAGACGGTCGTCAGCGGCCCGCCCGTGAAGCTGGTTAGCTCGTTCGAGGACAAGAATCCGTTCAGCGGCGGCAGGGTGGTCGAGCAGCACGCCACCGACGGCAAGAAGGCCCTGCGCGTCGATCGCTCCTATGTGGTCATGGACGGGCCGCAGGACTGGTCGGGCTACGACTTCCTTAAAGCCGACTTGCACGTCGAAACCGATGATCCGCTGGAGTTGTACGTCGAAGTCCGGGACACCGCGACACGGGATTATTGGACGCGGGTCAATTACACGACCGTCGCGCCGCCGGGTTCGAGCACGCTGATCGTTCCAGTCAAGCAGTTGTACGTCGGCGAGAAGTCGCGGCCCGGACGCATGTTGATGCTGGGCGGCATCACGCGGCTGGTGTTCAGCGTCGGCGACGAGCCCAAGACGCCCTTGTTCCTGGATAACGTGCGGCTGGAACGTGACACTGCCGCGCAAGGGGTTGCCTTTGACAGCCTGCGTGCCTTCGACTTTGGGCCGGGTGGAAGCCCGCTGATGGACGGCTTTCAACCGATCACGCCCAGCACGATCTACAGCCGCGGCCGCGGCTACGGCCTGAAGGACGCCCGGATTTGGCGCATCTTCGACGCTCTGCAGCCGGAGCCGCTGTACCAGGACTTCATCTGCCTCGAGCGCGGCGGGCTGGCAGTGGACGTGCCCAACGGCCGTTACCGAGTGCTGGTGAACATCGACAGTCCGTCCGGGTTCTGGGGCGAGTACCAGGTGTATCGCCAGCGGTCCATCCTGGCGGAGGGCAAACCGGTCGTGACGGACAAGATGGATTTCGCCCGGTTCCAGGAAAAATACTTCCGCTTCTGGAACGTCGAAGACCAACCGGCGGACAGCACGTTCGACAAGTACCAGAAGGCGTACTTCCAGGAAAAGACGTTCGAGGTCGACGTGACCGACGGGCAACTGAACGTCGAGTTCCAGGGCGAGAATTGGGGCTGCTGCGTTTCGGCTGCGGTGATCTTCCCGGTGGCCAAAGCCGCCGAGGGCGAAGCCTTCCTGAAATTCGTGGAACAGAAGCGGCGTTTCTACTTCGACAACTACTTCAAACGCGTCCTGCACCGGCCGGCGGGCGACCCATTGCAGCCGACCGCGGAAGACCAGCGCCGCGGCTACGTCGTGTTTCAGCGCGACTGGATGCAGGACGTGTACTACAACGACACGCCGCTGGCGTCGGAAATCGGCGGACCGCTGCGGGGCGAAGCGTTTGCGGGCGAGTTGGAGCCGCTGACCGTGGGCGTGGTCCCCTTGCGCAATCTCGGCCGAGTGACGGTGACGGCGGGCAACCTGCGCGGTCCGGCGGGCGTGATCCCGGCCAGTGCGATCGACGTGGGCTTCGTCTCGTACCGCATCAGCCGGGTCACGATGGAAGGTTCGGTCTACACGATCCGTCCCCGGCTGATCATGCCCACCAACGTGGTCGACATGCCCCAGGACGTGACCCGCCGGTTCTGGCTGACGGTCAAGACGCCGGCCGACGCCAAACCGGGCGTGTACAAGGGCGTACTGGCGATCCAGCCGCAGCAGGGCGGCGAGGCCGAGGTGCCCGTCGAGTTTCGAGTCCGTGCCGGGACGCTGGATCCAGTCGACGTTCCAGCCGGGCCGTGGGGCTCTTCCATTTCCATTCCCTGGTACGGCGAAGATCCGGCGGCCGCGGCCTGGAACCAGCGGATGACGGAACGCAGTCTCCGGAAGATGCGCCAGTACGGTTGCACCGCGTGCAGCGGCATTCCCACGATTGCCTACCGCGGTTTCCAGAACGGCCAGCCCGTGCTGGAGTTCGGGAGGGCCGACGCCCAGATGCAGTTGCTGAAGGACCTCGGCTTCCTGGCCGTCGTTTCGTATGGCCGTGGTGTGTCCGGCTTCAACGCCTACTACCAGGACACCGGGGCGATGAAGGCGGCCGGGTTCAAGGATTACGCGGAATTCGTCAAGGCCGTCTACACGCCGATCCAGCAGCACGCCGACCGGCAAGGTTGGATTCCGGTGTACTACAACTTGGGCGACGAGCCGATTGGCGATGACTTGAAACGCTCGGCCGAAAACGCCGAGGCCTACCGCAAGGCATTCCCGCAAGGCCCGCCGTTTTTCACGGCCGCCAGCAGCTTCAGCGGCAGCGACCGGAACGATCCGCATTTCCGGCTGTCCAAGTTGCTGCACGTCGCCAACTGGAACGGCCACGACGAGGACTCCGTCCGTCTGCTGCACGAGGCGGGCAGCGACTGGGCGTTCTACAACGGCGGCAACCGCTGGACCTTCGGCGATTACATGTACAAGGCGGCCAGGCAATTCGACATGAAGTTCCGCCTCTCCTGGCACTGGAACGTGGTCGCCGGCGATCCGTACTACGCGCTCGATTGCCGGGAGGACGATTACGCCTGGTGCAATTCGTCACCGGACGGGCAGCTGATCCCGTCGATTCACTTCGAGCAAGTGCGCGAGGGCCTGGACGATTACCGCCGACTGCTGACGGCGGCGCGGCTGGCCAAGCAGCACGCCGGGACACCCGCCGCGCGGGCCGCCGAAGCGTTGATCGCCCAGCGGATGGCCGCCTTCAAACTGGGCCAACGCGACCACGATTCGCTGTTCGGGGCAGAGGACTGGAACGCGTTCCGGGTTCAGATTGGCGACGCGATCGAGGCGCTGCAGTCGCCCTGACGATGGTTCTCGTGGCAGTGCCCCACGGACCCGATCGAACGAGGCGGCGTTCTGCGTCAAGAACTGACGTGCGATACGTAGGGAAACCAGACTATCGTTTGAGTGGTTTTGCGTGAGATGTTGGGGACATTCTTGCCGGCTGTGCCAAGGAGACCGAGGCCATGAAACGCTTGATTTGGGTTCCGCTGGTTGCGGTTGTCGCGATCGCTTGCACCCTGCCAGTGCGGGCCGTTGCGGCGACTCCGCCCTGCGTGCTGTACGTATCTCCCACCGGCAATGACGCCTGGTCGGGAAAACTCGCCACCGCCAACGCGGCCAGGTCCGATGGCCCGCTGGCCTCGCTGACCGCCGCCCGGGATGCGATCCGCAAGCTGAAGGCAGCCGGACCGCTGACGGCGCCGGTCGAAGTTCAGCTGCGCGGCGGGGTCTACCGGCCGCAGGAGATGCTGGCCCTCGAAGCGCAGGATTCGGGCACCGAGCAGTGCCCCATCGCCTATGTCGCTTTCCCCGGCGAGACCCCGGTGATCAGCGGCGGGGTGCCCATCCCCGGCTTTCGGCCGTGGCGGGGGCAGATCGTCTGTGCGGACCTGCCGGACAGCCTGCCGCCGGATACGTACTTCCGCTCGCTGTTCGTCGCCAGCCAGCGGATGATCCGCGCTCGCTGTCCCAATTACGTGCCCGCCGATCCTTATCGCCAAGGTTTTCTGTACATCCGTCCGGACTGTTTTGGCGAGGCCGTCGGGGCGATGCACAACCGCGGCGATTGGCTGGAGTGGGACTTCGAGGTTCCGGCGGCCGGCGACTACGCCGTCTGGGCCCTGTACGCCCACGGGATGAAGCAACTGGGGCGGGAGGACATGGGCGGGCAGACAAGCTTGGCCGTCGACGGCGGTCCCCCGGTGCCGCTGAACAACCTGCCGGACACCGGCGGTTGGCAGGTTCACCAGTGGAGCAACGCGGCGACGCTGACGCTGACGGCCGGCAAACACCGGTTGCGCTGGTCCAACGACAAGGGCGGCGGTTACAACCTGGATGCGCTGATCCTGACCGACGACCCGGACTGGCGTCCCGCGTCCTGGAAACGCCCGCCGGTCGCTGTCGGCAAACACCTGATCACGATCCAGTGTGAGGACTACCAGGCCTGCCACGGACTGCAGATCGTCAAGTGCGGGGGGTTGAGCGCCGCGAGCAAGACGCAGTTCCCGTTCCTGTCCGGCACGGCCAAGGCTTCCTGGGCGCAGGAACCGGACGCCGAGGTACACGTCTGGCCTTCGTCGCCCCATTCCTGCCGCGCATTCAATCAGATCCTGAAGCTGGAACGCGTCGACGAAGGCGAAGGCGTCATCGTCGTGAGCGGCAAGGAGGCCGCCGTCGAGGTCTGCAGCGGCGACCGCTACTTCGTCGAGAACATCCTCGAGGAGTTGGACAGCCCGGGCGAATGGTATCTGGATCGTGCCGGCCGCAAGCTGTACCTGTGGCCGAAAGCCCCGCTGACCGACGACTCGCCGGTGATCGCTCCCCGTCTGACGCGGTTGGTGGAATGCCGCGGTACGCCGGAACAGCCGGTCCAGTTCGTGCGTTTCAGCCAGCTCACGCTGCAGGAAACGGACTACACCCCCGACGACGGCTTCGTGGCCTACGGCAGCAACCAGGACGGCGTGGTGACGCTGGTCCACACGCAACACGTCAGCGTCGAGGACTGCCGCCTGCTGAACATCGGCAAAGCGGGCCTGCACACGTCCTTCGGGCAGCAGACGCAGTTCGTGGGCAACGAGATCGGCTACGGCGCGGAGGGCGGCATCTACGTCAACCACTCGCCCGGCGGCACCGTCGTGTCCGACAACCACATTCACCACCTGGGCTGGGTCTACAAGCACGTCGCGGGCATCTCGACCAGGGACCAAGTCCACGGCGCGCGGATCGCCCACAACCACGTTCACGAGACGACCCGCTGGGGCATCAGCGTCGGCCACACGACCAGCACCAAGAACATCGTCGAGTACAATCATCTCCACGATCTGAATACGGAGACCTACGATACGGGCGGACTGGAAGTCACCCAGCAGTCCCGCGACCACCACAGCGGCAGCATCTTCCGCTACAACCTGATCCACGACACGGGCGGGTTTTCCTCGATGATGGGCCGCGACCTGTGGAACTCGTGGGGCATCTACCTGGACTCCTTCGCCGGCGGCTTCACCGTCTACGGGAACGTCGTCTACGGAGCGTCCGACGGGGGACTCATGGTGCAAGGCGGCAAGAACAACCAGATCTACAACAACATCTTCGTGGAAAACGGCCCGCGGCGGCAGGTTCTGATCGCCAACTTCTCGGACAACTCGCGCGGCACCGAATTCCACCACAATATCGTCTCGTACGCGGGGCCCGAGTCGATGGCGATCTACTGCGGCCGTCAGGCGGCCCATACCATCGTGCGCTGGGACCATAACCTGTACTGGCACGCCGGACAGGACGTGCGGGTTTTTGCGCCGGGCAACGAGCCGTACGCGCAGTGGTTTCGGCCCTGGACCTTCTGGCGAGAGTTGGGGTTCGATCAGGCGAGCCGGATCGCGGACCCGCAGTTCGTGGACGCGGCGCGGCACGATTATCGCCTGCGGCCCACGTCGCCGGCGCTGGAACTGGGGTTCGAACCGATTGACCTGAGCACCGTCGGACCACGTCGGCCCGCTTCACGCCTTTAGGCAATGCTTGTTGGCGACCGTGATGCCGCTGACGATCGCGCCGATGATGCCCACGAAGCCCTGGTCGCTGCCGCAGAGAAAAAGGTTCTTCAGGTGCGTGGTGCCTTCCAGGCGCTTTTCCGGCGCGCCGTACACGGCGCCGTTGTTGTGCCAGGTAAAGCGGCGGATCGTGGTCGGAGTGAAGATGTCGGTGTCGATGACGTACGAGCGGTGGTCCGGCACGAAACGCACGGACGACGCGACCAGCCGGTCGTACCAGCGGAGCTTTTCCAAGCGGTACTGGTCCTCGGTCAGCGTCGCCCAGCGGTCGTAGTTGGCCAGCGCCGAGATCCGCAGAATGCCGTCCGGCAGCCCTTCGCCGGCGCCGTAGGCGTAGTTGTTGGGCGAGCACACCACGCCCGTCCGCACGTCGCACAATTCGTCCGGCCGCTGCCAGTGGAAGCGGTCCGAGTCGTTGAAGAAGACGATCGTGCGGTCGTGGCCGAACTGCTGGGGCTGACGGTCGAGTACCGAGATGGCCTCGACGAACGACATCCGCCCGGCCCGGTGGTCGTCCACTTGCACGCCGTCTTCGCACATCCGCAGCGTTTCCACGAGGCCGGCCGAGGAGAGGATCCGTCGCGCCTGCAACTCGCGGCCGTCGTCCAGGACGACGCCCACCGCGCGGCCGTCTTCGACCTTGATCCTGGCGACGCCGGACCGCAGCCGCAGTTCGCCGCCCAGCGAGCGGAAGCGGCGGATCAAGTTGCGGAGGATCAAGCGGACTCCCGCCAGAGGCCGCGCGAAGCCCTCCAGGAAGATGCTGCGGAACATGATGCAGAACTGGCCGAACGGCATGTCGTGTTCGGCCGCATTCCCGTACCACATCAGCGGGCAGAGGATCATTTCCCGCAACAGCGGATCGCCGATGGTCTCGTCCAGCACCCGGCGGCCGGACATCTCGAAGTGGGCCGGATTCAAGTCGTCGTAGTCCACCAACCGCTGCAGCAAGCGGCGGAAGTTGTCCTTCTCGCGGGGAAACGCGCGGGCGATCTCCGCTTCGAGCAGTTCGATGCCGTTGCCGAATTTGAGTTCGACGCCGGGAAAGGCGATGGCCGAGCCGATCTGGGGAGCCAAGGCGAAATCGGCCCACTGGAAACGGAGTTGGCGGAGCAGGCGGGCCAGCGGGCCGCGTTTGGCGCCGGGAGGCGTGAAGTTGGTGACGGCGTGCAGGCCGACGTCGTAGTCGCGGCCGCGCAGCCGATAGAACGAGTTCAGGCCGCCGATCGTGTTGTGCCGCTCCAGAATGCAGACGCGCTGATCGTAATACGCCAGGCGGATGCCTGCCGCCAAGCCGGACATGCCCGCGCCAATGATGATCGTGTCGTACATCGGGGATTGCGAGTCGTCTGACCCACGCGCGTCCGGCACGGCCAACAAGTAGGCCGTGCCACACGCGGGCGCTACGCGTCCTTCATCAAGGGTTCCAGGTACTTGACGGTACTGGCCATCGACACGAGTTGCCCGTAATCGGCTTCGGGGACCTGCACGCGGTGGCGCTTGCGCAGCTCCATCACGATGTCCAGAAAATCCATGCTGTCCAGTTCGATCTGCTCGCGAAAAGGCACATCGTCCTGGAGGCTGCTCAAGTCCTCGTCGGGGGCGATGTCCGACAGGATGCTGATGATTTCCGCCCGGATTTCGGCTGGTGCCATACCGCCTGTACTCCTTCCCTGCCTCCCGAATGTTGCTCGGGTTGACGTGTTCGTTTCAGAATCTCTTGACGATGGCCACCGAGTTGATGCCCAACATGCCGAACGAATTGTTCAGGATGTAGGTGGCCTTGCCGATCTCGCGGGGCTGGTTCAGGACCAGGCCGTCCAGCGCGCACTGGGGGTCCAATTCGTCGACGTTGATCGTCGCGTGACAGACGCCGTCCTGAAACGTGCCCAGGTTGCCGGCCAACTCCAAAGCCCCGGCGGCGCCCATCGAGTGGCCGATGAAGCTCTTGGTGTTGTTGAAGTACGTGCGCGGCGAGCCGCCGAACACGCGCCGCAAGGCGATGCACTCCTGCGCGTCGCCGCTGACGGTGCCGGTGGCGTGCGTGCTTACGATGTCGATCTGCTCGGCCACCAAACCGGCGCGTTTCAGAGCCAACTCCATGCACTCCGCCTGCCGGTCCGGGTTGGGCAGCACGAAATCGGTGGCGTCGGTGTTCATCGCATAACCGGCCAACTCGCCGTAGATTCTGGCGCCGCGGCGTCGGGCGTCGTCCAGCCGCTCGGCGATGAACACGCACCCGCCCTCCGCGACGACGATGCCGTTGCGCTGCAAATCGAACGGACGTGAAGCCCGGCAAGGCTCCGCGTGTTCGGCCAGGGCCCCTTGGCTGCGGAAACTGGCGAAGATCCCGAACGTGTGGATGCTCTCCGACACGCCGCCACAGATCGCCACGTCGCACTCGTTCAAACGCAGCATCTGCGCGCCTTGGATCAACCCGGCGTTGCCCGCCGCACAAGCCGCGCCGATCGTGTAGTGCGGACCGGTGATGGCCATGTTCAAGGCGACTTCGCCGGCTGGGTTGTTCGCCACGGTGCGGGGATTGTGATGGTGCGACCAGAACGAGGTGTCGTAGTTGTAGTTTTTCAGCTCGTGGATCTCGTTCTCCGTCTCCACGTTGCCGTGTTCGGTGACGCCCAGGTAGACGCCCACGCGCGACTTGTCGACATTGGGCCAATCGACCCCCGAGTCCTTGACCGCTTCATTGCTGCAGTAGATTCCGACGCTGCCGGCACGCGTGCCGCGGCGCGCTTCTCGGCGCGCCTGGTAGCGCGAGACGTCAAATTGGCAGGTGCCCGCCACGGTCTTTCCGAAGTAGCGGATTTCGTATTCCCGCACGCCGCTCCGGCCTTCCAGCAGGCTCTCGCGAAGTTCCGGCAGCGAGTTGCCGTTGGGCGCCGTCAGCCCGATCCCGGTAATCACCACCCGTTGGTTGTCGGGCAAACGACTTGCCCCGATCGTCGCTATCATGTCCGATCTCTACTCCTTGGTTGAGCCGATCTCCATCACCTGAGAATCAAAAATTACCCATTTCACCACGTGTTGGCAAGCGGCAGAATGGCAAAGCCGGGGCACGGATGATGAGCGACATGGTTCGATCCTTGGGGGAAACCAAGAAATCGCGGAATAGTAACCCGGCCCGGGCCGGTGGCCCTTCCGGCCTATTTCTCGGCCAATTCTCTGGCCAAGCGTTGCATGCCTTCGGCTGTGGCAATCTGCGCGGAATAGCCAAAATCTGACTTT
>CAYUFW010000221.1:11066-14319 GCA_964443915.1 uncultured Pirellulaceae bacterium
GCCCGGCGGATGTCAAAGTAATGATGTCTGGCCAGTTGGGCCGCCAGGAAACGCGTCATCCGCGGTTCGCCGGTCAATCGGCAAACCCGATAGACGGCTTCCAGGACGGCACCCAGCCGCCAAGCGGCAGCGAACGAAATCGCCTTGCTCACGGGCGGCAGACCCGCGCGTGCCAGGATTTCGCTGATCCACTGCCAGCAGTTCACCGGCTCGCCCTGGCTGATGAAGTAAGCCCGGCCGCCCACCGGCGACCCCGGCTCCAGAGCGTCCGCGGCCTGCAAATGAGCCCGCGCCGCATTCTCGACGTAAACCATGTCGATCAGGTTCGTGCCGTCACCGACGCGGCGCAACTGACCGCAGCGAGCCCGCTGGAGCAAACGGGGGATCAGATGCCGATCGCGCGGCCCCCAGATCAGATGAGGGCGCAGCGAGCAAGTTGACAGCCCACCTCGGCCGTTGGCGCCCAGCACCTGCTGTTCGGCGAGGGCCTTCGTGTGTGGGTAGTGACACAGCCAGCGTTGCGGGTAGGGAACCGATTCGTCGACCCCAACCTGGTCTGCGCCGTCAAAGGTCACGCTGGGGCTGCTGGTGTAGACCAACTTCCGCACGGCGTGTTGGCGGCAGCCGGCGATCACGTTCTCCGTAGCCAGCGTGTTGCCTTCGTAGTAATGCTGCCAGGATCCCCAAATCCCGGCGACCCCCGCCGCGTGAAAAACTGTGTCTACGCCCCGGCAGGCGTCCGCAGCCGTCTGGGCGTCCCGCAAATCGCCTTGAACCGCCTCCACGCCGGCACGGTCCAATTCCGGGTATCGCTGCCGCGCGATCGCTCGCACCCCGTCGCCGCGGGCGAGCAGTTGTTCGACGATGTACAAGCCGAGGAAACCCCCGGCGCCGGTGACCAAAGCTTTCACGTTGTGGATCTTTCCTTCGACGTGCTCTCGCTCGACGGTAAGCATCGTTCGAGGAATGAGTGAGCGGAATGGCGCTAGCCACCGGTCTCGGATTGGCCGCAGTACCGGCGGCTAGCGCCGTGCCGCTCACATGAGATCGGACAGTTGTTTCTCGAACGATGTTAAGCGACGGAGCTGCGCCAGCAGATTATAGACGATCAGCGAGACTTACAATTCCAGCTGGAACATCTGGACGCTTTTGGTGCCGATGATTCTCGTGTTCTGGGGCAGCCTTCGGTTACGGCGATCGAACTGGTCCTGCCATTTTGTCACATACGCCTCCGGCCATTTCACGGCCTTTTCCTCGTGCAAAGACGCAAGGTCAAACGGCTAAATCACTTGCAGATGGCTGGCACGCTCCTTGCAGAATGCGCGGCACGGCTGGGTGGCCTGCAAGACAAGCGGCCGGACGGCAACAAAGGGATAAAGCCCTCGCGGGCAGCCCATCGTGGAGTCCTTGGCCAACTCTGAAAAGTTGGAAAACCACCGGCGCAGTCTAAAAGAAACCGAGGGCCTGCGTCTGGGTGACGCCTGAAACCATTCGAGAAAGGAGAGAGACGATGTTGCGATTTCCGAGAAGTCTGTTATGGGTCTTGACGGCCGTGATCGGCGGCGCGGTCGGCGCCGGGATCGTGATGCTCAGGTCGGAGACGAAAACCAGTTGGTCGTATGCCGCCGAGGGCCGCGAGGCGGCGGAGGCTCGCAGTGAGCTAGCTCGTGCCGACTACCGGGCGGACGACTTGACGACCGCGTTCCGGACGGTGGCCAAAGCGATGCGCCCGTCGGTGGTCAGTGTCAGCACGGTGAAACACGTCCGCCCCCGCGCGTTGGATCGAGGCCGGGAACGAGCCCGTCCCCAGGTGCCCGAACAGTTCCGCGAATTCTTCGGCGACGATTTGCCCTTCGAGCGTTTCTTCGAGATGCCCAACATGCCTGAGGGCTTCGATCAGGAGGGCCTGGGATCGGGCGTGATCGTCAGTTCCGACGGGTACATCTTGACGAACAACCACGTCGTGCGCGGCGCCGACGAGGTGAATGTGACGCTGTCCGACCGGCGCACGATTCCCGCGAAGGTCGTGGGTACGGATCCCAAGACCGACGTGGCCGTCCTCAAAGTCGAGGCCAAGGACCTGGTTCCGGCGCCGCTGGGCAACTCGGACGCCGCTGAAGTCGGCGAGTGGGTGCTGGCCGCGGGCAGCCCCTTCGGATTGGACCAGACGGTGACGGCCGGGATCATCAGCGCCAAAAGCCGGCAGATGGACATCACCGACTACGAAGACTTCATCCAGACGGATGCGGCGATCAATCCCGGCAACAGCGGCGGACCGTTGGTGAACTTGAAGGGCCAGGTGATCGGCATCAACACGGCGATTGCTTCCCGCACGGGCGGGAACAACGGTGTCGGGTTCGCCATTCCCAGCAACATGGCCAACTCGATCATGGACGCGATCGTCAAGCACGGGCGGGTCCAGCGCGGGCGGCTGGGGGCACTGATCCAGGACCTGAACGAGGACCTGGCCAGGTCGTTCAACTTCGATTCGACCAAGGGCGTCCTGATCGGCGACGTGGTGGATGACAGCCCGGCGAAGAAAGCGGGGCTGAAGGCCGGCGATATCGTCGTCGAGTTCAACGGCAAGCCGGTAGCCAGCGCGAACCAGCTCCGCATGTCGGTGGCGTCCACGCCGCCGGGGACGAGTTCCGAATTGACGATCGTCCGCAACGGCAAGCGGCAGACGATCAAGATCACGACCGACGAACTGACCGACGACATGGCGAAGACCGGGCCCAGCGGGGCGGCGGAGGAATCCTCCGCTGACTTCGGCCTGACGGTCCAGACGCTCACGCCGGAATTGGCGGACCAGCTGGGTTACGACCAGAACCAGCAGGGCGTGGTGATCACCGACGTGGACCCGGCCAGCATGGCGGCGCGAACGGGTTTGCGGCCGCGGGATCTCGTCGTGGACGTGGACGGCGCGGCCGTCCGCAACCTGCGCGACTTCCGCGAAGCGATGGCCAAGGCCGACACGGCCAAGGGCGTGCGGCTGCAGGTCATGCGCGACGGCAGCCGGCGGTTCGTGTTCTTGAAGAGCAGCCGGTGAGCACCGGCTTGGCGAACGGCGGGCGTAAGCCCGCCGGTTCTTTGGGTGCTTCGTTTCACCTCGCCCCAGCGGGGAGCACGGGCTTGGCGAACGGCGGGCGTAAGCCCGCCGGTTCTTTTGGAGGCCCCGCTGAAGCCCGAACCAGTCGCCTTGCCGCGGCTCACATCCCCGTCAGGCGTCCTTCTTGGGCCGCCGAGGCTCAGT
>CAYUFW010000222.1:0-6420 GCA_964443915.1 uncultured Pirellulaceae bacterium
CGCTGGCTGGAACGGGGCAGGTTTCTCTTGACCGGACAGGGAGACACCGGCGACCAGCGTCAGGAGCATGGCGATCAGCGAGGTTTTCGTAGCAGCCACAGGACGACTCCGCAAACGGGCCAACGGGAATTCCTTCTCTTCCTTCATCGGACGATGCCCAGGCTGGCTGCGGCAACACCCCGAAAATCCGCAAGATTCGCGTTATGCCGACGATAC
Organism: uncultured Pirellulaceae bacterium; assembly: GCA_964443915.1. Lineage (GTDB taxonomy): Bacteria > Planctomycetota > Planctomycetia > Pirellulales > Pirellulaceae > Anammoximicrobium. The sequence goes on from CAYUFW010000222.1 coordinate 217, forward strand.
GGGTCGTGCCGATGGGCGAAGCAAGCGGTCCGAGACGCCGCCAGACCGTTGCCGCAGCGAAAGAAATCAAACGCTCCCCATGTTGGGCAACAGGACGCGGATGATACTGATCGCGGCGGGTCCCACGAGCACCACGAAGATCGCGGGGAAGATGAACAGCACCAGCGGAAAGATCAATTTGACGGCGCTCTTGGCCGCCCGTTCCTCGGCCATCTGCCGGCGGCGGATGCGCATGTGGTCGCCATGATTCCGCAGGGCCTGTCCGATGCCCGTGCCAAATCGGCTGGCATGAATCAAGACGGAAGCGAGACTCCGCAGATCGTCCTCGCCATTGCGGTCGCCCAGGTCCCGAAAGACTTGAACGCGGGTCAAGCCCATTTGCAGGTGCAGGTTCGACAGCTCGAACTCGTGCGACACCGCCGGAAAGGACTTTCTCATTTCTTCCGCCACCCGGCGCATCGCCTGATCCAGCCCCAGGCCGGCTTCCACGCACACGACCATCAGGTCGATGGCATCCGGCAGACCGAAGAACAGCTGTTCGTGCCTCCGCCGGGTCAGCAAGTACAGGGCGATGTCGGGCAGGAACAAGCCGCCGCCGGTGCAGAAGACGACGCGCAGCATTGCCTGCTGAGAGAAATCGCCCGTCCACAACACGGCCCCTCCACCCAGGAAGAAGCCCGTGGCCAGGCAAACCACCTTCAAGGCCAGGAAGGCCGTCTTGGCGTGCTCGGGGCGGAACCCGCTGTAGGACGACCGCGTTCACAAAGAACCTCAGGTCTAGATTGGGTACGCGGAAGGTCAACCCCTCGAGCGTGTCCTCCAGGGGCACGCCCAGGGCCTGCTGCTGGTAACAGCGGTGAAACTCTTCCGAGATGGGCTCGGCCATTTCTTCGCCGATCAGTCTCAGCCCGTCGGCCAGCCCGTGGCCGGCGCGGAGCGAGCGGGCCAACAGGTCCATCGCATCCGGCATTTGGCTCTCGAACTTCCCCAGCCGCCGGTAGCGTTTCCAGAACAGCCACAGCAACGGCAGGACTCCGGCCAGTGCCGCGCCCACGGGCGCCGCCACGATGGCCGCCTCCGTCGCGGCCCCGAGCGAGCCTCCGAGGATGGCCAGCAGGGCCGCGCACAACGCCAGTTGCGGCGGCGTGACGCGGACGCCCGCCTGGCGGATGAACCGGCGCAGATCAAAGAACCGCGCCAGCTGCTGTTCCCACGCCGCCGGCCGCTCCTCGCCGCCGGAAAACACGATGGCCTGGCCGGCCTCGTCGGGTCCGTCCCAGGGGGACTGCAGCGTGGATTTGGCGAGGGCTTCCAGGCGGACTTCGGCGGTGCTTCCATGTCGCCCCTGGAGCAGCGTCAGGCCCGCCGCCGCCAGGGCCGCCACGCCGCCGAAGGCGGCGACAATCGTAATGACGGTAATCAGTGTCAGGGGCATGACTCGCCTCCGCGGCGGAAGAACCCGACGGCTGACGGTCATCTCCAACCGCTGCCCTGGACGGCTGAGACGAAGTTCCACCGAAGGGTCTCCGCGATCCTGGGCAAGCACGCCGGCGGCGGTTCCGCTCAGCAGAGCCAGCAGGAGGAAGGCTCAACCGGCTAAATGGGCTGCAAGGAATCGTTGTCGAGACACCAGGACACTTCCTTGTATCTGCGCTTGGTGAGGGGCCACGCCATCCGTGTGGATCGCACCGGCTCGGCCAGTCCCGCGGCGAAGTGCAGGCGCACGGCTCGGGACTGCCGCCGTGTGTATCTAATTCGAGAGTTCCGCAGCCGGTCCTGATGGAATGTGCCGTTCGCATGCCAGGCGGTTGTGCCCCCTGCCTCACAACCGGCATCATGCGAGCAACACGCCGCACGCCCGGCGATTCTTCGTTCTGATTGTTGCGGTCGATACCTCCGCGTCCGCCGGCACATTTGTCACAGCCGGAACGAAGCGGCGGTCTCCTGGCGGGGAGTGGGCTGCCCGCTGCCAGATGCCTCGACGGCGGTCGCGCTGTTGGCGGGAATCGGCGCTTCCGGCGGTTCCGGGCTGGCCGGCGCCGCCGCCAACGGGTTGGGGGCGGCCTTCTTGTCCTTGACGCCGGTCAGACGCGGCGTTTGGCCCGGCACGCCCAGTCGGTATTCCTTCGTTTCCGCGGGCGAATCGACGATCATGGTCCAGCCGTCTTGTTCCGGGGACGGACTCGTCGGCTCTTCGGCCGCGTCGGCGGCTTCCGTTTGTCCGGGCGGCGCAGCTTGACCTGCGTCGGAGTCCGCGACGTCCCCCCGCCCCAGCAGCCTGTCCAGGGTGCAGCCCATGGTCTCGTCGGCCATCTCGTCCCCGGGGCTGCGGAGCACCAGGCGGATCGTTCCCAAGTCTTGTCCCATCGACAGTTTTTCCGCCTGGTCCGGATCGACCAGCAGCGAGACCGTCCGAACCTCGTCCAGCGTCTTGTCCTTGTCTTGCGACTTGGCCATCTGCGAATTGACGGCGAACACCTGGACGGCCCGGAGAATCGTTCTGGCCATGGACGGTGTGTCTTGCGAGCGTTGCACGACGACAATCACGTCCACGTGATCGCCGGGCTCGATCAGACTGGACACGGATGCTTCCATCGTCACCTTGACCGAGACCGCCCGGTAGCCTTTGGGGACCTTCAGCGAACCGCTGGCGTCGTCCCAATTCATCACCTTGCCGCCCAGAATCGGTTCGCCCGGATACAGCCGGATGCGGGCGTACTTGTTTTCCACCTGCTTCAGTTCGGACAGCGATCCCGGCGGAATCAGCTGGCTGTCCCACTGCATGATCCGCACGTTCTCCTGGTTAAGCGGTTCGTTGATGTTGATTTCCTTGGTGGCCACCAGGACCGTCTTGGTGACGTCCTGTTTCGAGGCGGCGTTCAAGTACTGATACACGCCCAGCGAAGCGACCAAGCCGCACCCCAAAGCGACGAAGGTCAAGCCCGACGACCGCATGATGATGTCCTCCCCCTAATTCGATTGCTCGTGACGCATGGTCGACGCCGGCCTCAAATGAACTGTCCGCTCCAGGCCAAGTACAGCACCGTGCCCAGCATGATGGGAACCCCGTAGGGCAACCTCGCCATCGAACTCTTGCGCTCGGCGGCGATGGCGGACAAGGCCTCCGGGTCTCGGATCGTCAGCACTTCGAAAGAGATGACCTGGAATTGGGTCCAGTGCTTTTTCCAGTCACGGCGCCAGGCCACCAGGGCGACGGCGATCAGTCCGCCGACGACGGCCGAAATGCAGAAGGCGTGCAAGGTCTGCGTGGCGTGCAGCCAGGCCCCGACGCCGGCAAACAACTTGACGTCCCCCGCTCCCATGCCGCCGATCGCGTGCACCGGCAGCAGCAGGGCCAGGCCCACGACCGTGCCGAACAGACTCCAACTCATCCCCTCCCAGCCGAAGGCGGCCGTGCTGTAGACCCAGCCGCCGACGACCAGCGGATAGGTCAGCCAGTTCGGCACCCGGAAACGGATGGCATCGATGGTCGCCGCCACCACCAAGACCGCCGCCAGCAGCCAGACAGGCCACTGGTCCGCCACGGCCGTCCCCAGATTGGACAGGTAACTCACGACTCTTCCCCCTTCCGTTTACACCGGGAAGCAGACGATCGCTTTTCCGCGCGGTGCTGCTTCAGCTACGCGCACCGAGCAGATAGCTGACCAGCACGGCCAGGGCGGTGCTCAACAAGCACACGGCCCCAAAGGCTGCCGCAGCGGCGTCCGGCGCGATGATCGGATACATGGCTGCACCTTGTTCGTTTACCCAGTTTGTCTAGTCACGTGATTGGCATGTCGATGAGCCAACGTCTTCGGCGATGCGAACTGGCGTCCGGATCGTCCGCGCGACGCGCCCATCCCGCACTGGAAACCTAGGTTGATCCCAGGCGTTCTCAAATCTTCGGTTAGGAAAAACCGTGCGTTTTTTGCGGCGCAAACGGGTCGCACCGCCTGCCCGCCGCCCCGTGGGCTGGGTCTAATCGATCTGGCGGTATCCGCCCTGAACGGCTATTCTCCCACTCCGCCGGGTGCCGCTTCGCGCGCTAACCGGGCAAAAACGCCGTTAAGGACAGGGACGTCCACTTCTTCGCTGCCGCCCAAGGAGGGGCCCGTGCCAAAGATCAAGACGCTGCTGTTCGGGGCGGCTGCTGCCATCGCCGCCTGGGTCTTTCTCCAGAAATACGACCTGCAGGATCTCGGCAAGATCCAAATCGGGCCTGACGCCCAGACGAGCACTCAGAAATCGCCCGCCAAAGATCCCTTGTCACCGCCGCCCGCCCGCTCCACCGGCTCTGTCCGCGTGGCCACTTTCAATATCCAGGTCTTCGGCAATTCCAAGGCAAGCAAGCCCCAGGTGATGGACGTCCTGGCCCGCATCGTCCGCAATTTCGATCTCGTCGCCATCCAGGAGATTCGCGCTTCGGACGACGACTTGCTGCCGAACTTCGTCGAGCTGGTCAATTCGGCCGGAGTCCACTACGACTACGTGATCGGTCCGCGGCTGGGCAGGACCGTCAGCAAGGAACAGTACGCTTTCGTTTTCGACTTGGCCACCATCGAAGTCGACCGCTCGCAACTGTACACCGTCGCAGACCCGGATGATCTGTTGCACCGCGAGCCGCTGGTCGGCTGGTTTCGCGTCCGCGGCCCGTCCCCCGATCAGGCGTTCACTTTCTCGCTGGTCAACATCCACACCGATCCGGATGAAACCGAGCAGGAGCTGAACGTCCTGGACGACGTGTACCGGGTGGTGCGCGACGATGGCCGCCTCGAGGACGATGTGATCATCCTGGGCGATCTGAACGTCGACGACCGGAATCTCGGCCAATTGGGCCAGATCTCCGGCATGACTTGGGTCGTTTCGGGCACGCCGACCAACACCCGCGGCACGTCCCAGTACGACAACATCGTCTTCCAGCGTCAGGCCACCTCCGAGTTCACCGGGCGAGCGGGCATTTTCGATTACATGCGGCAGTACAACCTGTCGATGGAAGAAGCCCTGGAAGTGTCCGACCATCTGCCGGTGTGGGCGGAATTCAGCGCTTATGAAGGCGGCCAGCCGGGACGCATCGCCGCGCGTCCGGACGCGGGACCGCGCTAAACGCCAGTGCCGCTTTCGCCAAGGCCGCGTGGCCGACTTCTGTGGCACGGCCTACTTGTCGGCCGTGTCCGCCGCAGGCACGGCCAACGAGTAGGCCGTGCCACACCGAAAACGCGCTTCGCCTAGTGCAGCAGACGCCCCAGCGCTTCTTCCAAGCCCGGGTGCGCAAAGTCGTAGCCCGCCGTCTGGGCGCGGTGCGGCAGCACGCGCTGGGAAGCCAAGACCACGCCGGCCAGTTCGCCCAGCGCCAGCCGCAACGCGGCCGCAGGCACGGCCGGCAGAAACGTCGGACGGCGCAGCGCGCGGCCCAGGGCTTTCGTGAATTCCCGATTGGTCACCGGCTGGGGAGCCGTCGCATTCACCGCTCCCTGCAGATCCGTGCGCTGGGCGGCCCACAGGAGCAACCCGATCACGTCGTCCACGTGAATCCAGGACATCCACTGACGGCCACTGCCCAAAGGACTGCCCAACCCCAGGCGGAACGGCGTCAGCATCCTCGGCAGCGCTCCGCCATCCTTGCCCAGCACGATGCCGAGCCGGACGCATACCACGCGCACGCCCGCCTCGGCCGCGGCTTGCGCTTCGCGTTCCCAAGCGGTACAGACTTCGCCCAGAAAATCGCGGCCCGGCGGCGAGGTTTCGTCGAGGATCTCGTCGCCGCGGTCGCCGTAATAACCAATGGCGGAAGCCGAAACGAGCACCTTGGGTTTGCAGTCCAGCCGGCGGAAGGTTTCCGTCAAGTTTCGCGTGCCGATGGTGCGGCTGTCCCGGATGCGAGCTTTCCTGGCGGCAGTCCAGCGGCCTGCGGCGACCGACTCGCCCGCGAGGTGGAAGACGACGTCGATGTCCGTGAATGCCTCCCGCGGCGCGGCTTTACGTTGCGGGTCCCAGGCGAAAACCGGCACTTCGCTGCCCAAGCGGGCACTGGTCGCCGCCGCATCCCGCGACAACACGACGGGACGTTCCAGCCGTGAAAGGAGCTTTTTCCCGAGAAAGCCCGTTGCGCCGGTTACTAATGCTCGCATGGTCTCCAGACTCCGTGGCCGATCGACTCTGGGGCGGAACCGCACGGACGGCGGGCTTGCGTCGGTCCCTCTGGAT
>CAYUFW010000222.1:6430-14316 GCA_964443915.1 uncultured Pirellulaceae bacterium
ACTCGCCCTGCCCGTATTGTACAAAACGGCAGCATCCTGGAAACTGCGGCGGGCACGAGTTGTCGTTCGTGGCCCTGGGGGGGCGTGCTCGATCGTGTCTCCTCAGGCACATTGGCTCTAAAGGACGGGAAATCAGAATGAGTTCGAAATGCTTCATCCGGATCGTCTCGCGTTGGGCGCTCGTGATCTTCCTCGCCGCGGTGGGCGGCAACGCGGAGGCCGCGGACGATTCCGTGCGGCAGCCGTCGGTGTCCGAGTTGACGGCACAATTGAGCGCCGGGGACGCCGACGGGCGCGTGTCGGCAGCGGAGACGCTGGCCGAATGCGGCGAAGCGGCACGGACCGCTGTTCCGGCCCTGATTCGGGCGCTGGACGACGAGGACGGAGAAGTCCGCGCGGCCGCCGCGCACGCGCTGGGTCAACTGACCCTGGAACCGGACGCGGCGCTCCCCGCTTTGGCGGCCAAATTGGGCGACCAGACGCTGACGCGGCGCGGCCCGGTGTGGGCCCTCGCCGGCTTGGCGCTGGGCAGTTACGGCCGCGCGGCCCTGCCCCACGTGACGCCCGCACTCAAGAGTCAGGCGACCACGGAATGTCGAGCAGCGATGCTGGCAATCTACCGAGCCGGCAAGGAGGCGAAGGAGACGGTGCCGGAGCTGATCGCCATCCTCCGGAAGAACGACCCCGAGACACGCACCTACGCGATCAACGCCCTGCTGGGGATCGGCCCGGACGCGAAAGACGCGGTGCCGGAACTGATCTCCATGCTGTCGTGCGACGACTTCCATACGCAGTACTGGGCCTGCCGAGCGCTCGGCGCGATCGGCCCCGAAGCCCGCTCGGCGACGGACGAGTTGGTCCGTTGCTTGAAGAGCGGCGTGACGTCAGTCCGCCGCAATGCCGCCGCGGCGCTCGGCAAGATCGGACCGGCGATCGGTCAGCAAGGCGTCGACGCGCTGATCGCAGCCCTGTCCGACCCCGTCCAGCCGGTGCGGCAGAATGTGGTCATCGCTTTGGGCGAACTGAAGCCGCTGGCCGCCAAAGCGGTGCCCGTCATCGAGCAGATGCTGCAGGAACCGTCGAAATTTAAGCCCCGGGCCACGGCGGCCAAGACGCTCTGGCGGCTCGACCCTCAGTCCCGGACTCCCGCCGAAGCACTGCTGCGGGATCTGACGGAAGATGACGAACCGTGGGTCGCCGCCCAGGTGTTCGGCGAAATCAAGGTCGCGGACGATACGCTCCCTCGGCTGACCGCCCTGCTCGAGTCGCCGAACATCTGGACTCGGCAGTACGCCGCCGTCGCCTTGCTGGAGATGGGGGCCGAGACCGAGCGAGCCAAAGCAACGCTGGAAGAACTCGCACGCAACGAAAACGAGGAAACCCGCGAAGCCGCCGCCGCGGCCCTCCAGAGCGTCAAGACCAAATCTTCCCGGCCTTGAGCCAGCCAATTCAGGTCTTGGAGTGCGGTGCCTTGTCTTGGAGTGCGGTGCCTTGTCACCGCTTTGGACAGCGGTCTGCACGGTCGGGGATGCATGACCGACACCCGTGGGCTAACGCCAACGGTTCGCCAAGCTTTGAACAGCGGTCTGCACGGGCGGGGGATGCCGGGGTTCAGACGGCCACGCGACGGGGCCTCACTCCCGCAGCCGGCATTCGGCCAGCAGCGCCCGGATCTCGTCCCCGCTCGCGACGCGCGGATTGTTCCGATAGTCCGGCAGCCTGGCAGCCTGATCCGCCAGCGCGTCGAGTTCCGTTGCCGGCACGCCCAGACTCTCCAAACCGATCCACAGACCGATCCGTTTCAGCAGCAGATCGATCTCCAGGCAACACTGCGCGGCTGCGTCTTCGTTCGCAGCGCCGCTCAACTCCCGATTCAAGATACGGCCGACCGCCGCGAACTGGGGAACCGCCGCCGGGTACGTGTACCGCGTGAACGCCGGATACACGACGGCCAGTGATTGGCCATGGGCGACATGAGGCCATCGACCGCTGATCGCCATCCCCAGGCTGTGCGGCAGCGTGACACCTGCGTTGGCGATGCACAAACCCGCGAGCGTGTCGGCCCAAGCCATCGCCGAACGCAACTCCAGGTTGCCGAGGTCGTCCAGCAGCGGCGGCAGGTTGGCCGCCACCAGTCCGATCGCCTCCAGGGCCATCAGTCCTACATACGGCGAACTGCTCTTGTGCAGATGCGCCTCCATCGCGTGCGTAAAGGCGTCCCACCCGGTCATCGCGGTCACCTGCTGGGGCGCCGTGAGCACCAGTTCGGGGTCGACGATGGCGACCCTGGGAAACAGCCGGGGATGGCAGAGGTACGATTTCTCGCGGAGCTGCGTGTTGGTCGCCACGGCCACCTGAGTCACGTGCGAACCCGTGCCGGACGTGGTGGTGACCGCGATGACGGGCAGTGTCTTTTCCGTCGGCTCCGCTTTGCCGAACAGGTACTCCCAGCACGTGCCTTCGTGGCAGGCCTCAACGGCGATCGCTTTGGCCGTGTCGAGGCTCGAACCGCCGCCCAGCCCGACGATGACATCGGCCTGATGCGCGCGAGCCAGCGCCGCGCCCGCCGCGATGCTCTCCGTCGTTGGATTAGGCACCACGCCGTCGAAGTGCGCCACGGCCAAGCCCGTCGACTCCAGCGACGCCTCGGCCTTGGCGATCACCGGCCCGAGTGGCTCCGCCGACGGCACCGTGACCAGCAAGGCCCGCTGACCGAACCTCGCCGCGGCCTTGCCCAACTGCCTCAGCCGCCCCCGGCCGAAACGGATCTCTGTGGGCTGAAAGTAGTTGAACGGTTTCATGGCTGCTCGGGTTGCCCTCGCCTTGGATCATCGCCTGCGATCTTCATGCACCTGGTTGACACAACAGTCATGGTACGTCAACCCAGGCCATCTCCGCCAGTCCCGGTCCCGTCAGCATCATCCGTGCCCCGCCTTTGCCAGCCGTGCGAGCGAACGCGGGGCGAACGCTACGCCGGCCGCGTCTTCCGCCGTTCGATCTCCCCGATTTCCTTCGCCAGCCGATCCACATGTGCGGCGCGTCCGCCGGCAATGCTCGTCGAGATGCGCCGGGGATTCACTCATCGCGCCAAGTCGTCCGAAGCCCATTCAGATCACTTGGCTGAGCAACCCTGCGTCCAACAGCGCGTCGAAGTGGTTGGTTAGTTGTTCGGCCAGTCGTCGAGAGCGGGCCAGCAGGCCCACTTCGATGTTGCGCTGCTGGGCGGCTTCGGTGAAGTTGGCCGAGGACACGTACACGTGCAGACGGTCCACGACGACGCACTTGGCGTGCAGGCAGGCTCGCCGTTCCATGTCCGCGTCGAGGGAGCGGGGGTCGTAGTACACGTCCGGCAGCGGTTGATCGGGCGGCCACTGCTCAGTCCGGAACCGCTCCGCGAATCGGCGCACGATGAGGGACGCGATCGTCGTGTCGCCGTAGGGACGCTGGATGTCCAGGAACATCCGCACCCGCAGGCCGGGCACCTGCTGCATGCGATCCGCCAACGCCTGGAATACGCGCTGGCCTTGGTAAACGGCGTAGCCCGCCACCAACACCGACGATTCCGCTTGGGCGAACAGTCCGCGCAACACAACGCTGGTGTCCCGGTTCGCAATTCCAGACCCCTCCGGCCCAGAGGTGACCAGTTCGATCGTCTCCGCGTCTGCCCGGCGTTGTTCTCGGTCGTTGACGACGAAGTCCAGCGTCGCCGCCAACTGGTCGGCGGACATGCCCTGGCCCGCCAGCGTCGTCAGGTCGGCCGCCGCTTCCGCGCAAACAGAACTGGGCAGCAGCCGCTGCAGCGCGAGAGCAGTCCACGGCGGGGCAATTCGGCGCGAGCGAATTGCCGCCGCCAAGGCTCGCAGGTCCTGATCGGAAAGCCGAAACAACTGCTGGCTCATTGATCGTCCAACCGAAAGAACTCGGCCCCCAGATCATCGACCGTGGGAACTACCAACGCCCGGTCCAGCAACTCGTTGTGCTGTTCGCACGAGGTCTCCGCGATCAGCAGGCAGCCGTGGCAGGCGGCGCCGTGCAGGAATCGCCGTTCGTGTGGATTCTCCGGCTCGTGCTGGGCGCAGACCGGATCGTTGGAACACAATTCGGCCATCCGCAGCGCATTTCGCATGTGCTCGTGAATCTTCCGGCCCACCTGAACCAAGCCGCCCAAAGTGCCCTCCGCATCGGAGGTTCCGGTGTACAACAGAATCCCATAGCCGATGTCGTCCAGCGCGTAGATGCGTTCCCGGATCGCGCTGGCCGGGTAGCCGCATTCCAGCGAAACCGCCGTAATGAGCAAATGCGACAACGAATGCAGCATCACGTAGGGCAGGCCGAAGAACTCACGCTTCGACCGGGGATGCTCTTCGTGCCAGCACTCGAAGCCCGCCAGCAATTTCCGCCCACGCTGGATGACCGTGTCTCGCTCCAGCCATTGGGCGATGGCTTGGCTCTTGAACTGCAGGAAAAAGCCTTCGCCCTTGTTTTCCACGGCTGGCAACCAGGTCGGTTCGCGGGCCAAGGCAGCGCGAGTGACCCCCATCTCCAGTTCGCCCTGAATGTTCGGCGCGGCCGCCTCGAACCGGGTGAAGCCGACCTGGGCGACGACTTCGCGCAGCCGATGGACCAGTACAACGCGCTCGATGGCTGCCATCCACGGCACATCCCATTCTGACCGGGGCAAGGCCCGCGCGAAGAACATGCCGTCGGGCTTGTCCTCGCCCAATTCCGGCTTGCTGGCCACCAAAGTCTCCAGTTCGGCCTGCTTGACCGTCTTCGGCGACGATGCCGCCAGATCGAGACGCGACCGGACTTCGGCGAAGACCTCTTCATCCGACAATCCCTCCAACGCCGCGTTCACCCGCGCCTTGCGCCGTTCGTAGCGTAGCAGTTCAAGGGTTTCGACGCCCTCCACGAATTCCCACACCTTGTCCACGGCCTGCTTGACGACCTCGTCCCGGTCCGGCAACGAGATGACGCTCATCAACTGCGGAAAATAGGCGTTGCTGGCCGTGCGGATCAGCAGCCGGCTGGGCTCGTTGCACTTCTCTCCCGCATACGGCCCCAGCCAAGGCCGGCCGCCGCCGCACAGCCCCAACGCGGCAGTACGGTATCCCACCGCTTCTTTCAGCGACCGCTCTTCCCCGCATTCGCAGCGAATGATCAGCTGAGCCAGGTCGCCACTTGTGCCCAGGTCGTCCATCCACAACTGCCGCCGACAGTTGGGATTCTTGCTGTGGACGAAACTGTACCAGTCGATGTCCGCGATATGCCCGGCGCGGCAGGCACGCACAAAACGCACGGGCACCACTTTGCGTTTATTCTTATCGCGGTCCACGAACTTGCCTTGCGTCAGTGCCTTGCGGTGAACCAGCATTCGCGAGCGGACGGATGGCCGGCCCTCGGCCGTCTCGACCTCCTGCGTGATGAACCATTCAGGGAACTGCCAGGCGGTGATTCCTGTCGGCGGAGCCGTAGGGTTGTCCTCGTCCGGCGGCGGCGAGTAGAGCTTCAAGGCGGGAAGCTCCAACAATCGCTGCAACTTCTCGACCAGCCGGGGCTCGACGATCTCGTCGCCGCCCTTGGACCAGTGATCCAAGCCGGCGATCAGCACTGAATGGTTCGGCAGATCGACCATGCTGCCCGGTCCAAAGGTCGTGATGATCTGGCTCCGGCGGATCTGACCGTGGGGTTTAGCTCCCGGTTTGCGGCTCACGGCTCGTCCTCCTCAACATCAATCCCGTCCAGCGTCTTCAGCCACAAGTTCACGTTAGGTTCCACATCTCGGAGCGACCGGTTCGCGCGGAACTTCCAGTGGCGGGCGGGCAGCATCTTCAACTGGGGGTCGAGGAAATGGTACAGCAACCGCTGCGCGCCCCCGGTTTCCGTCTGGTACTGCAAGGCCACGCCCTGCTGGGCGTACTCCATCGCGATCTTGCTCCACTCTTCCAAGACGTCTTGCGCCTTTAATCGCACGCGTTCACGTTCTTGCGCAGCCTCTTCGGGCGACATGTCCCGGCGATGAACCTGGGCCCGGTTCGCCAACGCCTCCGCCACAAAATCCAGCCGGGCTCGCTCGTTCAGAATCTCCCCAGCTCCGCGGGGCGCTGTCATGGGCGAGTGCCCTTGCCGGGCCAGTCCGACCAAGGTCCCGGCCAAGCCGCGATCCAAGGCGCGAGGGGAAAACGGCGTGACGCTGGTCGCTTCCACGCTGCGGTAGAATGACTCGTGGAACGTCGTGAACCGCTCGTAATGCGACCGATCGCGCGGACGATTGATGTTCAGCAAGGTGACGACCAGACCCGGCCGCTGATGATCGCGGCCCACCCGGCTGGTCGCCTGGATGTATTCGGAACTGGTCTTCGGCTGGCTGTAGACCACCATCAGGCCCAGACGCATGATGTCCAGCCCGACCGAAATCATATTCGTAGCGATAGCGACATCCACACGCCCGTCCTCGTTGAACGTGTTCTCCAACCGCTGCTTGGACTGCGACACGCGGTTCGTCGGCTCTCGGCTGGTCAATTCGACCACCTCATAGGCGATCTTCCGGTTGGCAAACAGCCCCTGGCTCTCGCCTACCCGCGTGCGATCCTTGTATCCGACCAGTGCCGACGAAATCTCGTCCTCGATCAAGCGCCGGGCACCGCCCAGTTCCCGCAGGCTGTTGAAGTAGCCCAGCAGCGTCATGTACGGATCGGCGGGATTGTTTGGGTCGTCTTTCTGCGGATGAGCCTCGTAAGCCTTCTGCGCGGCGGCCAGCAGCGCCAAGTACACGCGCAGCATCACGACCTTCAGGCTCCGCCCCTGCGCAGCCACACCCGCGTACAATCGGGCGTTGCTCTGGTCCGTCGTATGCACCAGCGCAAAGAACGAATCCCGCCGATCCGGCCCCGGCGGCGGGAAGATGTCCACGGCCTGACGGCTGAACAAAGCCCGTATTTGGCTCTCCGCGCGGCGAACCGTGGCCGTCGAGGCGATGATCTTTGGCCGAATGCTGCGATCCTCCCGCTGACAGCGGCACAACTCGTCCAAGGCCGATTCGTACAGGCCCATCATCGTCCCCAGCGGGCCGGAGATCAGGTGCAATTCGTCCTGGATCACCAGATCCGGCGGCGGCAGTCGCCCATCCGGAAGCGGATTGCCTTTGGTCGGCTGGCAAGGACCGTAGAAACCGTCTTTGTCGTACCGATCGACGCGGCCGAAGAACGCGCCGACCTCACCCGACCAAGGCAGCGCGGCGAACTTGTCCACCGTGGCGATCAAGAAACAGGGTAAACGCCGGTAGATCGGCTCGTCCACCGCCAGGATCGGCAGATTCTGGCCCCGGCTGAACTCGCAGCGCCGGTTGACGCAGCTGACGCGCAGATCCGTGGGGAAGTCCGGATTGGGGACGAGTTGGAACGAATTCCGCTCGAACTTCGTACCGCACCACGGGCACTCCTCCAACGGAATGGGCGATGGTTTGCCCTTGTCATTCTTGAAAGCGATCGTCTTGGCACGCGCCGTCTCGCGATCTGGGTCTCCTTTACAGCCCATACGATTGGGCGTGGCTGCTTTGCCCACCCACAACCCGATCTCGAACGGCCACTGGCCCAGCTTCACCACGTCCTGCTGCCGCTCCAGTTCCAGGGCGCACATCAGCGCCGCGGCACGGCCCAACTGGTCCAACGTGAGCAGCCGCAGCGTGTACCGCATCAGCACGCTCAGCCCCGCCGAGCCCACGCCCGGATTGCGCAGCCGCCGCAACACCAGCGTGAACGCGGCCAATCCCAAGTACGCCTCGGTCTTGCCACCGCCCGTGGGAAAGAACAGCAGGTCCACAACCTCGCGATCGTCGTCCTTCGGGTCCGCGATGCCGGGCAGGTTCATCAGCACAAAGGCCAACT
>CAYUFW010000223.1:0-14206 GCA_964443915.1 uncultured Pirellulaceae bacterium
CCGTGGGGGGGCGGGGGGTCAGGGGGTCAGGGGGTCAAATTCCGCCGGGTGTCTGTGCGGAAAGGACGGCATACCTTACCCGCTACTTACACCCTGCCCAGAAAGGACCCCAACGCCCGCCGGCCGCGTCGCCCTGGTTGCAGCTTGAACGGTCCGGCGCCGTGGGGGTAGGATTCGGCAACGCCAGCCGTTGCGGGTGGCAAAGAATGCCGATAAGCGGCAGGGATGCCGCCCCGCTGTTACTTGGTGGCTACGGCTTGAACCAGCGCCAGCATTTGCGCCCCGATTATCGGGCGTAGCGCCTCGGGGATGGTTTCCCAGCGTTCCGAAAGCGCCTCTACCAAACAAGCAAAGTCAGTATCGGGAGGGGTGCCAGCCGCGCCGGTTTCGTCCGATACGTCGCCGCCGGGTTTCTCAGAAAGGGCGCAACCCTGCGCATAAACACGCGCCGCAGAATCCCCGTTTTCTTGTCGCAAGTCCCTTTGGTCATCGGGGCTTGCGTCCAAGTCGCAAGCGTAGACTTCTAATCCGCAGGTCGCAGGTTCGAATCCTGCTGGGCGTGCTCGCAAGCCGTTGCAGTGCAACGGCTTGCGTCGTTTATGGCGAGGTGCAATTTGTCGGTGCCGATCACTTTTCGCATAAACTCGCATAAACGCCCCTTTCGCGGCGCGATACGTCAGGCGAAGACGGCCGCCGCAAGGCTGAACTCTGGTGAGCGCCGATGGCGATGATGGCGCGATGCCGGGTGTGTAGCGACAACTACTTTTCCCGGTTAGCGACAATTGGGAATCCTGGGTGCGAGCGGGGTTGAGTGGGGGCAAGGAAGGGGTGGAAGAACGGCCTGAGAGTGAGCGTAGCGACAATTAGAATTCCCGGATTTGGTTGGATCGCGGATACTCGCAACTTTCCGCATCGAGGAGGTTGCGATGGTCAAGGAGGGGCAAGCACGGAAGCTGTGGCGAGATTTGGACTGTGGATGGAAGTTGGCCGTGTCGGCCAGGAGGGCTGGGATGGATGAGAAGACGGCACGCAAGTACCGCGACTCACGGAGGTCGCCGAGCGCGCTCAGGCTCGCGCGATGCAAAGTTGGGCTTGAGCGGGGTAAACCGTCGTGGACGGAATGACGTTCCGTCCTCCAAGGGCTTGGAAACTCTTGCCCCCGGTTCGTATCACGCGGCGCGGCGGCATCGGCGTGGGCGAGGCCGGTTCGAGTTGTACGCAACCTGCGCATGGATCGGCGCATCCTGGCTCGAGGCTGCATCAACGGGGGGCTGTGTCTGCCCGTGACTCTTGCGCCGCAGCATGAGCGCAACCCCGGTGATGAGGGCCACGAGCAGCAACAACGTCACCCAGCGGGCATAGACGATCCAGGACAGGGGCAAGGCACCCAGCCGCACGCAGATTTCGCCGCCGGCGGATAACACACCCGCGCGGGACTGGAAGACCTTCTCGCCCGGCGGGCTATCCGCCACAGGCAGCAGGTCGCAGCCGATTTCCTCTGGTTTCGAGGATCTGACACGGACGCGCAGCGATTCGCAGGGCGCGTCCATCACCCGCCGCCAGACCCCACGAATCGCCTCGGCTCGCAAGCTGTAGGTGAATCTCAGCCATTGCGGTCCGGGCGTCCAGGGCATCCCGGTCACCAGCCGGCCATCGCTGACCTGAAACTGGCTGCCAAACTGTTCCTTCTCAAAAGTGACCCGCTCAAAGTCCGAGGGGATGTGCAGCTGCAGCGTGACCGGCAGCATGCCCTCACTCGTGGCGCGTCCCACGTAGGTGGCCGTCGTGGGGTTGTCCACCAGCAATGCCTCGACCACGTGTACGGCCCCCGGTTCTGTTCCGATCACGATTTCGTGCTGACGAATCACGAGCGGACTGGGCTCCGCCACGGTGTCCCGGACTTCGAGCGTGACGTAGGCCGTCGCTTGGCCGCGTGTCAGCCCCAGCCGCCGGCCAGGATAGTGGATCCCCTCGCGGTTCGCGCCGGGAAGGTACAGGTATTCCGGACCCACCGGCAGTCCTTCGAACCGGTAGTTCCCGTCGGCGTCGGTCAGGGTCTGGGCCACGGGCGCGAATCGGCCTTCGACTCGGGCCCGCAGAATCACCTCGGTCCGCGCACACGGCGCTTCCCGCTGCGACATGTTCACGACCCGGCCGCGGATCACGCCGGGGTCTTCGGCCGACGGTCCGAGAACAATCAGCCCATACGCGAGAGCAAATTCGATCAGGAACACGGCACGGGTCCTTCCTAGGCGGCCCGAGATCGGGACTCATTCTGGCCTTCCTGCGCCAGCCAGGCCGACTGGAACGTCTCGAGTTGTTCCTGTAACCGGCGCTGCTGCCGTCCGAGCCGGGCCACGTAAAACACGACGGCCAGCAGCACGATCAGATATCCGGCGACAAACGTGCCCATAGAGACTCCTTTCTCAACCTTCCGCCCGCCGCTGAAATTCTGCGGCCAGGCTTTCCAAACCCAGCTGGACGCGGCGCCGGCCTGCCAGCCACACGAAGAAGACGCTGAAGCCGACGACGCTGATCGCCAGCGTAATCCGCATCAGCGGAGCCATCTCCGGCGCGACGGGGTGCAAGCCGCGAAACCAGCGCGTGGCCATGACGACCAACGGCACGTCCAGCCCACCCAAAACCGCCAACACGGCTCCCACGCGAGCCCGGCGGTGCGGCTCCTCCAGCCCCGACCGGACCATCAGGATGCCGGAGTAGACCGCCCACAGGATGAATGCGGTGGTCAGACGCGGATCCCATTCCCACCACGTGCCCCAGGCTTCGTGGGCCCACAACGAGCCGGTAACCAGCGTCAAGCCGGAGCACATCCACCCTAACTCGGCGGCCGCCTGGAACCAGTGATCCCACTTCAAGTCGCGCCGCGCCAAGTACGCGACTCCGCTGCCCGCCATCACCAAGAAGCCCAGCAGTCCGAGCCAAGCCACCGGAACGTGAATGTACACGATCCGCTGGGCGTGCCCCATCGACGACTCCGTCGGCGCCAGAAAACACGCCGCCAGAAGGGCCGCCGCCAACGTCCCGGCGACCATCACCGGCGCTACAACACGTGCGATTCCCTCACGCCCAGTCATCGCTCTGCCTCTTCGTAGTGCTCGGTGCTGAGTACCTGTCTCGAATTTCGAATCTGAAATCTCAAATCCAGGGTCTGAGGACTCGAATCACTCTTCGATTGCGTATTCGAACAACAACGTGCCGGCCGTGACGAACACGACCGCAAAAGCCCCCAGCAGTTGGAGCCAGCGCCACCACTGGTCGTCGATCCGGTTCTCAACCAGCAACCGCGTACACTCGGCCGCCGCCAGCAGCACCGGGATCACCAGCGGCAGGACGACCAGCACCAGCAGACTGCCGCTCTTGCCACAGCCCGCGGCCAGGGCGCTGACCAGCGTTCCCACGGCTGCCAAGCCGGGACTCGCCAGCGCGGCAATCAACGCCATCTGGTGAGCGTGCCTAAGCAGCGGCAGGTCCGAGAGCACAAAGAACATCGGCACCAGCAGGCACTCCAGAGCCGCCACGGCCAGTATGTTGACCGCCAGTTTGGCCAAGTACACCGTGCCCGGGGACACGGGCAGCAGCTTCATGCCGTCCCAGCAGCCGTCCTCCCGTTCCGCCGCAAACGAGCGGTCGAACACCGTCGCGCCGGCAAGGAACACCGACAACCACAGCAAGCCGCCCACGATCCGCTGTTTCTGGTCCGGCAGCAGGTCCATCTGGATGCTGAAGATCAGGGCCACCACCGCGCCCAACAACAGCATCGCCGGCCAGACTCGCCGCGACCGGAATTCGCTAACCAGGTCTTTGTGGACCATCCACCAGAAGCTTGACATCGTGAGGAATTCTTGGTCCTTCGTCCTTGGCGCTCGGTGCTTGGTTTCCAGATCTTCGTCCTTCGTCCCTGCGACTTCGTCCTTCCCTGCTAGGCTGCTCGGGCCGGGACTGTCTGGCTGGACGCCGTTGACACTTGTTCCAGGCGGCCACGGTGCAACTCCCAAGTCTCGTCTGCCAACTGGTCCGCGACGGCCGGGTCATGCGTGGTAAAGCAGATCGCGCATCCGCCGGCGCGGAGGGCGGACAGCGTGTTCATCAGCCAGCCGTGGCCGTTCGCGTCCAGGCCGGAAAACGCTTCGTCCAGCAGCAGGATCGGTGGCTGGTGGACCAAGGCCCGGGCGACCGCCACGCGCTGTACCATGCCGCGTGAGACCTGTCCCGGCAGACGTTCGCCGTGTGCAGCCAGACCTGCATCGGCCAGCAATTGATCCGCACGTCCGGCCGGCTCCGGGACGCCGTACATCCGGCCCGCGAACAGCAGGTTCTCGTGGAGCGTCAAGTACGGATACAAGCGGCTCTCGTGGGCCACCATCCCCACCCAGCGCCGCAAGGCGGGCGACTCGGACGCCGCTCGCCCGAACCACCACACCTGCCCCGATGTGGGACGCAGGAGCGACGCCAGACAGCGCAACAAGGTCGTCTTGCCCGCGCCGTTCCCGCCCCGCAGCGCGACAGCCCGCCCGGCGGCCAGCTCCAGGTCGATCTGCCGCAGGACCGTCCGTGCACCGTAATGCTTCGTCAGCCCGCACGCTCGCACGGGCGGCAAGGGTTCCCTCATGACTCACTCCAGAAATAGCTGCCCGCTTTTTCGGTGGCGTAAGCTTCCAGCTTGCGTTAGATAGCGGGATCGCAAGCTGGGAGCTTACGCCACTCGTCTCTCGAACGGTGCTATCACTCTGTCTCTCCCAATTTCGGGCGTCGGACCTGCGCCGGCATTCGCACCGTCTCGGCCGACGCCCGCAGTCGGCGTTCGCGCATTCGTGACCGGGGCGGAGGGACGACGCGGCGCACGGGAGTCTGCTCTTGCTGCCGGGCCTCGTCCGCCCCCTCGCCGCTGGTTTGCCGCGCGGACCTCCGCCAGCTGGGCCACATCCGGATCGTGGTTCCCAGCACCATCACGGCTCCGCCCAGCCACAACCAGCGCATCAGGGGGTTCTCGACAAACGTCAAGTACATTTTTCCATCCTCCGTGCCGCTGTGCAGGATCGCGTAGAAATCACCGGCCCACGTCGATTGAATCGCGACCTCGGTCGTCCACGTTTCCTGCAGCAGATGGTAGTGCTGTGCCGGCGCGAGCGTCGCTTCCAGACGCCCGCCCCGTGAAACCTCCAGCACGGCTTCCCCGACCAACTTGTCGGGCAACTTCCGCTCCCTCACGCGGGCCACGCGGATGCTGCGGCCGGACCACTCGACGGTCTGACCTGCCGTCAGCGTGAATGTCTGTTCGCGCTTGCCCAAGGACGAGCCGGTCACGCCCACGGCCAGAACGACGAGGCCCAGGTGGATCAGGAACCCCGCGTACTGGCGGCGGCCCTGCCCGAGACTTCGCAGCACGCCGCGCCCGAAGCGCCGCGGAGCGTTTCGGGGCGTCTCCAGAATCACTCCGCCGGCCACCGTCGCGGGTGCGAACCCGGCGATCCCGGAGACGGCAACGCCGATCGGATGTTCGACGCCGCAGACGACCGCCAGCGCCATCGCCAAGCCGCCCGCGCAAGCTGAAACGATCAGCCATCTCGTTTGCGCCACGCTGGGACCTTTGCCCCACCTCAGCAGCGGCGCGGCAGCGGTGGTCAGGAGAAGCGCCAAGCCCGTGGGGATCAGGACGTAGTTGTAGAAGGCCGGACCGACCATGACCGCCTGACCGAAGATCAGGCCCGACAAGGCCGTGCTCAGGGTGCCCGCCACGGCCGTGGCCGCCAACAGCAGCAAGGCCACCGTGGCCAGCAGCACCTGCGCCTCGCGACTGACCACGCTGCTGATCGGCAACAGGGGCCTCAACTCCGCGCGTCGCACGACCACGCCCGCCACGCCGACGATCGCCAAGCCGATCATGAGCAGCAAGAACAGCCAGCCGATCGGGGAGGCACTGAAGGCGTGCAAGCTGCTGAAGATGCCGCTGCGGGTCAGGAACGTCGCGAAGTTGCACGCGGCAAACGTCGCGATCGCCAGGCCGACGGCGGTCTTCTTCAACACCCGCGCGTGCTGCCAAGCCATCATCGCATGGATCAGGGCCGTACCGGTCAGCCACGGGATCAGCGACCCGTTTTCCACCGGATCCCAACCCCAGTAGCCACCCCAGCCCAATTCCTCGTACGCCCAGTCCGCTCCCAGCAAAATGCCCACGCCGGAAACCACCCAGGCCAGCAGCGCCCAGGGACGGGCTTGCCGGACCCAGTTCGTGTCGAGCTGCCCACGGACGAGCGCCACGGCGGCCAGGGCAAAGGGTACGGTCCACAGGGCATATCCCAGGAACACCACCGGATGAATCAGCATCGCCGGGTGCTGCAGCAGGGGACTCAGGCCCGCCCCCTCGCGCGCGGCGGAAATGCCGGCCTCCATGGGATCGGCCGCGAACACCATCACGGCCGTGAGAAAGCACAGATAGGCCATCAGGACGCCCAAGACGGGCTCGCGCAGCGAGGCTCGGGCTGAGTCCGGACACGTAGACGCGTCTCTCCGAGACGTGAATCCCGGTCTCGGAGGGACCGGGCTACGTGACGAGCCGCCCCGTTGCGGCCACCAGCGGTATGCCAAAGCTAGCAGGCCCAGGAACCAGGCCCACAACAGGAGCGAGCCGGCTTGACCGACCCACAGCGCGGAAAGCGAGTAGTGCCAGGGAAGGTGCTTGCTGGAATATTGCGCCACGTAGGCGAACGTGAAATCCTTGCAGTACAGCGCCCAGGCCAGGATCGCGGTCACGACCGTCAGACTCAGGACGCTCAGCGCGGCAGCCCACCATCCCGCGAGCCGTAAACGGCCGTGCTGCTGCGCGGCGCCGGCCAGCGCGGCGAAGCCGGCAAAGCCGGAGCCGACGAAGGCGGCCAGCAGACAGATTTCACCCAGGATTCTCATGGGCCTCCTTCCGTCCGCTCGGCCTCGTACTTGCTAGCACACCGGGTCAAGAGTCTGTCGCCGCGCAATCGCGCTCCCGGTTCGAGTCGTCCTTCGACTACGACATCGCCGTTCTCGGCCAGGTTGTCGGGCAGCGGACCCGAACAGACGACATCCAACGTGCCGTTTGCCCCCTGCAGGCGGAAGCTGGCCTGTGACCGGTCGCCGGCAACGTGCAGCGATCCGGCTGCCACCGTGCCGCTGACGCGGACGCGGTGGCTCTCCAGTTGCTTCGAGCGGGCCAGGCATTCGTCGGCCGTGACGTAGTATTGCCAGCTAGCAGATGCTCCGACGTACGCCATGTACGACGTCACGGCTGCGACGATGCCGGCGCCCAGCGCCAGCTTGACACTCGGACTCATCCGTTGCTCTTCTCCCGCCGCCGGAAGGCAGGGCTGTCAAGGATTTCCGCGTTCCCAATGCGATTTCACCGCTGAATTGCGGATGTTCTCCCGGCCCAAGCCGGAAAAGGGGCGGCGGACAGTACCAGAAACGCCCGGATGTGTCAAAGTGAATGTCGCCGGAAGGTAGGCCGGAACCAGTCCGCGCAGTTCCGGCAGAAATTTCCGTTGCGCTCGCGCAGTTGTCCGTGCCGGAACAGCGCGGACTTGTTCCGGCCTACGGGCGGATGCTGTTCACCAAAAGATCACGTACAGCGCCAGCGTCAGCAGGATCACCAGCGCGCCGAACGCCTTCGCGCCGTTGGACGTGGTCATGTCCATTTTGGGATTCACCGGCAGATCGACGGGCTTGGGCAGCGGACGGACGATCGTCATCACGGCCAGCACGGCGATGATCAGGCCGAAGCACAGCGCCATGCGGTCCAGGAAGGACCAGCCGGCCACGGTCTGCAGTACGCCGATGTCCTTCAAGACCGGAATTCGGGGGCTGAATTTGAAGACGCCGTACAGCACGGGGTTCAGGATCAAGCCGACCGTGCCCACGTAGCGCGGCGCGCGGTGGACGAGCACCCCGAACAGGAAGATCGCCAGAATGCCGGACGAGATAAAGCCTTGAAATTCCTGGATGAACGTGAAGATCCCGCCGAACCGCGGATGTCCCAGCGACGGGGCGATGATCATGGCAATCAGCACGAACACCACGACGCCGATGCGGCCCACCGTGACCAGTTCGTACTGACTGGCATCCCGCCGCAGCTTCTGATAGATGTCGATCGCGAAGATGGTCGAGGCCGAGTTGAGCATGGCGGCAATCGAACTGACCACCGCTCCAAAAATGGCCGCCAGCACGAAGCCCTTGATGCCGTTGCCGATCGGCACCAACTCGCGGATCAGCGTGGGGAAGGCGTTGTCGTAGTCGAGGGCCACCAAGGTCTCGACCTTGATCGCGTCGGCGGCTTGCTCGTTTACCGCGCCGGCCAACTTCTGGCTGAAGTCCGCCAACTCCGGAGGCGAGGCGTTTTCCGCCGGCGCGCCTTCGACGGTCAGGCGGCCTTCCACCTGCCGCAGATCGTAGGCCACGACCGCCGCCGCGTCTTGCGGGTGCAGGCCGGCGAACACGGGGTCGAACTTGTACACGTAAGGCTTGGCCGGCCTTTGGCCGCGGCTCAGATTCTCGTCGATCTTGGCGACAATGTTCTTGTTCCGCGCCAGCTCGCGGTCGGGCTTCACCCCGTCCGAGAGCGACACATACAACTCCGCGGAGTACTCGGACAGGATCTGGGCGTTGCGGTTCACGGCGTCGAGCTTCAAGTGGCTCTGGAACAGGTTGTAGGCCAGGATTCCCGGAATGACGACGATGAAGGGAATGATCAGCTTGAGGAAAGCGGCGAACACGATGCCCCGCTGGCCTTCGGCCAGCGACTTCGAGCCCAGCGTCCGTTGCGTGATGTACTGGTTCAGCCCCCAGTAGAAAAAGTTGGGGATCCACAAGCCGATGATCAGCGCGGTCCATGGGATCTCCTTGTCCTTGATGTCGCGCACCATGTGGGTCTTGCCGTCCGGAAGCGGGCCTTTGTTCAGGTCCCAGAACCGCTGGACGGGACCGGCGCTCTGCAGCGATTCGACGGTCACTTCCTGGTTGCGGGCCGTCTGGATCAGTTCGTTCGGGTCCTTATCCGCCAGCAGATTCATGGCAAACGCGGCGATGACGACGCCGCCCAGCACCAGCGCCGTGCCCTGGATCAGGTCCGCCCAGGCACAGGCTTTCAAACCGCCCGCGAACACGTAGATGGCAGACAGCACGCCGATGATCCAGCAGCCCACGGTGATGTTGCCCAGGTCGTAGCCCAACACTGTATAGCCCTGGAAGTTGCCCGTGATGACCTTGGCGCCGGAGAAAATCACGGACGCCGTCGGCACGCCGACCAGGATCACCATCGTACACAAGGCCATCACGGTGCGGGCGAACGTGTTGTAGCGGTACTCAAGGAATTCGGGAATCGTGTAGATGCCGCTCTTCAGGAACGTCGGCAGGAACAGGAAGGCCACGACCACCAGCGTGATGGCAGCCATCCATTCATAGCTGGCGATGGCCATGCCCAGCCAATCGGCCGCCTTGCCGCTCATGCCCACGAACTGCTCGGTCGAGATATTAGCGGCGATCAGCGAGAAACCGATCAGCCACCAGGTCAGCCCGCGGCCGGCCAGGAAGTAATCCTGTGCCCCGTGCTCGCTGTGGACTTCTTCGCCCTTGCTCTTCCAGAGCCCGATGCCAATGACCGAAACGACGAAGGCCACGAACACCAGAATGTCGACCGCGCCCATGTTGACTTCCTTTTCCAGAGACCCAGATCAAGCAGGGGCACAGTATAGCGGATCGAGATGGGCGTTGAAAGCGTCCGGGCCCTTCGGGATTGCGGCCGATTCGGAACCGGTGGCTGGCGCCGTTCCGCTTAGCGATTTTTCCAGAATGTAGAAAAGGAAACGCCCTTCACCTGCCAGACTGCAGGAGAAGGGCGTTAGGCTGTTCACGCAATGGTCGCAAACCGCAACGCGGACTTAGTAGCGCCGGCCGCCGCCGTAGCCGCCACCGCCGCCACGCCGCCCGCCGCCGCCATAGCCGCCACGGCCGCCGCCACCGCCGCGCTCTTCACGCGGCCGGGCTTCGTTGACGGTCAAGGACCGTCCGCTGAAATCCTGGCCATTCAAGGCGGAAATCGCGGCCTGCGCCCCCTCGCCCGTTTCCATCTCCACGAAGCCGAACCCTTTCGAACGGCCCGTGTCCCGGTCCACTACCACTTGCGCCGACTGAACCGCGCCGTGCGGTTCAAACAGTCTTTGCAGATCGCTGTCGGACACCGAATAAGGTAGATTTCCGACGTACAACTTCTTCGCCACGATGGGACTCCTCTACAGAACACACACCAAGCCAGAACAATTCGGCCCACAGCGGCCTGGTGCCACCGCATGTGATGCCATCTACAGAACCCGGGGACTGGCGAAAGAAGAGTCGAGAGACAACGGCGAGGTTATCCGGCCAAGACACTTTCGACAAGCTCCTAGGGCACATGAAAATTACCCGAAGGTGCCGCCCGACGCAATCCCATCTGACAAAATTTTGTGGGCCGGAGCGAAAGTTCCCGGCTTGAACCCTAGAAGTAGGAAAATGGCCGTAAGAGCCGTGGTGCCGAACAACGGGTCTGTCGTTCGAGGCTCGTTTCCCGGCAATTTCTGAGTTTTTGAGCCGAAAGCTGGATTGCGAGGTCGAAAGGTGTTTTTCTGGGCGGCGTGGGATGTCTTGGTGCAGTTGGCCCCTTGGATGCTGTTGGGGACTGTGATCGCGGGATTGGTACACGTCCTGTTGCCCCCCGGTTTCATTCACCGGCGGTTGCAGGGATTCAGCGGCGTGCTGAAGGCCGTGGGCATCGGCGTGCCCTTACCGCCGGTTTCTTCGGCGGTCGCCACGATCGGAGCCGTGTACCGGCGGTTTGGCGGACGCGTGCTGGCCGTCTACCTGGGTGCGATCATCGCGGGCAGCGTCCCGGGCGCGGTGACCTTCGAGGCGTTCCTCTCCGGCACGGTCATCCACGCTACGCCAGCAGTCCCTTGACCACCCGCGCGGGTTCGACGCCGGTCAGACGCTGGTCGAGCCCCTGGAACTTGACCGTGAACCGCTGGTGGTCGAAACCCAGCAGGTGCAGGATGGTGGCGTGGAAATCGCGCAGGTGGACCGAGTCGGCGACGATGTTGTAGGAGAAATCATCGGTTTCGCCGTAGGTAGATCGTCCCGCCTTTGACGCCGCCGCCGGCCATCCAGATCGTGAAGCAGCGGGGATGATGGTCGCGGCCATAGTTCTCTTTCGACAGGCCGCCCTGCGAGTAGATCGTGCGGCCGAACTCGCCGCCCCAGATGACCAGCGTGGAATCGAGCATGCCGCGCTGCTTGAGATCCTGGATCAGACCGTAGTAGGCCTGGTCCGCGTCGCGGCACTGGTCGGGCAACCGTCCGGCGACGTTCGCGTGCGTGTCCCAGTTGTTGTGATACACTTGGACGAACCGCACGCCCCGCTCGACCAGCCGCCGGCACAGCAGCGCCTTGTTGGCAAACGTGCCGGGCTTCTTGGCTTCCTCACCGTAAAGCCCGAACGTCGACTCCGGTTCGCTGGCGATGTTCGTCAGATCCGGCACGCTGGTCTGCATACGGAAGGCCAACTCGTACTGTTGGATCCGCGTCTGACTCTCGGGGTCGTGCAGCGTTTGGAAGTTCAGTTCGTTCAGGGCCTTGAGCCCGTCCAGCGTCTTGCGGCGGATTTCGGCGGGCACGCCCGGCGGGTTGTTGATGTACAGGATCGGATCGCCGGCCGAGCGGAAGGACACTCCCGCGTGCGTGCCCGGCAGGTAGCCGGACGACCAAAGCCGCGTGGAGATGGCTTGCACTTGCTCGGTGTTGGTGGGTTTGGCGACCAGCACGACGAACGTCGGCAAGTCTTGGTTCAGCGAGCCCAGTCCGTACGACATCCACGCGCCCAGGCAGGGTCGGCCCGTGTTCATGTTGCCGGTCTGGATGTAGGTGATGGCCGGTTCGTGGTTGATCCGCTGCTCGAGGGTCGGATTCGGCAACAGGTCGCCGGCCAGCTGTTCGATCGTGAATTGATCGAACGGCAGGTTGCGGTTGAACGCGCCGATCACCCAGTCGCGATACGCCCAGATCTCGCGGTAGTTGTCGAAATGGATCCCGTGCGAGTCGGCATAACGGGCGGCGTCCAGCCAGTAGCGGCCGCGGTGCTCGCCCCAGCGTTCCGATTGCAGCAGTTGATCGACGAACTTCTCGTAAGCATCCGGCGAGGCGTCGTTGACGAACGTTTCGACGGCTTCGGACGCCGGCGGCAGGCCCGTCAGGTCGAGACTCAAACGCCGGGTCAGCGTGCGGCGATCGGCTGCGGGCGCGGGCTCCAGACCCTACTCCTCCAGCTTGGCGAGGACGAAGGCGTCGATCGGATTGCGGACCCAGGCCGCATTCTTGACGTCCGGCAGCGGCGGCCGCGCCGGCGTAATGTAGGACCAGTGGGGCTGGTATTCGGCGCCGGCGGCCACCCAGCGTTTGAGCAAGTCTTTTTGGGCCGGCGTCAGTTGATGCGGTTGCTCCAGCGGCGGCATGACTTCGTCCGCATCCGTCGAGAAAATACGGCGGATCGCTTCGCTTTCGTCCGGCTTGCCGGGCATGATCGCCCCCGCATCGCTGGCCGCCTCGCGCTGGTCCATCCGCAGATCGGCCTCGCGGGACGCGCTGTCAGACCCGTGGCACTTGAAACAAACATCCGCCAAAATCGGCCGCACGTCGCGGTTGTACAGGATCGAATCGGCGGCTTGCGAGGCCGAGGCGAGCGTCACGACGCTGAAAAGGAAGAACAGTCTCACGTGCGTGCTCCGTTGTCAGGTGCGGCTGGTCGGGCGGAATCGTGCTGCGGCGTTCCCAGACCGCCATCGTATTCTAGTAGGAGCCGAATAACATAAAAGGATTGCAGTGCGTTTTTCGAAGCGTGTACCGGTACAAGACCCCGCCGAGACCGCGGGAGCCGACCGAAAAGACTACCCAATGCCGCTTCGCTCGCATCGTTTTCAAACCAAGACGGGCACCGGGGGAACACGACATGACAACCTACGAGCACGCCATGCTTGGTATTACGGGAGTGCTGGCGGCGGGACTCCATCGCCGCTTCGGCTGGCCGATCGCAGCCCTGGGGGCGGTTGCCGCCGTCAGTCCGGATTGGGATGGGCTGACCATCGCCGCCGGTCCCGGCGCCTTTGCGGCGACCCATCGCCTGTGGGGGCACAACGTGCTGGTGTGCGTCTTGTCGGGCCTGTTGCTGGGGATTCTGGACTATCAGTTCGACGTCACGACGCGCTGCGGCCGGTTCCTTGTCCGAAAACTGCGGCTGGTCGTGCCCGGTGGCCTGCCGCAGGTTCACGAGACCCGCTGCCTCAGCGGCTTTGCCGTGTGGGTCAGCGTCGCCATCCTCGCGGCGTTGAGTCACTTGGCGGGCGACCTCGTCTTCTCCGGCACGGCGACCCTGCCCGATTGGGAACTGCGTCCATGGTGGCCGTTCACCAGCACGGGTTACGTCTATCCCCTGGTGGCGTGGGGCGACGCGGGCGCGTCCGTCGTCTTTGCGGCGGGGATGCTTGCGATGTGGAAATGGCCCGGCCGTCTGCAACTGATCTCGGCGGCCACGCTGGCGTGTGTCACCCTCTACGTGGTCCTTCGCGGGACATGGCTGTAGGCCCACGGCCGACGGCTGGACGGACTTGGGCGAGTGCGATCGCCGTGAATCCGAGGAGTGTGGCGAAGTCCTTGAGCCGCTCGAGCCGCTCGCGGAAATCGCCGTACATGACGTTGACGTGCCGGGAATCGGTGACCGTCACGATGCGTTCGGTCTAGATCCGCTTCAGCGTTCGGGTCAACCTGACCATCGGCAGTGCCAGGGGGCACGACAGGAAACGGCGAAGAACAGGGGCTCAAGATTCACCTTTCACACCGCAAATAGTATCCGCCAGCAGCCCGTTGAACTATTCTCGGCAATTCCGCTAGAATCTGTAACCCTGGTATGGCCGCCAGCGAGGATGATTCCGGCTGGCTTCCGCAGCATCGTTGCCCGAACCTGAGTTACGAAATCTATGAGCACGACACCCATCGAAGAACAGATTTCCCGTTATTCCCAAACCTGCACGAAACTGGTCAGCGAAGTCGGCCAAGTCCTGGTGGGCCAGGAAGGCATGGTTTCCCGGTTGCTGATCGGCCTGTTGACCGGCGGCCATGTGCTGCTGGAAGGCGTTCCAGGCCT
>CAYUFW010000224.1:0-14037 GCA_964443915.1 uncultured Pirellulaceae bacterium
CCGCGGCCCTGCGATGCCCACGGCTTGCCCGTGGGAGGTTCACGCTCGGAGCTACGGTCGGGCTAAGGGCGCGAGTTCTCCCGCGGCGGCGGCGCTCGCCGCAGGCGGTCGAGCCCGAAAACGGTCTGGCGGATCGACATGGCGAAGGTCTTGCCCATGCCATTCTGAGTCCCGGAGAACTGGTCGCGGATCAACTCGCGGCAGAACTCGGCGTATTTCTCGTCGCCCGTGAACTCGTACGCGGCGGCCGCCAGTTCGGCATTCAACAGGCAGCTGACCCCGCGGTCGCCCGCGTCGCGGTACTTGGCACAGTTGCTGATGTAGCGGAAGCCCTTGTCCGGATTCCAAGCCTCCTGCATCAACCAGTCGGCGCCGCGCACGACCATTTGTCGCACGTCGGGCCGGTCGACGGGCTCCACGTCCAGATACCGCAGGATGCCGTTGGAGAGGATGCCGACGGCGAACGCCTTGCCGCCGAGCATCTTCTCGCCGTCGGTTTCAGAAAGCGGCGGTTGGTGCAGCCAGCCGCCGGTCTGCGGGTCCTGCCGCTCCAAACAACGCTGGATCATGATCCGCGCCGCGTTCAAATAGAACGGATCGCCGCTGTGCCGGTAGGCGCCCGCGGCGTTGATCAGCGGCCAGCCGCCGGAGCGCTCGATGCCAAAGCTGTAATTCACCGTCAAACGCGACGCTTGGTGCCGGCAGACGCGCTGGGCCACGTCGTGCAAGAACCGGTCGCCGGTCAGCGCGGCGTAGATCCAATTGCCCTCCTGGTAGATGTGCCCTTGGGGGTCGATTGCGCCCCGCAGCATGCTCCTGCCGTACAACTCCAGGTACTGCTGGACCTGGCGATCGCCCAGGCTCAGCAACTCGTCCGGCTCGCGCGGCGTGCCGACGTGGTTGAAGCTGTGTTCCCAGCACAGCCCGCGAGCCGTCTCCGCGGCTCGCCCGTGCAGCGTGTCGATGCTGCTGTAGTGCAGCGCCATCGCCAGGCCGCGGTCGAAGTAGGCGCGGTGTCCCGTGCGTAGCCACTGCACGGCCAGCCCCCACGGCAGATCGTACTCGTTGTTGCCGTAGTTCAAGCCCCGTTCACCGAACCAGTCGCCGTAGTGCATCACGCCCAGGCTGCGGTTCTCGGCGCAATTCTTTTCGTAGCGTTCGAAGTTGCGTTGGAACCACGCCTCGAAATCCGTCCACTGCGGCCCGGCGGCCGGGAGTGCTCGTCCCAGAACGCCGGTCGAGCAGAGGTACTCGGCGGGAGCCTGCGGCAGCAAGCGGTTCTCCAGCCACGAGGACATGTTGACCACGTCGTCGCAGGCCCCGAACCGCACGAAGAACCGCCGGCGGAGCAGTTGGCCGGCACGGATCACGTACTTGCCGTCCTGAAACGACGTGTACAGCCGGGCCTGCCAGGGACGGCTTTCCGCGTCGGTGTAGGCGTCTTTGGCCAGCGACGGCAACGCGAGCACTTCCACGACAGACGAATTGGCACGGTAACCGATCGGATACTGCTGCCGCAGGTCGCCGAGAGAAATCGTAAGGGGCCCGTTTCCGCTGGGGAAGTGGACCGTACCTGGGCCTTGCTTGGGATCGGGGGCGATCGGCGCCGCCGGCTGGTACACGCAGCGGTCGTCGCGATCTTGCACGATCTCGGATTGCGTCTGACCGTCGGCCTTTTCTGCCGTACTTCCCGGCCTGCGAATGCGCACCGTCCACGAGCGTAAGGTTCCGAATCCGGCGTCCGGCAGATCGCGCCATAGGGACACGTCCACCTCGACCAACGGCTGTTCGCGGTAGAACGCAAGCCGGGCCAGGTATCCCCATTCCGACTCGGCGGCGCTGCCGTCGGCCGGGCGCAGCGAACCGGTCAAACGCACGACGGCGCGCACCGGCCCGTTGCTCTCGACCGCCACGCCCGGCGGGTCGGGCTCGCCGCAGATCCAAACGCGGCCCTCGCCGTCGACAACTTCCCAGCTCGTCCGGCCGTCAAGATCCAGACTGGCCCATGCCGTCTTCAACTGGTATCCGTCGGACGCCGGCGCCGCTTGCAGCAGCGGCTCAGCCGCTTGGCCTGCACCGCTGCCGGGCACGACTTCGAGCCGATAGCCGGGGCGATCATCTCGCGCCGTATCCGCCAGGAAGCTGACGGTCGCCCATTTCACGCTGCCGTCGGGCCAGCGCGAGAAGACGTCGGCCTGGAGCGTGACCGGCTTGCCGTCGAACGTGACCAGTCGCAGATCGGCCGCACTGCCCAACGCACCTCGTGGAAACGGAATCCCGACCGTGGCCGGCCATGCCCTACGCGGCGTCTGGCTCGGCTCGGGCACGGTCAACGAAATGGAAAACGCGCGGGCCGTGCGGCACTCCGGCGGCGCCGCCCGCAAGGCAAACTCCGCCGCGACGAGCTGCGACGTCCCCAAGTCGGTCACCACACGGGCGCGATACGTCCGGCCGGGGTCCAAGCCGTCCAACCGCACTTGATGATTGCGAGCGAGGGTGGCCGACGCATTTTCCGCGGTCCCCGCGGGACCTTCCACGAGTTCCACCCAGCCGCTGGCCAGGGGCACATTGGTCGTCCAGCAAACGGCCGCCTTGCCCGGCTCCGGCGAGAAGACTTCCACGTTCTCGATGGCCGGCGGCTCGCACGGCACGAACCGCAGGTAGTCGTAATAACCCGGCCCGGGATTGCCGGCCGGATGAGCGTAGCGGTCGTCAACCCAAAGTTCGAACGGCTTGTCGGCCGAGAGCCAAATGCCCAGCCCCAGTTCGCCACCCTGATGCTTGAACCACTCCCGGCCGTCTCGCGAATAGGCCAAGGGCCGCCCGCCGGGTGAACTGGCAAGAACGCGGTACCAGCCCGGCTTCAGCCCCGACACAACGCTGTGCAACGGCGGTGCACCTTCCTCGGCCGTCGCCCGATCGGCCCTCACCGCGGGCGAAGCCAACACCGCCCCGCCGGATCGTTTCTTGTCGATGTCCTCCTCGCGGGTCCACAGATTCCAATGCGTATCGTCGCTCCGATTCTCCAGCCACGCCGAACGCGGCGTGCTGATTGCCTCCGCCTGAAACACAATCCCATCCGGTTCGATGCCGCTGCAGACCGCAGGAACCAGAACGACAACCGCGGCCAAAATCACCCCGTGTTTCCGCATAATCCGTCTCCCCATCGCTGGACTGGCACACAACTCAAGGTCCAAGGCACGATCGTATACGATGCGAACCGGGTCCGCTATGCGGAACTGGCCGTCATTCCGCGTCCTCCGCTGGAATTCGTAGGACGAGACGGTGACAGCTGAAACGTGGCAGGGTGTAGCCCCTCAGATTGACATGGGAAGTGCCCTTGACCAAGCCGGAAAACTTCGCGTACATTACGCCCTTGGCAGAAACTGCCCCGTAGGCTAATGGAAAACCACCTGACTCTGGATCAGGCTTTCTTGGTTCGAGTCCAAGCGGGGCAGCTTTCTCCTTTCACTTTTCCCGCGCTTTGCCGCGTTTTCTTGAGTTTCGGGCAGCGTCCCCCCCTATCTGCTTGACCATGTTTGCTGCCTAATTGCAGCGCTTCTTGCCGCGTGCTCTCCGGTGGGGGCGATATCGCTTTGTCGAAATCCGCTCTCAGAGCGACCATCCCTTGCGGTACTCGGGAGCCACGGCCTCGTTGGCCGCGTCGAGGTTGACGACCTTGCGGTCGACGGGGTCGTACTCCAGCGTCTGGTCCGGGAAGAGGATAGCCACGTTGGCCAGGAGCGTCCACTCTGTAAACGGGCCGCCGAACTCGACGAAGTTGCACTGCGGCGCCGGACCGCCTCGGATCCCCTCGACCCAGCCCCTCAGGTCCGATTTCCCCAGCGGACGGGGCAGCGATTCGCGGGGCATGCCGACGTCCTTGAACTTGTCCGCCGGCAACAACTGCGTCGTATGGCAGCCGTGCCCCGCGGAGTACATCACGCCCTTGGTGCCGACCCAGGCTTTGGGGAGGCCGACACGGCCAGGTCCGCCCCAGTGCTGCCACTTCGGATCGGCGGGGTCGCCATACTCGGGAATCCCGGCGAACGCCTCCTGGATCGTGGCCCGCCAGCGCTCGCTGGCCTTCCCCTGGCCGTCGTAGCCGGCGTAGCAGGTGATCCGCACGGGCGGCATTTGGTCCGCCGAGTCCGCCGTGATAGGGCTCGGCTACACTGTGAACGGCCGCTGATTTTCAAAGCCCGGATTGGGCGCGCCAATCACATAGCAATTGGGGGTTTGCGTCGGCGGCATCCGGGCGACGATCGTGTCGCGGAAGCGGCGGTAGCCATAGGCGAATTTGCCGTTGTTCCAGACTTTCTTCATGGTGCCGGTAAACAGGCCGTTGTGGTCGCCGTCCTGGGAGACCTGATTGTCCTGACAGCCGGAGATCAGCAGCACCGTCGCCTTGATCGGTAGGGATTCCGCGCCCGTGTTCGCCTTCTGAATGCCGTCGTAGGCCGCTCGGTTTTTGCGGTAGGTCACCTGCCCGACCGCAGCCGGCATGGCGCGGATCGCGGGCTCGCCGGCCGCCCAGGGCGGCGTCGCCCGAGTCACCGTTCCGCTGTGACAGCTGTCGGACACGACCAGGATGCGGACACCGCTTTTGAACGTCGAGTACAGCTTGTAGAGCTCATCGTCCACAAACTGCCGGTCGTACAGGACCCAGGTCTCGTCTTTGCGGTCGGCCTCGTCCTGGTTGGTGTCCGGGACCTGGCCTCCGTGACCGGCATAGGTCAGCAAAAAAATGTCCCCTTTGGAAAGCCGCTTGGCTGCGTCTTGAATGGCCTCGCTGACGGCCGCCACGGTGGCTTGCCCGGTCAGTAGCAGCGTGGTTTCGTCGAAACCTCTCTTCTTGGCAATCGCCGCCATGTCCTTGGCGTCGAACTCACACGCCGCCAGCGCCCCGTCCCAACCGCCGTAGTGCCCGGGGTCCACGGCATTCAAGCCGATGTGCAGAGAAAAGCCCTTCGCCATGTGAAAACTCCTTACCAGAAAAGCTGCCCTGTCCTGTCCGTCCGCGGATGGCCGTTGGGCGACGAGAGGATCTGAGGAGAAGCCGGAACGTGGTTCCGCAAGGTCGCCCGCCAGACCAGACGGCTCGCCGATCCACGCTCGGCTGCCCCGGCGCGGAGCCGCTCTTGCTGTGGACACAACCACAATGACTCAATTGTAGGGCCGCTCCACCGGCGGTCAACTGCCGCAGGGGTGGGCGGCGCTGCCCGGCCTCAAATCCGACTCCGCCGCGCCGACACGACGGCCTGCATGCCCTCGTCGCGGCGGATCAGCTGGACGTCTTCAAAGCCGGCGGACTGCAAGCCTTCGCGGATTTCGGCCAGCGTGTAGGTGCCGCCGGCCGGGGTGGCGACCAGCATGTTGACGGCGAACAGGGCGCCAGCCAGCGGCGTGGTGCGGGATTCGTCCATCACGATGTCGCGGATCAGAACGCGGCCCCCCGGCTCCAGGGCCTCGGCCACGCGGCGGTACAGGGCGCGGTTCTCGTCCGGCGAATTTTGATGGATGATCGCGCTCAGCCACACCAGATCGGCGCCGCGCGGCAGCGGGTCGGTGTAGAAGTCGCCGGCGGCCAGCTCGACCCGGCCGGCGACGCCGGCGGCGGTCAAACGCTCGCGGGCCATCGGGATCACGGCCGGCAGATCGAACAGAATCGCCCGCGCCGCCGGTTCGGCGTCCAGCCACGCCCGCGTCCAGGTGCCGGAACCGCCGCCCACATCCAGCACGCAGCGGAAGCCGCCGGGATTGATCTCGCGAATCAGCGGTCCGGCCACCGAGTTCGAGATGTCGTGCATGGCACCGATAAAGGACGCCTGATCGGCTTCCGGTCCGCGCACGCTGGCACCGCCGTCGGCCGGGCGTCCCGTCTGGACCACCCACGGCAATCGCGACCAGCGGCGCAGGCAGTTCGCCTGATGCCGCAACATCGCGGCCACGCTGACCGGGGACCCGTCGACCACCCACGGGGCCACGGCGGGCACCAACGCGTAGCGCTCGTCCGACTTGACCAACACGCCGATGCCGGTCAGGGCGTCCAGCAAGACCGTCATCGCCCGCAGGTCGCAACCCAGCCGCCCCGCCGCCTCGGCCGCCGACAGCGGTGCCGCGGCCAGCAGATTGAACACATCCAAATCGGCGCCCGCCGCCAGTACGCAGGGCACCTGAAATCCGCGCATCAACGCCAATAACTGCTCGCCATTCTGAAGTTCCATAAGATCTCCTCCTCGATCGCGCACCATCATATCATATCCGGCTCAAGCGCCCGCGGCGTTCGGGGCTCCAGGAAATCGCCGCACAAGGCCTCGGAGCGGCGAGCGCCGGCGGAAGGCGCGTCCCATCGAGCCGTGGCCAACCAGCGCATGACTCGCGTTCGGAGAGAACGAGAGTGCTAGCATCCACGTGCAAAAGGTCTGAAGTTCTTGGGAGTTAGGGGCAAATCAACCTCGACGGAACGCGGGGGATGTTTACAATTCTGGGCAGAAAGCGGAATTGCGCGTCCCTCCAGCCTTGCTTTGATCGAACTCCGCCGATCATGCCGCGAAAGAACGGCCATTCGATTTCGCCCAACCAAGCCAGTGCGGTGCCCTTTCGCCGTTACGGAGAGGGTGTCGAGTTCTGCCTGATCACCACGTCGGCGGGCCGTTGGGGCTTCCCCAAGGGATACATCGACAGGGGCGAGTCGCCGGAACAGACGGCGCTCAAAGAGGCCTTGGAGGAAGCCGGACTCCACGGGCGCATCGTCGGAACCCCGCTGGTCTGCTATCGGACCAACAAGAACGGCCGCAGTAAGAAGGTCGTCGCCTTGCTCATGGAGGTCAGCGATTGCGACGACCAGTGGGACGAGGTGAAACTGCGCCAGCGTCGCTGGGTCTCACAAGACGAGGCCCAGGAACTGCTGAATCGCGGGTACCTCCAAGCCTGCTTGGAAGTGGCTCAGGACCGGCTCCGGCACGCCGAAGCGTCCTGATCGTCTGCCCGCGGGCTTGCCGCGATTCGCCCCGAAAAACGCCCTTCTGTCTCCAACTCGCGTTGATTCTGCCGGCGCGTCTGCTCTAATCCAGACTGTCGTCGGCGTCTGGGAGCAAGCGAACCACGAAACGCCGCTGTTTTGTTCGTTGATCTTCAACAAGGAGAAACGTGATGACGCGAGAAACGCGATCGCCGCAGGATTCGTCTCGGGGGGCCTCGCGCCGCCAGTTCTTGCAGTGGGGCACGGCGGCTGCCGCGGCCTCCAGCCTGGCCCACGTGGCCATTCCGCGGGTTCACGCCGCGGAGGACAACACCATCCGCCTGGCCCTGATCGGGTGCGGCGGGCGCGGAAGCGGGGCGGTCGGCAACGCCATGAATTCCATCCACGGGCCGGTCCAGTTGTACGCCATGGCGGACGTGGCCGAAGACCGGCTTTCCCGCGCGCATAAAGCCCTGTCCGCCCGCTTCGGCGAGCGGGTGAACGTGCCCCCGGAGCGGCAATTCGTCGGCTTCGACGCCTACAAGAAGGCTATCGACTGCCTGGGCCCCAAGGACGTGGCCATGCTGACCAGCTTTGCCTATGTCCGTCCGCTGCAACTGGAGTACGCCGTGAAGAAAGGGGTGAACGTGTTCATGGAGAAGTCGTTCGCGCCCGACGCCCCGAACTTGCGGCGCATGCTGCAAGCCGGCGAGGAGGCCAAGAAGAAGAACCTGAAAATCATGGCCGGCCTGCAGTGCCGCCACAGCGTGAACCGGCAGGAGCTGATCAAACGGATCCGCGACGGACAACTGGGCGAGATCATGCTGGTCCGCGCTTACCGCGTTCATCCTGCCGGGGGAGGGCTGGGCAAGAAGCCGGACAACATGACGGACCTGATGTGGCAGATCCGCAATTTCACTGCTTTCCAGTGGGTCTCCGGCGGTCTGTACGCCGAGATGAACATCCACCAGATCGACGAACTCGTTTGGCTCAAGGGCGACCTGCCCGCCACGGCCCGCGGCATCGGCGGCCGCGCCCGAGCCACCCGCGACCGCGGCCAGGAATTCGACTCGATCTCGATCGAATGGACCTTCCCCGACGGCACCAAGGCGACCGACGCCGCCCGCTGGCTGGGCGGACATTGCTACCGGGAATTCGCCACGTACGTACACGGGACCAAGTGCGCCGCCCAGTTCTCCGGCGACATCCACGCGGGAACGACGCGAATCTACAAGAACCAGCGGTGCGCGGATGACAACATCGTCTGGGAGGCGCCGCCGGAGCAGTACAACCCCTGGGACGCCGAATGGAACGTGCTGCTGGAGAACATCCGCAAGGACCAGCCGCAGAACGAGGTCGAACGGGCCGTCATGTCGAACTTCGCCGACTTGATGGGCCGCGCGGCCGTCCATTCGGGAATGGAGGTTACCTGGGAACAAATGACGACCTCCGACTTCCAGTTCTTGCCGGGCAAGATCGACGATCTGAACTACGATTCCGAACCGCCGGTCAAGCCCGATGCGGACGGCTACTACCCCGTCCCGGTGCCGGGAGTCACCAAGGAGACCTGACGCACGGTGACCCGCAGCGCGGGGCGCAGGCGTCTGCTCTGCGCCCCGCTCCGAGTCCGTGCACGCACACCTGCACGTACACGTACCCGTACGCGCGAATTCCCCAGCAAGCGATCACAATACCCGCCCGTGTCTTCCCGCCGATTCCGGATTGAGAGGTCGGGACGCGCGGTCACCGCCGGCACGGCGCAACGAGGCACAAGAAGGAAATCCAGCATGCGTCATGTTCAGCAGATCTTCGTCGCCGCGACGATTGGCGTGGCCATGTTCGTCGGTGTCGGAGCCCGTGCGGCGGATCTCTACGTCGGCGCGGCCACGGCCGATATCACGCCCGACGGGCCGGTTCCGTTGACCGGCATGAAAACCGTGCGGATATCTCAGAGCATCCACAGCCGCTGTACGGCCAACGTGCTGGCGTTGGAAAGCCGCGAGGGCGATCAGGTCACCGATCAGGCGATCTTCGTCTCCTGCGATCTGTGCGTGATCCGGCCTGGAATCCAACAGGGCTTTCGCCGGCACGTCGCCGCCCGGCTGCCGGGGTTCGCCATCGACAAACTGTTTCTGGCCGCCACGCACACGCACGCGGCGCCGGTGCTGCTGCAGGACCGCTACCAGGAATCCGACTACGGCAGCGCCATGCAGCCCAAGGATTATGTGCCGTTTCTGTACGAACGGATGGCCGAGGCGGTCGTCAGGGCCTGGGAAAACCGGCAGCCCGGCGCGGTCGCTTGGGGACTGGGACACGCCGTTGTCGGCGGCAATCGGCGGGCCGTATACAGCGACGGCAAGGCGAAAATGTACGGCGATACCAACACGCCGGCGTTCCGTCACATCGAAGGCTACGAGGACCGTGCCGTCGATGTGCTCTGCTTCTACGATCGGCAGAAGAAGCTCCGGGCAGCCGCCGTGACGCTCGCCTGTCCCTCGCAGTCGGTGGGCGGGCCCGTGCTCAGCGCCGATTTCTGGCACGATGTAAGAACGCTCATTCGGCAGCGGCACGGTGAGGAGATCTGCGTGCTGGGCTTCTGTGCTCCCGCCGGGGACCAAGCCCCGAATCTGCTGTTTCGCAAGGCGAGCGAGGCACGGATGGACCGGCTCCGCGGGTTGACGCGAACCCAAGAACTGGGCCGGCGGATCGCCAGCGCATTCGACGACGTGGTGAGCGTGATTGCCCAAGACATCCGCACGGACGTGCCGCTGGTCCACCGCGTCCAACGGGTCGATCTGCCCGGCCTCAAGGTGGGCGAGGCCGAATACGCCCGCACGAAAGCGATGTGCGACGCACTGGACGCCAAGGAGCAAATGGCCGGACCCGATTGGTGGAACCGGCACTTCTTCGGCTATGTGGTTGACCGCTACGAGGCCCAGCAGAAGGCCGATCCGGTGTACGCCGTGGAACTGCACGTGCTGCGGATCGGCGACGTGGCGGTAGCCACGAATCCGTTCGAGTTGTACGTCGATTACGGCGTGCAGATCCAGGCCCGCAGCCCGGCCCAGCAGACCGTCCTGATTCAATTGGCCGCTCCGCTGGATTTCGCCTACTACGTGCCCACGCCGCGCGCCGTCGCGGCCGGCGGCTACAGCGCCGAGGTTACGCACAACCTCGTCGGCCCCGAGGGCGCCCAAGTGCTCGTCGACCGGACGGTCGAGGCGATCGGCGCGTTGTGGTCAGGCTCGAAGTGACGTCCGAGCGAGAAGTTGACGAACCCGCAGAGCTTGCGTTGAACTTAACCGGCTGCGCCGGAACCTGAAACCGTAATCTTTCACCTAATCCTTCACTTAATCTCTTTTCCAATGCCTTCGAGCCGGAGGAGGATTGAGTGAAAGATTAGGCCTTTGTCGAACGATGCCAAGTCCTTCCTCCTGTTCAAGGTTCCCAGTTTTGTCGGTTGCGGCCGAAGGCCGCGTTGATCGACAGGAGATTTTCCCAATGCGCGCAACACTCATCGCCGTGATAGCATTCCTGCCGGTCATCGCTTCGCTCGCCCACGCTGGCGAAGACTTCTGGGCCGAAGCCGAGGAGTACTCCGACCAGCACGGATCGGTCGGCGCGGATCGGCCGCCGTTCGGTTCGCGCGGGGCGTGCTTGGGGGCGAGCTGGGGCGGGAAGCGGGATCACTACGTCTTGTATCGTTTTCGCCTCGAGCGCGAGTTGAACGACGCACGCCTGCAACTGCGCTACGCGCGCCGCGACGCCGGCGATGCGTTCTGGATGGTGATCCTGGACGGCAAGACGGTTGCCGAGCGGCTTCCGCTCAAGAGCACCGGCGGATGGGGACACCTGGCCGATCGGGAATGGGCCTATCAGGAAATCCGCCTCGGCGACCTGTCGCCGGGCGCGCATTGGCTTCGCCTGGTCTCCCTGGCCGAGAAGAACAATACGAATCTGGACGGCTTCTTCCTGTCCGGCGGTCCTTTCGAACCACCGGATACGCGAACCGAAATCGAACGCGCGGCGCGGCTTGCTACCGACAGGGCGTATCTTGTCGACGAGCAGCTTACGGTCGAGCAGTTCTCTCCCGACGCCGAGGACGAGTACTATCCGCCGGAGGAAGGCGCAGAGCGCGCGACGGCAGCCGTGCCCCGCGTCGTGGCGATCGCCCAGGGCCGCGCCGTGCTGGCCGATGCGGCCGGCGGAAAGCGGGAAGTGGAATTGGGGCAGTCCGCACAGGACTGGGATTTCGTGGCCGTCGCGACGGAGAATGGGAAGCCGGCGGCGGTCTTCGAGCGGCAGTTCAACCGTTGGGGCCTGCTGGTTTACGCCGATCCCAGCGGGGAACTGGCGACGATCCGCAAGGCGGTGGGCCGTCTTCCGGCGATCGTGCGGCCGGCGATTCGCTACCCGGCGGACTTCGAACAGGCGATCCTCGACAGCCGGCGCGATTTGCTGGGCGAGAAGGTGCTCGCGCAACAAGGCGATCCGTCGTTCGCCGCGTGCGCCGCGTTTCTGCCGGATCTGTCCGCGTATACATTTCTGGCCAGCGAACCATCGTCTCCCATCGTGGCCGTGGCGCCGGGCGGCAGCCTCGGCTCGCTGCCGGCTCGCTGGGGTCGGAAGGAGTTGGAGAACGTCCTGTTCGACCCCCGCCAACACGTTCCCGACG
The DNA here is from genome assembly GCA_964443915.1 of uncultured Pirellulaceae bacterium. GTDB lineage: Bacteria > Planctomycetota > Planctomycetia > Pirellulales > Pirellulaceae > Anammoximicrobium. Next base: position 11,640 of record CAYUFW010000224.1, read on the forward strand.
TGTCGCCGGACGCGGCGAAACGCGGACTGGCGGGCGGCTACCTCCCGGCAATCGACTATGGGTTCTTCGATCGCGACGCGAAACGAGGCTGGGAGCAAATCGCTTTCGCTTCCCCGGACTCTACGGATGGAACATTGGATGTGTACGTCTACCTGCGGCTCGCCGATGCCGTTGGCAGCTCGGAACGGAAGTACTTCCATCTTCGGACCGGTGACAAGCCGGAAGCGATCGACGCAGCCGCGTTCTTCAGCCGGCTCTTGGCGCTGAAACGGTACTGGGACCGACTCCTCCGCGAGGCGATGCAGGTCGAAGTGCCGGAGCAACGCCTCATCGACGCCTGCCAGGCATCGCTCGTGCGAGCCTTCATCACCTACGATGGTTCCGCACCTCGATACGGCGTGGGGCACTACGCCGCGGCGCAACATGGGACCTTTCCACCCACGACGCTGAGCATGGTGAATGCCTGCACCGAATGGGGACTGCTGGACCGGGCGCGGCGGTACCTGGACCACTATCTCGACCACGTCGTGCGCGACGACGGGACCTTCGACTACTACGGGCCGGCAGTGTCCGAGTACGGCCAACTGCTCGATGCGATCGCCCAGTACGTGCGCCGCAGCGGCCAGACGCCATGGCTGAACGCCCGTCTGCCGAAGATCATGAGCATCGTCGAGCGTCTGCAAGCGCTGCGGCGGGAAAGTCAAACCAATTTTCCGGCCTCCGATGTCCGCCACGGCCTGATCATGGGTTCGCCCGAGGCCGATACGCGCGACGAAGTCAACTACTACTTCTCGGGCGACGTCTGGACGTGGCGGGGCTGGACCGAGTTGGGCCGGTTGCTCAGCGAGACGGGCGACGCCACGGCCGCCGAACAGGGCAAGCAGCTACTGGCCGAGTGCCAGCGCTACGGGGCGGACATCGAGGCGAGCATCCGGAACTCCGTCCAGCGCACCGAGCAAGCCGTTTTCGTCCCTCCCGTCGCTGGTTTCGACAAGCCCTTTCAGACCATGACCCAAGACCGTTTTGCCTCGTACACCAATTACCGCTACTGGATCGAAATGCTCTCCTCCGGCTACCTGCCGCCCGAATGGCAGGACGCGATCATCGACTACCGAGTCGCCCACGGAGGCGAACTGCTGGGGACGACACGGTTCCAGGGGCACTTGGACGATTGGCCTTACGCAGGCTATGCCTACGGTCTGATGCTGCGCGATCGCGTTCGCCACTACCTGCTCGGTTTCTATGGCGATCTGGCGATGCACCGCATGCGCGGCACGTTCACGGCCTACGAGCAGTCGTCGATCCGCGGCCCTGCCAAGCGGAGCTACATGGCCGATTACTGCGTCCCGGCGCAGTTGGTCACGCCGCTGTTGGCCAAGTGGATGCTGGTCTTCGAGGAGCGCGATGCCGACGTCCTGTGGTTGTGCCGGGCGACCCCGCGCCGTTGGCTGGGGCCGGATGGCCGCGTCACCGTCCGCCGCGCGGCCACGCGCTGGGGCCCGGTGGATCTCACCGTCACGCCTCGCGGGGACGGTTCCCTCAGCGCGCAAATCGAACTCCCGCGCCCGGACTTCCCCGCCGAGATCCGCCTGCGTATGCGCACGCCGAACGCCCGGCCGATCCATCACGTCGTGCTCAACGGCCGACCTCATGACGACGTCGACGCCGAAAACGAGTACGTCCGCGTCGTGCGGACTGGCGAGCGGACCCTGAAGCTGGAGGTCCATTACCGCGTTGGGCAGGATTGAATGAACACGTGCATGGAGGCCCTGGTCGAACCGGTCCAGTTTTCGCGCGTGCGGCGCGTAGGTCCGGGACAATCGGCAGGCGAACAGGTTCGCCATACACATCGCTTGACACGATCGACCCAGCACGCATCCGAGGCAGGCGGTGACCAGGTTGCGACGCAGCCCACGGCGCGGGAAGACTTGCCGAATGAGGACAACCCCCACTCGTCTGCGGGAAAGCCCGCGGATGCCTCATTCGGGCTCGCCGTACGCCCGACACGGGCGTGAACTTGTGGGGTGCAAGTCCCCTGTACGAAAACGGGTTTTGATCGGAGGGCAGTATACCAAATGTAAACCGGCCAAGCAAAAGTACTAGGCGAAGGCAACTGCGGAAGGGTGACCGACCGTGGGGAGAAAGCCTGTGGATGCGTTGGTTAAGCGGTCAATTAGTCCTGATCGCCGCATCCACGCCAAAGCTGCGAGGCTACGGACAGAAACGCCATACAAGCGGTCGGCCAGCACCGTTTCCGGCCGCTGACCAAACGCTTCCTCAACTCGCTCCGTCATCGGGACGACCTCCGTGTTCTCATTGGCGTCCGCGATCACCTCGGCATCGACGATGTAGTCGCGATGTGTATCTACCGCCGCCGTCGGCGTGTAATTCGGAGCAT
>CAYUFW010000225.1:0-14036 GCA_964443915.1 uncultured Pirellulaceae bacterium
GGTAGGCCGTGTTGTAGTCCAGGCCCACCGTCGCCCCGGCGACGCCCGGCGTCGTCGTGTCCGGAGTGCTGGCCCAGATCTCCACCCAGAACGGCATCCATTCGTGGACCCACGCCTCGCTGGCGGGCAGGGCTGCGACCTCGCCGTTTCCGGCCGTCGCCGTGGGCGTCTCGACGATCGTCATGTCGATCTGCGTCCCCCCGATCTGATCGACCACGATCGGGCTGCCCAGGTCGACGTCGCTCCAGTCCACGTTTCCGCCGCTGTAGCGGCTGAACTGCAACGCGCCGGGACTCAACTGGAACGTGGCCTCGCCCAGCGCCGTGGCTTGCATCTTGACGTATCCCAGGCGGGCCCAGCGGGGCGTCACGCCCAATCCGCCGTCGAGCGTGCCGCCGCCCAGATCGTTGACCAGGCCGTTCGGATCGTCGATCGTCCCGCTGGGAACGAACGCGTAGTCCTGATTGACCACGCTCAGCGCATCCACGATCGCCGTCGTGTAGAGCACGTCCACCCTACCGCCGCTGATCCCCACTCCCGGCGCGACCAGCTCCTGCACCCAGACCTCGACGTAGTAGTCGCTCGCCAGCGTGACGGCATCCAAGCTCGACGGCAGCGCGTCCGCCCCCGTGGCCGACGGCGACGCCACGGCCACCAGTTGGGCGGCCGCCCGCGGCTGCGCGGCGGTCACGTTCACGGTGAAGCTGTCCAGCGATGCGTTCGCTGGCACGGCGTTGCCCGCCACGTCGAACACCTGGCCGCCGTGGAGCACGATCGTGTACGTCCCGATATCCGCCGCGTCCCAACTGCCGCCGGGGGGCGTGATCTGATAGGTGACCGTCCGCGGCGTCCCATTGCCGGCCGGGTCCACGGAGACGAACGAAACACTCTGGCTGAAGTTCGCCGGCCCCGTCACCGTCACATCGCCGCCGTCCAGCGTCGCGGCGTCGAGCGCGAGATTGTCGGTGAACCCGATCGTGAATTGGTAGGTCGTCTGGCCCGCGGCCGCCGGCCCGACATCCGCCGCCGCGACCGTGGCGGTCGCCGGCGCCGAGAGATCCACGACCAGCGGAGCCTCTTCCACGCTCCCGTCGTTTCCGGCCCGGTCGGCAAACCGCGCCCGCAACCCATAGGTTCCTTCACCCAGGGCAGGGCTCAACTCGAATGTGACCGTGCCAGCGGCCAGCGTCTGCGCCGTATAGCCCAGTTCCCCCGCATCGGCATAGTCGCCGTCGTTGTTCAGATCGACGTCCAGATAGATGGTCCCGTCCGCCACGATCCCCGATCCGTCATCGGTCGGCGTGACCGTGATCAGCGGCGTCGCGTCGTTGGTCGGGGTCGTCACGCCCAGACTGCCATGGGGATTCGTGTTATCGATCATCAAGGCGAAGGGCTGCGAGACGGGGCTTTCGTTACCCAGCGAGTCGCTGACCGTAGCCGTCAAACTGTAAATTCCTTGGGCGAGCGGGTACGCGGTGCGATTCAGACGCCAGTTGCCGTCGACGCCGGCCAAGGCCATGTCCAGCGACGTGCCGTCCAGGAACACCTCGACCTGCCCGCCCGCCTGGGCCGTGCCGTAGATCTCCAGCGTTGTATCGTTCGTGATGCCATCGCCGGAGCTGCTCCCCGCGTCCGTCGTGACGCCGCCGATGAGCGGCGCGGCTGGGATGACGGTGACGGCAAACGTCTCCGTGGCCCTTTCGATGGGCGAACCGTCGTCAGCGACTTGCACGGTGATCGCGTAAGGTCCCGTCGCTTGGCCCGCGGTCGGGATCCACAGGAACTGACCGCTGAGGGGATCGATCGCGGCGCCGGTAGGTGCGTTCGGGCCGAGGCTGAAAGTCAGGGCGTCCGCCGGGAGATCGGGATCGGTCGCGATAGCGGTAAACGACACAGCCTGTCCAACCGTGACCGTCGCATCCGAAAGCGGGGCAAGCGTAGGGGGATGATTCGCCGACTGGACCAAGAGCACAGCCTGATCGGAGACGAAGCCCGCCGCCGAGGCGGAGATGTTCACGGTCTGGGTTCCGTCCTTGTCGAAATCGTCGACGGCGTCGATCGCCACGAGCACCGACAGTTCGTCGGCTGGGATCACCGCCATGCCGTCCAGCGTGGCCTCGCCTTCGTCACTGCTGGCCAGCGAGACGGTCAAGGCTTGTGCCAGTCCGGCGGCGTCCACGTTGCGCCGCGTGACGAGAACCGTGGCTGCGCCCTCGCCAGCCGTCTCGAGGATCGTCCCCGGCAGCACGATCAAGTCCAGCGAGGGCGGAGCGACCACGAGGGCCGCCATGCCGACCGAAATAGGCCGCGGATCCACGTCGCCGCTGGCCACGTCGCTCGTGTCGTTATGGTCGAACGTGAGGACTGACGAAGCCATGCCTAGTTCGGCGGGATCGAACGAGACTGTAAGCACCTTCGATTCGCCGGCAGCCAATACGAAATCGCTGAGATCGTCGACTGCAAATCGTGCCGCACCGGATCCCGTGACTGAAAGTCCGCTCACCACGAGGGCGACATTACCATCGTTCCGGACCGTCACCATGTGCGTGGCAATTGGATCGTGCGGTGCCAACCGGCCAAAGTCGACGACAAGATCTTCCGACGCACCGGCATCGTCCAGCACTGTGATTTCCGGTTCCTGGAAATCCTGATAGGTATACTCAAGCCCTTCGATATTCCAATAACTCAGGGCATAACTTCGCCAAGCCAGCAAGAATTTCTCACCGTAGTTCCCGGCTACCGTCGGCGTGTCTTGGGTCGAAGCGGTCAATTGGTTGACCACGACCTCAGGTCCCAACTTCGTCCCGTTTCCGAACAATTGCTGAACGGCAATTCCGGAACCGTCGCCATCGTTGCCTACGCAAGCGACCAGGAATCGCCCTTGGGATCCGTAGGCGACGTCGAGCCCTCCAGAAGCGGACGAAGCGGCTTGAAATTGTTCCGCGATGGGCTGATGTTCCTCGCTGAACCTCCTCCCCTGCGCCGTGCCGGACCCCCAGACGACGACATACCCGAAACCGTCCGACGAGGTCGCAATCGCTGGTGCCTCCTGCAAACCAGCGAGTTGGGTATTCACCGAAAACTCGGCAGTAACCGGTGTCGCTCCGTGGAATGCTTTCGCCCTGATATCATAGCTGGTCCCCGTATTCAGATCAGACATCCAGGCGACCACCCAGTCACCATTCGGGAGATACGCAACATCAGCATCACCTTGGTATCGGTCAACGATATCGTTGACGTGGATTTCGGCGCCAATCGCAGAGCCGGTGCTGCTGTAGCGTCGCGCGAAGACTCCGCCGGACGGGTCGCCGTTTCTGGTGGTTTCCCAGACGACCACGTACTGGCCATCTGGCGACGCTGCGATAGAAGTTGGCCCAGGGTACTGCGATGCCGGCACAAACTCCATTTCGCCAGTCAACGGACTGCCGTTGGGATCGAAAAACCGAACGTAGTTCGCCCACGCGACCGCAAACGAACCATCAGGGGCGACGGCGACACTTGGGAAGCCTAAGGAAGTCCGGTCGACCGTGTCGATACGGAGAAGCCCGCCGACGGGCTGTCCGGCTGGTGTAATCCGCCTTGCGTGAATAGGCCGATGGAACTTTGGCTCCGAGGAATACCCGTCCCACACGATGATACCGTTCCCGGTCTGATTCCTCGCGGATGCTGGCGCACGGGCCTCCGCCGGTTCGCTCAGCGGAAACTCGGTGCCAGTAGTGACCGGAAAGTCGGGATCAAAATCGAGATGCACCCGGAACTGCCCCTCGGTAAGACCCGCTCCGGCGACCGTCGTGAAGCGGGATCAGCCAATCGTCGAGGTCTGGTACCGGGTTCAGGGCGACGGGGAAACCGGATTCGTCCGGATGGAAGTCGGCCGTCACGATGTAACTTCCGTCTGTTCCGTACAAGGCGTAGACGGTAACGAAGTAGATGGTGTCCGATTCCGCTGGCAGGTCCGTCAAGACCACGTCACCGGGACGGCCAAGTCCAATCAGTTTGTTGTCCTCGTCCGCGATGCGGAGCCACAGATCGAGCGAAGGATCGGCTTGGACAGAAACGTCCAGCAAGACAACGTCGGCAGGAGACCGCATCCTGAAGTAGTCCAGGCGATGATTCCCTGAAAAGGTTGCCGATGTTGACCCCACATGCGTAACGGGAGACAGGACGATGTCGCCCTCCACTGTCTGGTTGTGTCCCGTCACATGCAGGTCGTAAGTGCCCCCGTCGCCGGTCTCGGCCGCGACGGCAAAGTAGTACGTCGTATCGTCGCTGAGCGTGACGAGTAGTTCGCCATTCTCGTCCAGACCGTTGTCGCTGTCCCACTCCCCGATGCGATTGCCGCTGGCGTCGTACAAGGCAACGACCGTGTCCGTTGTCCCCTCCGTCCAGAAGCGGAAGCCGCCGCCTGTCCGCGGCGTGATCTCCCACAAATCGATCCCTTCCCCAACTAGCGTATTGCCCAGCACGGTCGCGGCTGCGTTGCGGTGTGGGAGAAGAACTAGCACGTCCTCCGGATCGATTTCCACCGAGTCCGGCATACCTGCCACCGCGGGGAGTACGAGTTCTTCCTCGACATTCAGGGTAATCGGGTTCGAGACGGCGGGCGAACCGCTGAAGGGCAGCAGCATCGCCCGGATTTCAAAGGTCCCCGGCCCCAAGCTCGCGGTTCCGATCTGCCCGCGCCAGTCTTGGTTGCGGCCTCGGAATTGGCCCAACTTGATGTCCACGCCGTCTTGGTACTGGCCATCCCCGTTCTCGTCGGCGAACAATACCAGCCGTGCCCAATTTGCGGCGGCCGCCCGCACGGTAAAGACCACGCTGTCGCCTTCGGTAAAGACGTTGCTGCTGATCGTGAACTCCGTGATTTCAGGGGTTCCCCCCGCCCAGACCTTAACCGGCGTCTGACTGGGCGACGCGACGTTCTGCTGTTCCAAGTACCGGCTGTTGATGCGATCACGCCGACGTTTGGCCGCGCGCTCGGTAAGCGTAGTGACCTCGTCCTCAGCACCGGCGTCCTGGACTTGGTCCTCGGACAGGACGATAAACGTGTCGCTGCCTGCCCCGCCGTTGAGCATGGCTCCGCCGTCGCTTCCATCCAGGCGATCGTCCCCAGCGCCGCCGTGCAGCACGTCCGCGTCACCTCCCATCGCGAATAGGTCGTCCGCACCATCTCCGCCACGTACGTAATCGTTTCCCCCACCGGCGTAGATAATGTCATTGAAGGGCGAGCCGTACACCTCGTCGTCGCCGTTACCGCCGACGAAAATCAAGGGGCGTGGGGAATCGCGGAAGTCGAATCGCCCGCCGCCGGGGCCGGCGACGACGATGATCCTGGTGATCGCGTCTGCGTCAACCAAGGCGTCGGGCGTTCGCCCGTTCAATCCAAGCCGGATGGATCCCGTCTGCACGAGCACGCTGTCCCGACCACCGCTTCCCAGAATGGTCAACGCTGTCCCTTGATCGGTGACCGCCACGGCCAAGTCGTCCACGGCCATCGGGCGGTACACGAGCCGTTCTTCCCAGATCCCGAAGAAGTCGAGGATCCGGCGCATGACCTCCGCCTGCATGGCCGACCCCTGAATCCGCTCGAAAGGGAAGCCGAACGTGACTACATGTCCGTGGCCGTCCTCCCCGTCGACCTGAACGGCCGCCGTCGCCATCGTTGTGTAGGCGCCGTACGTCAGCGCGGGCTGGCCGTCCAAGCGGTTGCTGAGTACGTCGCCCCCGTCCTGGGCGTAGAATGCGGTCTCGGGCGCCGCGTTGTCCGGACCATACGCCAGCGAGAGCCCAGTGAAAATGCTTCCGGCGACGCCCGATGCCTTCCGGGTTGCATCGCGGTCATCGACAAACGTGGCCTGCAGGTAGTTGTTCAGGAACGACGTGCCGTGTCCGAGGTTTCCCAAGTCGTCGGCCAATTCGGCCCCGGAGACAAAGAAGTTGCCGCCGGCGTCGATGAATTCGGCCAGGGCCAACTGCTCCGCGGTGGTGATCGTCGCGGCGCCGCCCGCCGTGGTGCCCAGTTGTTGGGCGTCCTCGCCGAGAACCCAGATAATGGTCTGATAACACGGCTTGTTCCCTTCGGTCAGTTGTATTTCGAGATCGATGGCCCGATGTTGCGCGGTCTCGATGCCCACGGTCCAGGAGTGCTCCTGAATGGCCTGGGCGACTTGAACGACAGGATCCGCGCTGTCCGGGTAGAGGGCCCGCACCCGCTCCACGTCGCCGGCCCCGTAGGGCTGCAGCGTGTTCAAGAGCCGGTCGACGCGATCGTTTCCGTTGACGATCAAGATCTTGTTCGTGGTATTCGCCGGCAGGCGTGCGGCGACCGTCTCTGAAGGCGCCGATTCGCCGCCGGCATTGACGGCCCTGACCTGGAAGAAGTACGTACCGGCGGCGCGGTTGACGTTGTCAAAAGGTGAAGCTTAAAGCGTTCTGGACCTGCCCTACTTCCGTAAATCCGTAGCCGTTATGCGACGCGTACACGCGGAAGCCCGTGGGCGTCCCGCCGCCCGCTCCGGCGCCGCTTGCCAGTTGCCAGCTAACCTGGATTTTCTGGTCGTCCGTGGCGACGGCACGCACGTTGGTCACCGCGTCTGGAAGCAAGGTGCTCGTGGCCAGCCCGCCGTACTGAACGAAGTATTGAACCGTCGCCTGGTAGGCGGCTCGCGCCGCCCAGTCCCGGACCTTGGGATCGCGCAACAACATCGCGTCGGTCGCATTGTCATGAAAAGCGACCTCCAGGATCGCCGCATCGAATTTGTCATCGATATAGGCATTGTGGATTTCGCCGTATTCGAAGTCCGGCTCATGGTACAGCAGGTTCGTGCCGCGATCGTACCAAGCGAACTCCAGGGGAGGTACGGACGTGGCCAGCAGGTCAGACTGCACCTGCGCGGCGACCGTCCGTGCCCACCAGGCCTGGTGTGGGGTGGCCGCCGCGCCGCTCGTATTGTTACCGTTGATCGCCCCCAACGCCCCGCGGGCCGCACCACCGCCGCCGTTGGAATGGAAGGTCAGGTAGACGCGATCGGCAGGGGCGCCGACTTCCTCGCGGTTCATCGCGGCGGCCCAGCGGGCCGGGGCCCCGATGTTCGCGTCCACGTCATTGGCGAAGCCGCCCCGCACGACGGCGGGATCGCCGCCTTGCCCTGCCTGCGCCTCGATCCAATACAGACTGGCCTCATTCTCCCGCGGCAATCCCGAGACCCCGCCGCCGCGGTCGATATCACCCAGGCCGTTGCCGAAGCGAATGGCGTCCGCAATCACAAAGGTGCCCGCTGCGGCGACGTCCGATTGGCTGCTGATTTCCACGTGGCCGTCCGTCCCCTCGGCAAAAAAGTAGGTACCCAGATAGACGAAACCGCCGGCCACCTGCTGGTGATTGACCGTAATCACAGTCTCTCCGCCGGCATGGCGGACCCGATACCGCTGGTCGGACGAGCGATTGGACTGCGTCCCATCCCAATAGCCGCTGACCTAGGCGTAGACGGGATACAGACCCCCTTCCGGAATATCGGGCCGGTAACGGGCCCGCGCCGTGGCGGAGGCGGAGGTCGCAGCGAAGCGGTAGTGCACCGAATCAGCGGGGTTGCCGTAGTACACGGCGTACGTACTATCTTGCCACGCCCCCTCCCACTCGACAAAGCCCACTCCCGCGCGGGCCCCCAGGTTGTCGATGACCACCTCGTGCGGCTGGTGGCCGACGGGGCGCAGCGGTACCACGGTCGCGCCGGCACGGAACAGATAGTCCACGTAGAGCGACATCTGATCCTGGTTGCCGAGGTCCTCGACGATGTCGTTGTACTCGGGCCGGTGGTAGTCCCAGCCGTTGCACCATCTCATAAAGTCGCGTTTATCTTCAACTGTCTCGAAGATCCGATTGCTGGCGTCTATCGATTAACCCTGGTCGTCGGGGTTCCGGCCGAATGCCAAGAGGATGATGTGACACGGGAGTCCGCCAATTTTCCGGTCAATGCGTGCCATTTGTGTGGTAACTCCGTAGTCCGCAGGTTGCCGGACAAAGCCGGGCCCTCGGGGGCGTGGCGGCAAGCGTCCAGACGCAGGCCAGCGTCCACAACTCCTCACGTGCCGCGTCCGTAGGTGAAAATGCTGTGGCCGAATTTCAGCCGTTCGAGGCAAAACACCGGATTTGGGGGGGCTACTACTTCTCAATTTGTGATACGAGTCGCCGCTCGCCCCGCAGGGGTAGGTGCCACCCTGCTCGTGGCCAGGTCCTCTCGCGGCAGCACCAGCGGCCCCGCACGGGCGACGACGGCGATCGTTGGCAACAAGGCTCATCGCGATTCCTCCTTTCGGTAGGAACGCTGCAGCTACCTCGTTTCCGCAGGTTTCCTTGTCGGCGATTCGCCTAACGAGGGGGCAAGAAGACCATAAAACTGAGGAAGGCTGTAAAACGCAGGTTCTACCCCTTGTTCCCCCTGCATGGGCAGGCGCTAACACGATTTCGAGGATTTTGTGTGAGATTTGTCTGGCGGGCCGCTGGGCGGCAAACTCGTGTTAGATTTCTGCGCGGCGGGGGGTACAACTGTGGAAGGGCAGGCGACTTCGGCGACGGGCAGCAGTCTGTTCGACGTGCTGCGCAACCCGTTCGACGCGGCGGCTCAGGCGCGATTCGCCGGGGGGGTACCGTCCCAAAATCTTCCGCTGGGCTCGGACTTTCGGACTCAGCGAGGCGGACGCGGACGACGTCGCCCAGAAGTTATTGCTCAAGTTGCTGGATGGAATCCGCACGTTCGACCCGAAGAAGGGCAAGTTCCGAAGCTGGTTGAAGGCGGCGACACGCAATACGAGCAGCGATTTCCGGGCTCGCGAATGGCGGGCCCGGGCGCCGGCTAGCGACGAAAAGCTGCGCGCCATCCTGGTTCGCCCCGAAGCGAATGAAGCTCTGGATCAACTGACGGACGCCATGTTCGACCTAGAAACCTTCCGGATCGCCTCCCAGCGGGTACAAATGCAGGTTTCGCGAAACGCCTGGGTAGCTTTCCGGCGCAGTAACCTGGAATCCGAGCCGGTAGCCGCTGTCGCTCGCGATCTGCGGATGACTGAGGCCGCCGTGTACCAGGCGTGTTACCGGATCAAGAATCAGCTGCGGGAGGAGATTGGGCGGCTGGATGAGGGCCCGACCGTCTGCAGACGGTAAAGCGGTCGCAGAGATTAGCCGGTGGTCAAGCGCAGCGCCGATCACCGGACCAGAGAACAAGTCAGCATGCCGCATCCCGGAGGGACGCCAGAGAACTCCGTGTCCTCTGTGCCTCTGTGTTTCATTTCGCAGGCATCGGAGGATTGAAAACACAGAGGCACAGAGGGGGAAAATCAATGCCGGCCGAGGAGTCACGATGAGTGCCTGTCCCACCAACGACGAACTGGAAGCGTTCCTACAGAATGCACTGACGCCGGAGAACAGCCTTCGCATCACCAAGCATCTGGCAGTCTGCGAGAACTGCCGCAGTACGGTCGACCAAAGGCTGCACGACGGCGAGGCTGATTGCTGGCGAACGATCTGGCGGGAACTGAAAACCGAGGATCCAGCGTTGGCAGCCGACGAAGCCCCGCAACCGGTTGCGGGCGGGACAGCTAAGACACCTGCCACGGCTGACGACAGCGCTGCGGTGGCGGATGAGCCTTCGCTCGAAGACGCCCAACGACTCCTCGAAGGCGTGCCCGGCGTCCGCGTGCTGCGAGTGCTTGGCCGCGGCTCGTATGGAATCGTCGTTTTGGCCCAAGGCGAGCTGCATCCCCAACTGGCCGTCAAGGTCCTGCGCCCGCGTTGGGCCGAGGATCCGAACGAAGTGGACAGGTTCCTGCGGGAGGCGCGGCGGCGGCCGTCAACCATGAGAATGTGATCACGATCCATCGCGTGGGCACGACACCGGTTACCAAGTTGCCTTACATCGTGATGGAATACATCGACGGCGAGACCCTGTCCGACCGGCTGAAACGGCGGGGCCGTCTGGCCGGACGCGAGGCAGCCGAGTTGGCGCGGCAAAGGGCGCTCGGTCTGCACGCCGCCCACACGCACGGGGTTTTTCACCGCGATATCAAGCCGTCGAACATCCTCGTGGCCCATTCGTCGGGACGCGTCAAGGTCTCCGATTTCGGCCTGGCCGTCGTGCCGGTGGCGAGTGGATCAGCAAAACTGCCGTCCGAGCGAATCGCTGGCACGGCACCCTACCTGAGTCCCGAGCAATTCGTCACTCCGAACGCCGCCGATCAGCGCAGCGACGTCTACGCCTTGGGTGTCGTGCTCTACGAGTTGCTGACGGGCGAGCGGCCGTTTCGCGGGACGGATTTTGCGCTCTGCCTGCAGATCATTCACGACGAACCGCCTCTGCTCCGAAAACTCCATCCCGACGTCGATCGGGACTTGGAGACCATCTGCCTGAAGTGCCTGGACAAGAAACCCTCGGCACGGTATGGCAAAGCGCAGGCTCTGGCCGAGGATTTGGAACGATTCCTGCACGGCGAGCCGATCCAGGCGCGACCGCCGGGACCGATCGAACGCGGCGTTCGCTGGGCTCGGAGGAACACATGGAAAGCGGCGGCGGCGATTTCCGGATTGGCGGCGGTCTTGGTCATCGTGGTTTTGGCGACCGTCGCGGCAGAACGGGAACGGGACCTCCGTTCGCAGGCCGAGGGGCTGGCACGGGACGAGCAGGCTTCGCGAATCCGTGCGGAGGGGCTGGCACGGCGGGAGGAAGAACATCGCCGTCGCGCGGAACAGCTGTTGCGGCTGGCGGAAGCTCGACAGGCGGCTCTCCAGTATCAGGCGGCGAATCGGGCGCTCGATGAACAGGACTTCGGCAGCGCCTCGAAGGCCCTCTCGGGTTTTCCACGATCGCAGCGGCGCTTGGAAACGCGTCTTCTGGAACGGAGACTGCAGGCGCGGCCGCAAACAAGGGCCACGCTGATCGACGACTACTGGGGCATCATTGCGGCGGCGGCGGCGCCCGATGCGAAACGCTTGGTGACCTCGTATGCGACCGGGACCGTCCTGGTCTGGGAGCTGACCACGGGCAGAATCACGGCGCGGTTGTGTGAAGGACGCTGGTCCGAGGAGTTGCGCCGACGATTGCACTATTTCGAGGACCGGCCGCAGGAAAGTAAGATGGCCGACTGGGGGCCGTGCTACACGGCGCTGACATGGTTGGCTGGCACCGAATGTGTGGCGGCGGTGTCGCTGGATGGCACGGTCGTCCTGTTTGACTTGAAAACAAACAGCGTCAAGACGATCAAGCGGGTTGGCGAACCGCTGTACGCGATTGCTTCGTCGACCGACGGCTCTCAGGTCGTGTGCGGCGGCAGCTCAGGGAAGTTGTACGCTGCTACCCTTGCATCTGAAACGGAGACACCACCCGTCGAGGGCGAATCCGCGGTCGCCGCCATTCTCGCCATCCCGGATTCCAGGCAGTATCTGATTGGACGCGCCGACGGCAGGCTCGAGCTGCTTTCCGCGGAGGGGCTGTCCTCCCACGCCAAGTGGACCGCGCCGGGGAGCATCTGGGGCTGGATGCGAAAACACTGAAAGACGGCTGGTTGGTCGCTGGGCCGTCGATTCGTTCGCGATCAACTCCGCGGGCGATGTGTACTTCGTCAGCTGGGACGCCGAGAACCGGCGCGTCGTACTCGGCGAGGGCCGCAAAGACTCCGTGTCTGTCAAGTCGATCGCGCAGTTTCGGGACGGCACGCCGCCGAACTTCTTCGCGCTGCGACTCGGCGCCGATGGCAAACCGGTCGTTGTGGTTGGGTGCCTCCACGAACCGTACGGCTGGCTGCGGGTATTGCGGCGGAAAGAGTGACCTGCGGCTCAAGGCACCGAGCGGCTGAACAAAAATGAAGATCAAGATCACCAATCAATCATGCTTTCGGTCTCCAAGAATCGGCAAATACGTGACACCGCCGCCCGGCTCCGGAAGAGGCCTCATGGGAACTACCGGGATCGACGGCTCCGCGGCGCCAGGCTGCAGCCGCGCTCGCACAGCGGCGTCAGGCTGTCACCCGAGATGGACGCCACCAGGCAGCGCTGGAGCCGCTGGTCGTCCCGCGCCTGGGGGCGCATGAACCCCACGATGCTGACGAAGAAAGGATGCCAGCGGCGGCGACGGCGGCGGCGCGCCAAGCCTTTCCGCTCCCCGACGGTGCCGGAGGGCAGCACCTCGGCGACAGTCGGTCCCGGAGCCGCCGCTCCCCCCGCGTCCTCCCGTTGCGAAATCGAGCCCCAGGCGTGCAGATGAAGCGGGCGACCGCGCGTCCTATCCGAGCACATCAGCACGTGCGCCGAGCAGTCGGGGTGTGCCGCGCCCGTTCCTGAACCGGGGGTAGGGAACGGCAGGAAATCCGTCTCCCGCAGTTCGTACTTCCCCGCCGTATGGGCCAGCGCGCGGATCACGTCTTCGCGCGTGACCGATCGCAAGTTTGCGGGATATCGCCCTACGGGCACCGCGGGCTGGAAGACGTGGATGCGGAGGGCGGGCACGAGTTGCTGGGAGTACTCCAGCAGGCGGCCCAGTTCACCGAGATTGAGTTCGCAGACGGTGGTGATCAAACCCAGACGCAATCCGGCGGCCAGCACGTGGTCGACGGCGCGCAGCTTCTCGCTCGGATCGCTGCGGCCGCGCATCACCCGGTAGACGCTGCCGTCCAATGTGTCGAACTGCAGGTGGATGCGGCGGAGTCCGGCGGCCTTCAAGTCCCGCAAATACGGGAGGTCCTCGCCGATCCTCAGCCCGTTGGTGATGAGGGTTGGCGAGAGTCCGATCTCCTGGCGTACCACCCGGACCAGCTGGATCAGTTCGGGATGCATCGTGGGCTCGCCTCCGGACAACGACAGCCGCCTGCCGCCGTTGGCCTTGACCGCCATCGCCGCGCGGCGCACCTCGTCCATCGTCAGGAATCGCCGTCCCGATAGGCTGGCCTCCGCAAAGCAAATTGGGCACTCGAAATTGCACCGATCCGTAATCGCGACCACGTAGAACTGGTATTTCGGGGTGCACGCTGCGGGCCCCGCCTCGGTCGATCCCTGGCGAGATCGCAGGGTCGTGAAGATGTCGGCCTCACTGGACACCACGGTTTCCGTGCAGCGTCGGGGGCACTCGATCGAATACAGCACGCGCCCGTCCACCACCTCGTAGGCGGACTGATGCGACGTGCCACACTCGGCGCAGTGCGCCGTTGACGTGCTCAGGAGCCTCCGATTCTCGTTCATGACCCCCTCCCGCCTCCGCCGACCCCATTGCTCTAAGAAACCTCCGGGCTCCGGAAGACGCCGACGGGGCGGATGACGCGGCACCCGCGGAGGATCCCACGCCAGGAATCACGCGGGACCGGCGTTGCCGGCTCGCCGCCGTCCTCGTTTCGGCATCTTGAAAGCGGTCACAGCGTTCGATACCTCTAACGATTTCAGCCCAATTATAGGGCCTACGAGACCAGAAAGAAATAGGGGGAGGCACGACGATCAGCACCCCATCCGACCAGGGGAGGCCCTCCTGCGATGCCACGATCGACGACGTTCGCGCCCAGTTCGAGTCCGCCTAGAAGCGACGCCCGGACCCTCGCAGCGCTGATTATGTGCCGAAGGCATCGCCGCAGCCGGAGGGGGATTTCCGCTGGCTAAGTGCTGGTCGAGCTGGTGATGCTCGATTGCTGCGGCCTTGAACAGGAGGGCAAGGGAATGTTGGGCACGGGAATTCCCGAGCATTACATTCCTCTGCCCTCCCTTTTTTTGCCCCTGTTCTGCAACACGCCGTCGAAGAGTTCGGCGGCGACGCCACCCACCAACTGCGTCTGACCGTTGGCCAACGCCAACTGCATGTCGTACGGACCGATGTTGCGGCCGACTTCGTCCACCGGCACCTGGTCGCCGCCCGTGGAGGCAAAGCGGACCCGCGCCAGCAGCACGTAGGCGTCGTCGCCCGCGTCCGTCAACGCCGTTGCGCCGCCGACGGCGGTGACCGAACCCAAGGCGCGTCGATCGTGCCGGTTCGGTTCTGAGTAAAGGCCGGTCCGTATTGAATCTCGGT
>CAYUFW010000226.1:0-2798 GCA_964443915.1 uncultured Pirellulaceae bacterium
CGACGACGCCGTGGACGTCCTTGTCGTCGAACACCGTGCGCATGTCCGGCGTGGTTTGGGGGAGTTTGCCCTGGGCCTTTTCCAAGGCGCCCGCCGACCGTCCGGCCCGGGCCGCTTCCAGGTCGCAGACAAACTTGAACTCGACATTCTCCAGCGATACCAGGTTCAGCGCCACCTGCGTCCCTCGGCCGCCGGCCCCGAGCAAAGCCAGGACGACCTTCTCATTGGGGCTGGCGGCCTGGGCTCCGCGAGCGGCTCGCGGCAACGCCGCCGCTGCGGCCGCCAACGCCGTGCCTTGAATCGACCGACCGACAAACTCTCTGCGCGTGATCTGTGACATAACTTGCCTCCTGGAAATCTTGTCGAAACGTGGCCTCACTGCATTCAGCCGCGCGATTCGCGTACCGTGTTAGCCTGCGTCTCGGGTCGCCTTGGCGACGAGCGCGACTGTCCCCGTTGTCCGTCCGGTGAAGCTGTCAGCTACTTCGCTACAGAGAATGCCGGCAGATCCGTCGGTTCAATCTCCACACGGGCTACGTGACAGCCGGCCTTCTGCACGTCGGCGATGCCGGAACGGATTGCCTGTTCGAGCGATTCGTCCTGCCGGTGCAAGGTCACCCAGACTACGCCGGCCCGAGAACCAGGCGAACCATCGTCACAACCTGACGCGTACAACGCCTCGACCAGTTCGTCGGTCAGTTCGGTTCCTGGCGACAGAACCAGGGTGAAGTCGTATTGCTGCATGGCTCACTCCTGTCCTTCATCGGGTTCGTGGGGGCAGTTGTCCACCGCCCGGCGGATGTCGCGGGCGTGCGATTCGGGAACTCGCGGCGTGCAATAGACGGCTTGCTGGCAACCCTCACGGTCGGGTCGTGGGCAGTACAGCCGGCCCCAGGCATGGGCTCGCGCACCCGCCCTCCTCAGCGTCCAGCCGTGCTCGATGGCATAGGCGACGGCGGCGCGAACATGCTTGTTGGGATGGTCGTTCATGGCTTACGGTCAACTCGGACAACATCGCCCAATCAAAATGTAGCGATAGCGGCTCATTCGTCAATCCGAACGACATTTTTCTAGCCCGCCTGAGAACCATGCCCTAAGTCGGGTTCACCCTACTCCTTCGCCGCGTCGACCGACAGGAAGATCGGCCCGTGCATGTTGAAACGCGGATCGTCGCTGGTGATGCGATACGTGATCCGCAGACCGCCGATCGGTACGTTCTGGTCGAGCGTCAGGGTCAGTTCACGTTCGACGGTCGCCTGGCCGGCGATGGGGGCCTTCCACGTCGCCGGTTCGAGCGTGGCCTTGGCGGGCAAAACAAAAGCCACCGCCAGTTGGCCTTCCTCGGCCAGTCGGTTGGTGATCGACAACTTCAACTGCGACGCCTGGCCCCGCACCACGCGCTCCGGCAGGAGTTTGACTTCCAGCGGCGCACCGACCTGCACGTCGACCGGCGTGGCGATCGTGAAGGCCCCGCCATCCTCAGTTCCGCAAGCTTCCAGCAGGTAGGGCATCAGCCGCCGGGGCGGATCGGCGGGAACCCACAGGGCGGCTTCCAAGATCGTTGCCTGGCCGTCGGGTGGTGGCGCGGTCGGCCGCACGTTGCTGCGCTCGGCAACTTCAGGCCACGGGGACGCCACGCGGAACTTGATGTCCGCCGTCTTGGTCGTGCCGCTGACAAACCTCGCGGCCACGACCGCGGCTTGCCCCTTCTGCGCGTCGGCCACAACGCGCGGCGCCTGCATTTCCAGCTTCAAGAGCGCCACCGGGGCCAGCGAGACCTCGGCCCGCAGGCGGAACAGCAGTTTCTGCAAGTCGACGGGCGAGCGGGTCTTGAAGTCCTTGGCCAGGCGAGCCGCCGCGTGTTGGAGCGATTCGGCCTGCTCGAGCGCCGCGCGGCCCTCGGCACTCACGCCGGCCTGGGCGATCTGCACGGCTGCGTCCAGAGCCGCCGTGCTCGCGGAGTTCAACTCCGATGCGAACAACCGCCGGATCTTCTCCAGCGTCGCCGCCGCCAGCCGGAACCCGTGTTGGGCCGCCTGCGCGCGGGTGCCGATCCAAAGGGCACGTGCCCCGTCGGCCTCCAACAGCACGTGGAAGTCGTCCCGCCGGACCACCGGCACCACTTGCGGCGTTCGCGGCACGATGTCGATCGCCACCAACTCGTCGGCCTCCGCCACGCTCAGTGATTCCCAATCGACGGCCAGCACGGCATCCACGGGCCGGTCGGCATAATTGCGGAACGTGAAATGCAGTTCACCCCGCCGGAAATCTCCGAACCGCTCGACGACGACGCCTTCGCTGGCCTTGGCATAGGGCGTGGGTTCCCAGCCGGCCGTCGACAGTTCTTCGATCGCCGGCACATACTGCCGATACCACGCGCGATGCGGTTCCAGGTCGCCGGTGGCCGATTGCACACAGGCCACGGCCGGGTAGATGGCGTAGGCCAGACCGCTGCGGAAGTGGGCTTGCACGTTGGCCGGGTCACGGTCGCCGTAGCCGCCCGACTTGTCCCAGGCGTGCCAGTAGCGCCAGATCTTCTGATAATTGACGGCCCGCATGAAGCGGTCGAGCCGGCCCCGGTTCTTCGCGTCCCAACTGCCCTCGGTCATCGGCACGTCGACGAACGGCATCGTAAAGAACTGCTCGTAACCGTTGGCGTTGCCGTAGGTGGCGATCTTGTATTGCCCGGTAATCGGCCACCAAGCGGCGTGATGGAAATCCCAGATCGTATTGGGCATACAGGGCTGAAGGTTCTCGTAGCCGAAGGTCAGCGGCACGCGCGTGGTGCGGAAGTGCTC
>CAYUFW010000226.1:2808-4636 GCA_964443915.1 uncultured Pirellulaceae bacterium
CGGGTCGTAGGAGAAGTTGTGGCGCGCTGCCGGGAAGTGCTCGCGGCGGAAGTCGGGTCCGCCCATGTTGGCGAAATAACCCTCGATGGCGTCGGCCGTAAAGGTCGCGTCCCAATCGCGGCGGCCTTCGGTGCGGGCGTACTCTTCGGCCTTGCGGCGAGCCACTTCGGCCAGGAAGGGCGAAATGCCCGGATCTTCGTTCACGCGGAAGTTCAATCCCCAGCCGGGCTTGTCGGTGTGGTTGTAACCTTCGTGAGCCCGCCAGTAGCGCGTATCGCCGATGTAGGAGATCTCGCCGCGAGGGCCGAAGACGATCTTCTTCAGCGTCTCGGCAGTCGGCGTGTAGTCCCGGCGACGCGACGCCTCGGCCGCAGCCATCTCCCGCAGGAGCCCGAACACGGTCTCGTCGTCCGGCCGTTTCGGATTCGGATCGTCGTAGGCTACCTGGCGGAAGTCGTAGCAGCCGTGCAGGTGCCAGAGGAACTTATAGCCCTCGCCAAAGTCGCTGGCGTCGTCCAGCGAATCCCGTGAATTGACGACGAGCTTGTGGTTGGCCGGGTCGAAGCGTTCCATGTTGGCATAGTTCAAGTAGCCCTCGAACGTCGGCCGCTTGACGAAGCTCTCCGGGAACAGCCGGTAATACGTCTCCATCGCCGCACGCATCCCCCAGGCCGGATCGTCCGCGTACAGCACGAACGAGAACGGCGCGCGGCTAGGATGATGGCCCGCATCTTTCGCGAGGCCCAAGAAGAACGTGAGCGACGTCTCCTGTCGCGACTGGTCGTGCTGCAACAAGAACACGCGCGGCCCCTGAGCCAGCGGGAGGGCTAGGCTCAGCCCCGCGTCCGGGCCGGTCACCGCCGACCAGGGATAGATCGAGCACACTCCGATCCCCGTGCGGCACTTGTACGTGTGGCGGTACACAGGTCCCGCCTGGATCGTCTCCCGCTCCTCCGCGTCGCGGTGCCAAGTCCAGCCAGCCAAGTCCAGCGGCAGGACGAACCTCACTCCGAGCGCCCGATCCTCGCCCGTCGTGTCGCGGACCTCGCCGTCGATCCGCAGACATTCCTTTCCCTGCCGGATCACCGCGTCGACTTCCAGCCCGCAGTCCGGCAAGGCGGCTTGCAGGGCGACCCCGTCGGCCACAGGCCGGGTCTTTCCCGCCACCGGTTCGTAGACGCCTTCGCTCACCTCCTCGATGAAGTAGTCATCCAGCCACAGCGTGCCGGTCGAGCGGTAGATGTCGGCCCGCAGCGAGAGCCGGCGAGTGGCCGGCTCGGTCACGATTTCCCAAGCCAGCGGCAGCCAGACGCCGTCCTGCTTGGGAATCGCCGTACCGACTTGGCTCTGTTTGCCGCTCAGTCGCCCGTTTTCGTCGCGTTCGGACGCGTACGCCCCGCACACGCCGACCCCTTGCCGGCGCAGCCACATCCCGACCCGGTACCGCGTGTTCGGCTTTGCCGGTACGACGACTTCCAGGTTCGAGCTGGCCGTTTCCGGCCCCGCGACCTCCAGCCGGGCCGAAGTCTTGCCGGAGTGCGCCACGCTCGCATCCAGCGACTGCCCTTTAGCCAGACGCCAGCCCGCTGCGCCCTCCTCGAAACCCGCGTTGGGCACCAGATTCACCGGAGCCGGCTGGTGCTTGAAATCAGCAATCGCCAGCCCGCCGCTTCCGCGCAGCGGCAGCACGCTCGCTCCGATCGAAATCCCGGTGACACGCCCCTCGTCCGACAGTTCCAACCGCAGGCCCTTGGCCGTTTCGAGGCGGTGCGAACCTGCCAGAGAAGTGACGCACAGAAGCGTGATGAAGACGGCGAGCGGCCAAACG
>CAYUFW010000226.1:4646-13702 GCA_964443915.1 uncultured Pirellulaceae bacterium
TGGTAGCATAACGAACCTCCCATTCGTCACGGTCAGCAGCGCGGCGGACATGACTTCCTGCCAGCGATGCGCCGGACGCAATCAACCCACGGAAAGAAATGCTTGTCTGACGCGGCGGCTTCCGCTCGGCGTCCTCAATATCCTTCGACCCGGAGTCCTGGGACGCGCTGGAAATGCGCCATGTTGCGCGTTACGAGCAGCTCGTCCTGCTCCAGGGCCACACTGGCGATCAGCGCATCCATGTCGCCGATGACCTGGCCGACACGTTCCAGCTGGCCCACCAATCGCCCAAACAGCCGCGCTGTCGATTCCTCAAAGCCGACGATATCGAGCAAGGCCAGGCAGTCCTCGATGGCCTGCCGCTCCTTGTCCGGCTGAGATCCTTTGGCAACCCCGACATACAACTCGCCGACCGTGAACACGGCGGCCCGCAATTCCTCTCCGCGTTGCATCAACTCGCCGAGCTTCGCCGTCGCGGGACCGGCACGATTGGCCTTGGACTCTTTCAGCAGGTCGATCAGAAAAGTCGTGTCGAGGATCGCCATCTAAGAGGTTCTCCGCGACGGGGCAGCCTGTCGGCGGCGCGTTACGGCGTCGTCGATGGTGTCCAGGGTCTCCGGAGACACAGCGAGGCTTCGCAGTTTCTGCAATACTTCCTCGTAAGATGGCCGACCCCGGACACATCTCCGGATCAGCGCGGACCAATCCTCGTCAGGACGGCGTGCCTGCTCCAAACAAAGATAGGCACTGTCGTCGATTTCGATCATCTTTGACATGGTTGTTCCCTCGCCGCAATCGAAATTCGCAAAGCCGGCGGGCAGTTCCCCCGAACCGCTCTCAGCCGGAGCCCACAGCCGACACAGGTCGGACATCGGGGTTTCTTTCTGCAGCGCGGCACAGCGCTTCGCTGGGCTGTTCCTCCGTCTCGATCGGTGCCGCCAGTTGCTCCCCGCCGCGGGGCGTCAGCCGAATCACGGCGCGTTTTCGAACGATCTCCAGGCTGACTCGCTCTTCGGTTGCGGTTTCGCCGACGCTCATGAAACACCTCCGCCGCAATCACTCCCCCACGGATTATTCTACGTCGTTCGCGTCCGCGGTCCCAATAGGGGCGGCCCATTTTTCTCTGGGATCGCGGCGGGTGCGGCCATGGTCTGTTACGCTGCGCGGGTGGAGGAAACGTGCTGGGACTCCACCAAGTTACCAGCAGCAAATGGAGACGCAAGACCGGGAGTCGTCACAGGCCCGCGTTGCGACGGTACGATCGCACTTCGCTCATCGTCTTGGCGGAAACAATCCCTCGATAATCAGGCTCGCCCGAAGTTCCACGTAGCTCGGCTCGTTGATCGTGAGCACGTCGATGGTGACACGGCCGATCTGAGTCCGACCGCGAAGCTGTGGGCCGTCCCATGCGAAGTGCTCGTCCCAATCGTCGCGGCGGGGATGGAACAGACGCACGACCTCGCCGGTTTCCCAGTCATAGCCGGACAAATTCGGACTTTTGTGGGAGTTGCAGCGCAGGCAACTGAGCGCTAGGTTCTCCGGTAAGTCTCCCCGTGGTGCTGCTGGGCGATGATGTGATCGATCTGGAACGGCCACGGATGCACGGCCTGGGGCATCTGGCAGTATTCGCAGATCCCGTTTGCGCGAAGCCAAACCAATTCCTCCAGACGGCGATCCATGACACGGTCCCAAGCCACTGCCTATCGAAGGTTCAGCGAGCGGCGGGCCTTCGACTGCCAGAGCGCCAGCACATCACCGACCAGGTTGTACCTCTCCAACTCTTTCTTCTCCTCCGCATTCAGCGACCCCTCGCGCGACTTGGCGGCGAGTTGGTTCACACGCTCGCGATCTTGCGGGGGGAATGCCAGCCGGAGAAGGTACCGCGCCAGATCTGGGGACAGATCCTCCTGATCCGACTCGATCAACCGACCGAAGATCGCGGCGTGGCTGTTTCCGGTCACTGTGGACATCACAGCTTCCCTCACGAAACGTCAGCTTGGACAAGAATACTGCGTGCTTTCGAATTGTGACCGGAGTGACTGGAAAAGGCAAGGGTGATCTTCGTTGGCATCGCACGGCCATCTATGGCTGGACATCAGCCCGCGCAAGAGCGTATCCTGGCGGAGATGCCAGCTGCGCTGACCCAGCCACTCTCATTGTCTTCGGAACAGACTGCGAAGGAAAGGAGATGCCGCATGCCCCTCTCAGTTGTGATTCTCGCCGTGGCCGCGTTGGCCTGCACCGCCGCCAACGTTTCGGCGGCGACGCCGTTCGAGGACGTCCACGTCGTCAAGATGCCGAAGGGCACCCACGGGTACCGTGGGATGAACGGGGATTTCCTGCAACTGAAGGACGGTTCGCTGCTGTATTGCTTTACGCAGGGCGGGATTGCCGCCGTCCGGTCGGAGGATCGCGGGAAGACGTGGGGCGAACCGGTCACGTTGGTGTCCGATCCGAAGCCGCCTGCGCGGGGATATTATTGCCATCCCAGCCTGTTGCGAGTGCAGAACGACGAGATCCTGCTGGCCTACAACTACAGCACGCATCCGGCGACGCCCTACTACGCCAAGGTGTTCTACCGCCGCAGCGCGGACGAAGGCCGGACGTGGACTGACCAGTTCCTGGTGACGCCGTACCCCGGCTACACGCTGGTCCACAACGACAAGTTGCTGTCGTTACAGGACGGCCGGATCATCGCGGTGGCCGAGCACAAGGAGTACTTGCCCAGCACCTCGGACCACTCGGGCTACGTCGGCATGAGCTTCTACTCCGACGACAACGGACACAGCTGGCACCCCAGCAAGAACAAGGTTGACTTGTTCCAAACGCAGAAGGTCGAAGTCCAAGAGGCCGACGCGGTCGAGTTGAAGGATGGGCGGCTGCTGATGTTCGCCCGCACCTACAGCGGACACCCGGTGCGGGCCTTTTCGAGCGACCGCGGCGAGACGTGGTCGGCGGGCGAGATGATCCAGGAACTGGAGATGCCCTACGCCGGCCTGCCCACGGTCCGCCGCATCCCGTCCACGGGCGACCTGCTGTTCATCTGGATCACGGAACGGTCGGCCGACAAGACGAACCCGAACGTGCATTGGCGGTGTGCCCTGTCGAGCGCCGTGTCGCGCGACGAGGGCCGGACCTTCGAGCACATCCAGCCGATCGCCCGCGATCCCGAAGACGACTTCGGTTACCAGTGCGTCGAGTTCCTGAGCGACGACCTGGTGCTGGTGGGCTATCACGCCCGCGACGGCCTGCACGTGGCGCGGTTCGATGTTTCGTGGCTGTATGGGAAGTAGTGACAAAAGGAAACGATGACTGCGACCACTCGAACGATGGTTTTCGTCCTGTTGCTCGGCTTCGTGCCGGGGTTGTCCCGCGCGGCGGAGTCGATTCGCAACGCCTCGCCCGAGCAGTTGCGCGCCTGGCTGAAGCAATACCCGCAAGCCGACACGAACGGCGACGGCGTGCTCTCGCCGGAAGAAGCCCAAGCCTACTATCAGAAGTTGCAGCGGGAACGAGCCGCGGCTCGCAGCGCCGCACCCGGTTTCCGTCACGAGTACACGTTCGCCACGATGTTGGACGGCGTCCGCATCGCGCTGGCCGTGGGCTACCCGCGCGGCTTCGATCCCGACGACCGGCAGCGCCAATGGCCGGCCATCTTTCAGACCTGCGGCTACCCCAGCGTCACGGTACCCGCCAGCCCCGGCAACTTCGGCGACCGTTTCGTGACGGTTCAAGCTTCGATCCGCGGCACGGGTGCGTCGGGCGGCGCGCTGAGCCCCTGGCGGCCGCGCACTTGGCAAGACGGCTACGAGATCATCGAGAACTGGATCGTCAAGCAACCGTGGTCCAACGGCAAGGTGGGGATCCTGGGCTACTCTTGGCCCGGCTTGATGGGCTTCCTCACCGCGACCACCCAACCGCCGTCGCTCAAGGCGGTCTGCGTGGGCGGGCTGATCGACGATTTCTACCGCGGCATCGCGCGGCCCGGCGGCGTGCCCAACATGGGGTTCCCGGTCGATTGGCTGAACAATTGGTACCGGTCCGACGGCGTGTTCGGCTCGGACGCGGCCGCGCGGGCGGCTCGCGGACTGGACGACGCGGCCTGGTCGGAAATCGTCGCCGGGCGCCCCCAGCGCGACTTGACACAGGACATGTTGTGGCTGGGACTGCACCAGCCGCTGGACGGCCCGGCGTGGCACGACCAAGACCTCGGGACGCACGCGGCGCGGATCCGTTCGCCGATCCTGATCGGGCACGCCTGGCAGGACGAACAAACCGGCCCGACGGGCTGGCAGCTCTGGAAGCGGATTGCTGACGACGTGCCCAAACGGTTGGTACTGACCAACGGCCGCCACGGGTTCGGCCTGCCGTCGGCCGACGTGAACGCCTGGTTCCGGCACTGGCTGCTGGATGAGTCCGACGACGAAATCAAGGCCGCCCCGCGGCGCGTCGACTGCTACCTGGAAGCGTCCGTCCAAGACCGGGAGGGACGTGCGACGCAGACGCCGCCGCTGACCGCCGCCGATTTCCCGCTGCCCCAGACGCGCTGGACACGCTACTACCTGCGGGCCGATCGGCAGCTGTCACGTGCAACGCCGGCCCAGGACGAATCGCCCGGCGGCTACCGCGTGACGCACCTGTCGCCCGACGGCGGCGACACCCGCGCGGTCTACGAACACGCCTTCACCGAACCGACGGCGATCTGTGGGCCGGCAGTCCTGACGCTGTGGGCCAGGCTGGAGACGCTCGACACCGATTTCTTCGTCCTGCTGGGCGATCGGGCGCCCGACGGCAAGGTGTACGGCTTGCAGCGCGGCCTGTTGCGGGCTTCGCATCGGGCCCTGGATGCGGAGAAGTCGTCGTACGCCGAGTCGGACGGACAGAAGCTGCTCGTCCAGCCGTACCACCCGCACGACCAGATCGCCCCGGTCGTCCCCCACGAGCCGCAGGAATACCAGATCGAGATCTTCGCGGTCGGGCACGTCTTCCGGCCCGGTCACAAGCTGGTCCTGGCGATCAGCCAACCGCCCGCGGGCGATCCGATCGGCGCCACGCGGTCCGGCGCACCCAGCTACCGCTATGATTCCCATCCTCCGCCCGGCCCGGTGACGATCCTGCACGACGCCGACCATCCGTCCAGCCTGCTCTTGCCGCTGCTCCCGGAGTTGCCGCCGCTGCCGCCGCAGCCTGTGCCGCTCGATCAGCAAGCGGGAATCCAGGAGGTGCGTTAAGCACCGCTCACGTAGGTCGGTCTCTCCGAGACCGACGCATCGTAGACCGCTCGCTCCGCGAGCGGGATCGTGTCGCGGAGCGACACGCCTACGATGTCCGGTCTCTCCGCGACCGACGCGATCCTGAACGAATCCGGCCCGATGCCTACTTCAGCGGCTTGACGCGGATGTTGCGGTAGGCGACCACCGCGCCGTGCTCTTGCAGGCCGATTTTGCCTTCCCGCGGGAAGTCCTTCAGGGCCGTCCGGTACTTGTTCTTCGTGCCGTCCGGATTCTGGCCGGCCTGGTTCCATTGGTCCAAATCGGCGTCGACGATCCGCTCGCCGTTGATCTCGATCGTGACTTTGCTGCCGCGGCAGGTGATGACGACCTTGTTCCAATCGGCGACGGCCGCGTTCTTGGTCGGCGTGACTGCGTCGTACAGCGCCCCGACCGTGTGCTTGTTGGGCTGGGCCGACGGCTTGTCGACCTGCATTTCCAGTCCGGTCTGGACGCAGTCGCGCGGATTGCCCGTGCGGAAAAAGACGCCGCTGTTGCCCTCGGTCTTGAATTCGAGTTCCAGGATGAAATCGCCGAACGCTTGCTTCGACCAGATGTATCCGGCCGGCTTCTTGCGGATCAGTGTGCCGTCTTCGACGACCCAGCCCTCAGCGGGCGCTTTGCCGGAGCCGTTGTCCCAGGCCGAAAGATCCTTGCCGTCGAACAGGTTGATCCAGCCCTCGTCGGCGCCTGCGGCGGAAACGGCCAGAGAACCGAACGCCAACAGCAGCGCGGCGGTCGTGGAAATTCGCTTGATCATGATGTGTCTCCTTGGGTGAGAGAAATCGAGGCGTGAAAAAAACGGGGTCGCAACGGAGAGAGCAAGGATACACGACGCTAACCCAACCGGCAATCCCGGCGACCCACCGTCGCCTGACAAGAGGAACCCAAAGGAAGCCGCGTGTTAGGTCCCACGGCTTTTCCAGTAATCCGGCAGATCCGGCTGGGTGTCCGTTAAGATCTCATAGATTGCCCGGCGGTCGTCGCGCGTCAGATGGGCATACGCCGCGTCGTCGTCTTGGTTGGTAACAATTCTCCACAGGCGCCGGTAGATGTGGCTCTTGAGCTGTTCGGGCAAACCGGCAAAGGCGTCCGAGTAGATCAGGTAGCTGCAAGGGTACTTGAACAGCCGCTTCTGCAAATCGAACTCCCGCAGCGAGCGGCCTTGGCGGTCGCGCGGCCCCAGGGCGGCAAAGTACTCGGCGAACCCCGACGTGCCGCGCACGGCGTCCGTCAGCGGCGTTTCGCCGGCAAACAGCAGCATTTTCAGCACGTCGTCGCCCGCACGCTCCAAGCGGCGTTGGATGCCGGGACTGAGTTCGCTCGAAGTGCTGTTCAACATCTTGTTCAACACCTCTTGCTCGCGCAAGGCCAAACGGCCCCGATAGTTGGCCACCGTGAACTGGTTGTGCAGCGGCGTCTGATGCTCCAGCACCATCAAGGCGACAATGTCGCTGTGCGGCGTCCGGTAGGCCGCCAGGTCCACACGCCCGCGCAAGTCCGTGACGTTGGAGCCCGCTTCGTAATCGATCTTCTCCAGGTCGATCGGCTCGCGGAACAAGGCATTGCCCAAATGCCGCTGAGTTCCATGGGTGCCCGTGACGTACCAGCCGCCCCAGCGTTCGCGGAGCGGACTCTGGTAGGTCGTCCGGAACGAACCCGCACTCAGGATCGGCTGACCGCGGCTGTCCGGATAGACGGACCGCACCAGGTGCCCCGGCACGCCGTCGGTCATCGACGACGCATGGCACTGGGTGCAGGAATCGAGTTGCCGCACCAGCGCCGGCTTTTCGGCCTGCTGCTGCGACAGCGTGTAGAAGACCGCGCCCAACTGAGGATCGACCGCCGAGATCTCCAGCACTTCGCCGCGGTCGACCGCACCGACGTACACGTCGTCGGAGAAATACAGGGCCCGTGGACGCTGTGGATCGATTCGTTCGCGCTGAAAGCTGGTTTTGGAGACCACCAGAACCTGTGACGACTCAGGAATTTTCAGTTCGCGAAGCAAGGCGGGCAAGTAACCGGCTCGCTCGTCAAAACCTAGTGTTGTCCGGCCGTCTTCGAGTCGCGATTGAAGTTTGGCGATGGGATCCGTCCGGGGAGCCGTGCTGTAGTTGATCGGCTCGCGATCGAAGTCCATCTGGGCCGCCGCCGGCGCCGCCCACGAGATCACGGCCAGCAGCGTGAGTACCGCGGCGCCACCGCCAAACGCCCACCGGCCGGCGCGGTCAGATGAGCGGCAACACGACAGATTCTCTATCATCGCTTTGTTTCTCCCGTCTTTCTGCAGGGCCGTTGAAGGCCCGTCATGTCAGCCATCGACGAATCGCCCCGTGTGGTCATCACAGCACCGCCGAAACGGAAAATGGCGGTCGTGCCAGGGTGGCGGATCGCTTCTGAGGGTTGACAAACCTTCTCCGTGACATAAGATGTTAGTGGACGAACGGCATACGTCGTAGGCCAAATATCGGTTCGAGGTCCAAGTTCCGAAGCGTCAGGCCTTGCCAAGTGCAGTAATGCGGTTTACCGCAGCGCTCTGACCTCCGTGACGACGCCGTTCGTCTTTTTGTGCGCGCTCGGCACTTTCTTACTCGACCAACAGTTCCACGGCCTCGGGCAGCCAGCCGCTGTCCCAAGCGTGTGGCCGCGGCGGGCCGTCCCGAAAGACGTGGGAGATCTGCCGTTCGTTCAGCAGCGACTCGACAGTCAAGTGCTGATCGCGAAAATTGCCGTAGCCCAGGTGGATCAGCCGCGATCCCGTCTGCAACTCCTGGGCCCGCTGTTTCAGCAGGCTGGTAATCCGGTATTGCTCGAAGTTCTCTTGCGTGGCGAAGATCTCGCCCATGCCGAAGCGGTTCGGCTGGGCCATCGCCAGCGGTGCGTCCCAGGCAGCGGCTCTGGCGAACCGGTCCGGATGCCGCAACAGCAGGCTGAAGGCGCCCCAACCCGACTTGCTGAACCCCACCAACAAACGGCCTGAGGAATCCTTCCGAACCGGATACGTGTGTTCGACAAACGGAACCACCACGCGCAAGAAGTAACTCTCTTGCCGAATCGTCGCCTGCTGCGGATGATCGGCGTACCAAGGCAGGTGAGAGAACGTCGGGTAGACGCATACCAAGCGGTGTTTGTTGTGGAGATCATGCCGGCGGATCTCCTGCTGTGCGTCGCCCCAGCGGCGCCCGTCGCCTGCTTCGACGGGCAGCACGTACAGCGTCGCGTACGGCTGGGCGGATTGGGGGCCGTCCGGTACGAGCACGCGAATCTCCGTCTCGCCCGCCTGGAATTCCGACCTGACCGTATGCACCAACCAGCCGTTGCCGTCTGGGCGGGCAGATGAGACGCGACCCTCTACCGCAGAGCTTTCCGCGCCGGACGCTCCGATGAGCGACGGGATGGACCAAAATGCGAGCACCAGCACCCGAGCGAGAGCGATTCGGCGTCCGAGCAGACGAACGCGTGTTCTTGCCGATTGGCACCGGTAGGCATGTGCGGGGATCGGTGGTCGGTAATCGGTGATCGGTAATCGGTGACCGGTGACCGGTGACGGGTGAGCGGCTGGTTGCCAGTGGGGATCAACGGCGGTCGGCGTCTGAGACAGCACCATGGCAGTCATGCGAGCACCAAATATGGGCCAAAGTGCTTATGCGGAAAGAACTTAGTATCGTTCGAGAAACAAGTGTCCGATGTCTCCGTGGCGTAAGCTTCCAGCTTGCGGCAGAAAGTGGCATCGCAAGCTGGAAGCTCACGCCACTTGTTTCTCGAACGATGCTAAGATCCCCGCGG
>CAYUFW010000227.1:0-1761 GCA_964443915.1 uncultured Pirellulaceae bacterium
CAGAGAATCGTTTTCTTCCAGTTCATATCATCTCCTTGGTATAGTGGTTAGGGTGTAAATGCTGGGTTGTCTAAGAGGTTTGCGTAAATCTCGTGTAACATGTATGGGTTAAATGTGTGCTACACGAGCTGGTGGGATGTTTGGGAAGGTAGGGTGCTCTGGAGATACAGCGTCAACTTTGCGGCACAATCTATCAGGGCGATTCCTGTTTGGGGAGCGGGGGAAAGCCCATTTCTTGCCGGTCGTTTGTCGTTCCAGGTTCGTCCAACTCACGAGGAAACACTTCATGCGAATCTCTATCTTCGCGCTGTTATTTACTCTGACGGTTTGTCACTTCGGTCTGGGCCAAGAGCCGCCTGACACGAACTACGACGAATCCAAAGTTCCGAAGTATGAATTGCCGAATCCGCTGGTGTGTTTCGATGGCCGCCCAGTGGCCGACGCGAAGATGTGGCGGGAGGTGCGTCGGCCGGAGATCCTGAGCGCGTTTGCCACGCACATGTACGGTCGCGTTCCACCGCTGACGACGCAGTTGCGGTTCGAGGTCACCCGTTGCGAACCACGGGCGCTCGATGGGATCGCCACGCGAAAGGAGGTCCGAATCCGGCTGTTTGAGTCGGCGGATGCCCCGTGGATCGACCTGCTGCTGTTCGTGCCCAACGGGGTCGCCGGGCCTGTGCCCGCGCTGCTGGGACTGAACTATGGCAATCAAGGCGTACACCGTGATCCAGGCATCACGCCGTCTCGAAACGCAGTCTGTAAGCGGGGCGAGCACGCGCATCGCTGGCCGCTGGAGTTGCTGCTGAAACGGGGCTACGCGGTCGCCAGTTTTCACGGGGGCGACATTGAACTGGATCGCCACGGTTCCGGTTGCCGCTTCACGACCGAGGGCTGGCAGCAGGGCGTTCGACACTTCGTCATGCGGCAAAACGGCCGGACGGAACTGGCCGACGACGAATGGGGTTCGATTGGTGCCTGGGCCTGGGGCTTGAGCCGAGCGTTGGACTATCTGCAGACCGACCCGGCGATCGACGGGAAGAAAGTGGCCGTATTTGGGCACTCGCGGACGGGCAAGACGGCCTTGTGGGCGGGAGCCCAGGACGAGCGATTCGCGCTGGTGATCTCGAACAACTCCGGCCAGGGAGGTGCCTCGCTGGCCCGGCGGCGCTTTGGTGAAACGGTGGCGGCATCCTACTCGCTGTCGGGAATCTGGTACTGCCGGAACTATCAGAAGTACGGGAACAACGAAGCGGCCCTGCCGGTCGACGCCCACATGCTGATCGCCGCCATCGCTCCCCGGCCCGTGTACGTCGCCAGTGCCGAGCAGGACGGCTGGGCCGATCCGCGCGGCGAGTTTCTGGCGGCCCGGCACGCGGGACCGGTGTACGAGTTGCTCGGGCGCCGCGCCTTAGACGCCGACGAGATGCCTCCCGTCAACCAGCCCATCGGCCAGACCATCGGCTATCACGTCCGTAGCGGCGATCACGAAATCACGCCTTACGATTGGGAACGCTATCTCGATTTCGCCGACCGGCATCTTCCCGCCGCCGACTGAGAATACTGTCAAACTTGGGAGGATCGTCTGATGACCCGACTACTGACGCTGACGCTTGCGGTTCTCGCGGGGAACCCATTCGCCGCCGGGGCCGAGGCCGTGATGGCGGAGCACGAGGCGCAGCTCGTTGGGCTGCGCACGCTGGCTCAGGAGCGGCGCTGGCGCGACATCGTGGCGCTAAATTTCACCCGCCCTGTCGCACCCTG
>CAYUFW010000227.1:1771-13658 GCA_964443915.1 uncultured Pirellulaceae bacterium
GGCGCTGACGCGACATCGTCCGGCAGTTCGAGCAGGAAGATTTCGCGGCGTGGCCCGACGCGGGCGAGCAGATGGTGCGGGAAGCGGTAGCTGCAATCCGCGATCTGGCGGGAGGCGACAAGGCAACTCGACAGTCATGTATCTCGGCCGTGACCGCACGGCACGTGGTCGAGGCAGTTCGGGACGTGAGCGTCGACGCCCTATCGGAGGCAAGGTGAAGGCGTCGGTACGGTCCGCGGCACAGGTTAGCGCAAATGCCGATCCAGGTCGACGATGCGTTCGGCGGTGACGTGGGGTTTGTTCAGCGACGGGACGTAGCCGCGTTGGCCGAAGATGCCGACCTGCTTGCGGACGTAGCGTTGCAGGTTCAGGCCCGGCGTGGGCGAGACGTAGCCCATGACTTCGCCTTGCGCGTCCAGCAGCGCGAACGGGGGCGCGGTGCCCGTGGCCGAATGCACGGGGACCAGCCAGCCGGAGCCGTCGTACTGGACGTCGTTGGCGGTCTTGGCGGCGGTTTCGGCGGGAACGGGAACGGGAACGGGGCTCGCCGCGGAAACGGCGGAATCGACCGGGGACGAACCTGACGCCGGCTGGGCCATGCGGCCTTGCAGCTGTTCGAACTCGGCGATGCGGTCCAGCAGTTGCCGCGCCTCGACGCGTTCCGCCGTGCTCTCGTAGCGGACCAGATTGGCGTCGACGCGCTGCCGCAAACCGGCCAGTCGCCAGGTCCGCATATCGCCCGCGACCATCATCGACAACTCAAGTTCCAGTTCAGCGATGGGCTGCAGGGGGGGCGGCGTGCGCGAGGTCCATTGTTCCGTAGGATTGGACGGACCGGACGGATCGGTCCGATCCGTGGGTTTCGCGGTCGCCTCGACGAGCACTCTTTCGCCATCAACGGGTACTCGGACCTGGCTTGCGGCAGGCGATTTCGGTTTCGCTGCCGCCGTGTTCTGCCCAGTCATCGTTCCGGCGCCGTCCTCCCGCGCGGCCGGTTGCGGCGTCGCTTTCCAGCCGGTGCTGGCATCTTGTGAACGGGAACCGCTGTTGGCCTTTGGCGGCGGGGAAGAAGAAGTCGAAGATGGGTCCGTCAGAGCGCCGCCGACAGCGGCTCCACCGCCAGCCGGGGCAGGCTCGGAAGCCGGTCGAGCGGTCACGGTGGCAGCCGGACGAGCCTGCCAGCCATCCGCCTCGAAGGACGTCTTGGGGGCGATCGTTGGTTTCTGATCGGTTGCCGCCCCATCGGTCGGCGAGGCGGCGTTGGCACGGGCCGAGGCGGCCGGTTTCAGATCGTCCGCGTGCAGCCAGCGAAACTCGCCCGCAGGCGGCCAAATGCGGCACCAGGCGGCTCGATCGGAGTCTGTGGCGGATTTCTGATCGACGTCCCACTTCTCCAGCAATTCAACTCGTTCGCCCTTCCGCAGCCGCACTTGCGAAACATACGTCTGGACGGATTCGATCCGCGAGCCGACGCAGCACAACACATCGTCTTCCGTCGCCGTGGCCACGCCCGGTTCGGCGGCCGGCTTCAGTTGGCTACGTTCCACGAGGCTGAAGCAGCCCTTCGGCGGCCGGACGGCCAGCCAGCCATCCTTTTCCTCGCGGAAGACCTCAACCCGGTCACCCGCCGACAGGCGATCCGTGGCGTAAAACCCCAGTCCCGGACCGCTCCGCAATTCGACGTTTCCCGCCGGAATCGTGACCTGGTAGGGAAACTTGGTTTCCGCACGGCCCACGGCGGCCATGATCGGCCAGGCTGAGATCAGCAGTAATCCAACTGCGCGCATCGCAGGCACTCGGAGGCGAAACACATAGAATCTTGCTAGGATCTTGCTAGCAGGTCAACCATCCGGGAAAGCGGGTAGTTTTCCGAAACGGCCTTTTAGCCAAATTGCCCGATCGGCTCAAGGGCAACAATTTGGGGCCCCCTGCTTGCTGACGGACAGTGCTGGCATCGCTAGAATGAGAGACGTTCCTTTTCGGCGAATTCAGTGCGCCACGTTGCCTGGCCGGCCGTCCAGTTCGCATCACGGCCGGGAGGAGGTTGAGTCCTTTCTCTGCTTGCGACCGCAAAGTCGACTGCCGGCCAGTGCTTTGCCGACAGCCAAACTCCCCGTTTCTTTCAGACGCAAAGGAGGACGGCATGAAGGTCAAATGGCTACTGTCGAGCATGACCGTGTTGCTGCTTTGGGCGTGGATCGCCCTGCCGGCGCACGGCCAGTTCACGTTGGGCACGGAGTTCCAGGCCGGCGACACGATCCAGACGCTGACGGTCGGCATCGACGTCGGCGGCGATACGGACGCGCTGCAGGAACCGCTGGCCCTGGACCTGGGTCTGGGATTCCCCTTCTGGCTGCACCCGGTCGGCCGGCAGCCGGATGAGAGCTTGCCGTTTGGCGCGATTCCGCAGGAAGGCGATGCGGGCGACGTGCATCCGCCGGGCGTCCACGCGACGTACACTTTCCGCCTGGAGGGCGAGCCCGGCATGGACCAACTGCTGGCGACGCCCCAATTGCTCGCCGGCGTCCGCGTCTCCGACATCACGCGGATCGGCTTTGCCAGCCAAGGCCTGAACAACTGGGTCCTGGCCGGCTACTCGCTCGAAATCAACGGCCGCCCGTTCGCTTCGAACACCGCCGTCAACGGCCGGGCTCAGGCGGCGCTGGCGTCTGCGCAGACGAAACTGGCCGAAGTTGATTCCCAAGCGGACCCGCTCCAGACCGAACGCGACGAATTGCAGAGTTTGGTCGAGGCCCAACTCGCGACAGCGGAGGACCAGGCGCAGCTGGCCGAAGTCCAGACGCAGTTGGCGCAACTGGACCACGACAGGACCTGGTGCGAGGGGCAAATCCAAGGCCGCTACCCGTGGTTCGAAGAGGCCGGTTTCCGCTCGCCGTGGCGGCAGGAAGCGTCCGTCAAGTCCGTCCGCGTGACGCTGACGACCTACACGCACACCGGCGCCGGGACCGAGAACGTCGTCTATTTCCGCACCGGCGGCAAGAAGTACGCGCTCAGTTCGCCCGTGGCGCCGCTGAACGCTTCGTCCGGCCCGCAGACGTTCGAATTGGATCTGTTGGCCGGTCCGCTGGCAGCCGCCGACCTGCGCGGCTACGCCTTGGGCATGTTGGCCAATCCGTTCCCGTATGCCGAGGCCCCGGACCGCTGGCATCCGCAGCGGTTGCTGGTCGAAGTAGACGGCCGCGTCGTGTACGACAGCGAGGAGGTCGATATGGACCGCTTGTCGCTGGAAGCCATCCGCCTGATCCCGCCGGCGCACGTGAGCGAAC
The DNA here is from genome assembly GCA_964443915.1 of uncultured Pirellulaceae bacterium. Lineage (GTDB taxonomy): Bacteria > Planctomycetota > Planctomycetia > Pirellulales > Pirellulaceae > Anammoximicrobium. The sequence goes on from CAYUFW010000227.1 coordinate 5,059, forward strand.
AAGGCGAAACGGTGACGAACACGCCGACCGCGCGCGAAACCTGCCTGTGGGAGGCCGGCAAAGGACAAGGCGTGGACCTGGCCCAGCAGCAGGCGCTGCCGCTGCCGGCTGCCGACGACCCCGCGTTCCCGGCCGCGGAACCCCTCGCCGATGAATTCGCCGCCGACGAGGCGTTGGCGGAGGAAGCGCTGACCGACCCCGATCTCTGGGACGTGGACGTCGACGCGGATTTCTGGGGCGGTGACTTCGATTCCGGCTTCCCGCTGTTCCCCGGCGAGATGCCGGGCGGCTGGGGGCTGCCGCCAGGGGCCATGTGGCCGGATTGGGATCCCGGCTGGGGCCAGATGCCCCCCTGGCTCGACTTTGTCTTCAACTGGCTTCTGCCCGACGCCGACGACTTGCCTCCCTGCGAAGATCCGCCCCCCGAAGGCGATCCACTCCAGATCGAGAGCGTCCGCATCACCGAGGGTTGGGACGTGGACGGCCCGCTGACCATCGCCTGGACGACTTCCGGGGACGCGGCCGGCTTCGATCATCTCCTGGTCCAATTGCAGGAAGTCTATCCCGATCGGGATTTTCCGTTCGGCGCCGTCGTCCTCAGTGAAACGGTGCCGCTGGGGCAGACAGAGTACAGCGGTACGCTGGCGGCCCCGGCCGCCGATTGCCGGTTCGTCGCGCCGGTCGTGACCGCCGTGCCCGCCGATCCGGCCGCCAGTCCCCATCAGCGGCGCGGGCCGGCCAAGGCCGTCTTTCCGGTGGGCAGCAGCGTGGCGCAGCAACCGCAGCTGGCCAACACGTACGTTTGCGAGCGTCCGCCCGCGGTCATCATCCCCGGCGCGGTGAACTTTGGCGGCGAACCGGCGGGGCTGGGACGCGCCGTCTGGGCCGCCAGCGAACTGGCGACGCACAACGCCCTCGTGTTTGACAATTCGACACCTGGTTGGAACGTCGGGGCACGGACGGAAGTGGACGATACGCTCCACTTCCATCTCCAAACGTCGCCGATTTCCGGCCGGCGCCGCGTGCTGGCTCATGTCGGTTTCATCCACGGCGCCGGCGGCGGCAACGACACCCAAGTCGAGATGCGCTGCGGACTGGTGCCGATCGGTCCTGGAGCACTCCATGCCTACGGGCCGGCGACCGCACACGTCGTCAATCCCGTGGGCGGACCACCAAGCCCGATGGCGTTGGTCGAGCAAGTGATCGATACGGCCGATACAGGGGCGTTCAGTGCCCACTTGTACGTTTCGTTCACCGTCCGCGGCGGCGCTGTGGACGCGGCACACCCGCCCGCGCTGGTCGGCGTGCGCATGATTCCCGAACCTTGAGAGATGAGGAGCATCGGCATGAAACGCTCACCAGATACTCATTCCACTTTTCTTGTTCTGGCTGCGATTGGCCTGGTCCTCAGTCTGCTTGAGGGCAGCGCCACCGCGGCCGGTCCGGGCGTCCACGGACGCGTGTTCGCCCTGGACGAGAACGGTCAGACGACCGGCACCGTGCCCGGCGCGAAGATCGAGTTCCGCAGCTTGTCGGGCGCGGCGCAATCGCCTGCGACCGCCGGCCCGAACGGCTACTATCGCATCGACTTGCCGCCCGGCCGGTACACCTACAAAGTGACGGCGGCGGGCTTTCAGGACGAGGACCAGGGACGCGGGATCGCCCTGGAATTGACCGACGGCTACGCGGTGTACAACTTCAGTCTGATCAAGGGAAAAAGCCCGGAGCAGCGCAAGCCGCCGGAGTTGCCTGCGGTCCAGATGGGCCACCTGGAGGGCCGCGTCCTGGAGAAGACGGCGGCCGGCGAGTTGATTGGCATTCCCGGCGCGCGGATCTCGCTGCGCCGTCAGGGCGCCGAGCGCGGCCTCGTGCGGGTCACCAGCCAGCGGCAAGCGCGGCCGGGCAAGCCGCTCGGGTCTTATGCCGTCGAGTTGCAGACCGGTTCGTTCCGCGCGTCGGTCGCCGCGGCCGGTTTTACCACGCTTGTCGACCCGGAGCCGATCGCCATCGCGACCGGCCAGACCACCAAGCGAGACTTCGTGCTCGCGCGGGAGGCAATCGAGCCGCCGCGCGACCAGGGCATCCGTGGCGCGGCGCGGCTGGGCGGGCCTCGTCCGACCGCCGGATCGGCGCCAAAGATCCACGTGCAGATCATTCCCTTCGGCCCCGGCGCGCCGGCCGGTCCGCCGCTGGCCGCCGACGCCCAAGGCCGTTATTCCCGCAGTCTGGCCGAAGGCCGCTACCGCGTGCTGGCTCAGGCCGACGGCTATCGGCCCGCCCGCAGCGGACCGCGCGACGTGTTCCGCGGGCGGTACACGATTGTGAATCTCACGCTCGTGCCGATCGCGCCGCCGGAGGAAGCCAAGCCGCCCGTCGTCGTCACGCCGCCGGTCGAAGTCACGCCGCCCGTTGCCCCTCCGCCCCTGGTGTTTCGCGGCCTCGTGCTGGAGGCGGTTCCCGGCGGCGTCAAGACGCGCCCCTTGCCCGGCGCGCTGGTGCTGCTCCGTAAGGACGGCGAAAGCCTGTTCCGCGCGCAACGCGGCGTGACGGACGGGCAAGGGGAAGTCAACTTGCGCGTCGCTGATCCCGGCACGTATGCCTTCGTGGCTCGTCTGCAGGGCTACACGCCGGCCGGAACTCAAGTGAACATCAGCCCCGGCGACGCGAACACCAAGACCCTCGTTTTGAAGCGGATTCAAGAGGCCGAGACGCCGACGATTCCGCCCCCGATCGTCCCGCCGATCCGACCCGAATTCGCCGAGCCGCAGACGGTCACCGGGTACGTCGTCTACCGCAGCCGGTCGAGTTCGACGGGCGTCTACGGAGTGCCGGAGGTGGATCTGCGCTGGCGCCGTACTACCGGTCTGGTGCCCTTCCGCCGCGGAGCGACCTCCGCGGCGCGGGGCGCGTTCAGCTTGACGGTGCCGCCGGGAACGTACCAAGTCGAGTTGACGCCGCCGCAGGGCTACGAAGCCTCGCCGCAACAGGTCGCCGTGCGTCCCGGCATGTCGCCCGTCTACTTGTACGTCACCCGCCGGGAGCACGTGGGTCCGGATTCAGGGACGGAACCTTCCGGACTGGTCACCTTGAACGTGCGGGTCATGGAGCGTTTGGATACGAGCCACGAGCGGCCGATCGCGGGGGCGATGGTCGGCGTGGTTCAGAATCGCCGGCGCGTCCAAGCGGGCCAAGCCGACGGGCAAGGCTCGCTGTCGTTCCGTCTGCCGCCCGGCGGGTATCTCGTCCGTGTGGTGCAACGAGGCTACGAACTCGGCCAGGACACGGTCAGGCTCAGCGGCGAACCGGTGTCGAAGGTCATCTATCTGCTGCGCGATCAGCAAACACTCGCCCCCGGCACGCGGCCCAGCGAACCGAAACCGGAAGTGCGTCCCGGCGGTGCGTTGGAATTGCAGATCCTGGGCGTCGTCCGCAGGCCGGGGACGCTGCAGCCCGTGCCGCTGGGCGGGGCTCGGATCGTCATCTTCCGCGGCGGGCGCGTCGCGGACACCGGGCAGTCGGAGGCCGATGGCCGCTACAGCACACGATTGGCGCCCGACGCCTACGAGATCAAGGTCACACACGAGCGATTCGTGCCGGCCACGGAAGAAGTCACGGTCAGTGGCGGGCTGACTCGCCGCCGCATCGTCCTGAGGCCGCTTGCGATCGGCGGCGATCGGCCTGAGACGCCTCCCTCCAGCATCCGGCCGGGCGCGATCAGGCCACCCTCTGATACCGTCAAGCCGCCCTCCGGCCTCACCAAACCGCCGGCGGGCGCCGACAAGCCGTCACCCGCATCCGGGATGCTGGACTTGCAGATCCTGGGTCTGAAGCCCGGCCGGGCTGGCGCCAAGATGAGTCCCGCGCCCCTGCCGGGCGCCCACATCGTGGTGCTGCGAGACGGCCGGTCGGCGGCCACTGGCGAATCCGACGGCGGAGGCCGCTACCGGACCAAGCTGCCGTCGGGTGCGTACGAAATCAAAGTCACGCACGACCAGTTCGTTCCGGGCCTGGAGCGGATCACATTGTCCGGCGGCCAAACCGTCCAGCGCCGTATCGCGCTGCGGCCCACGAGCGCCAGCGTCGAGCCACCGTCTGGGCCGACCGAAACGCCTCGGCCCACGACGAAACCGCCCCCGGCCACCCCGAAGATCAGACCGAAGATCAAGATTCCGTTGCGATGAGGCAAGTGACAGGACGCAAACGGCAAAAAAGCCGACGGGGGTCTTTTCACTAAAAGACCCCCATCGCTTTTTCGCGCGCCGACCCTAACCGCCGCTTGCCGTCGTCCTCGGCATACGGCTCCCACACGTCCAAAAAGCCCACTCGGACTTCGGGGTGCGACGCGTTCAGCGGCAGGTCCCAAGCGCGGCGAAAGCGGCGTTACGCCCCGTCCACCCCCACCGCCGCAACGTCTTCGACCTGCCGCTTTACAGCCCGCTGCCGAAGCAACTCGCCTTTCGGGAACGGCTGACCGTCCTTTACTTCCCTGCCTGGGTACGCTAACTTGATGCCCGTGGCCCCGGCGGCGCGTACCGGCCATCGGCCGCCGACCTCGGCTCGTCGGTCGTTTGGCCGAGTCCGCCGGATCGGCGAGGCAGCTTTCGTCGCGTCTTGACAGCGTCGACTCCGTCTTTTTCCCAGGGACTTGCATGAGTGTGCCACGAGTGCGAATCGGCGCCGGTTCGGCCCTGCTGGCGTTTTGCCTGAGTGGTGCGCCGGCGTGGTGCCAGGAGGACTTCGCTGACAGCGGCGGCGGAGCGTCGCCAGCCCTGCAACGCGTGGAGCAGAAGGTCGAGGCGGCCGTTGGAGCGGGGCAAAATGCGTGGATCCTGGGTTCCTCCGTGCTGGTGTTGTTTATGACCGCCCCCGGTCTGGCGCTCTTCTACGGCGGTCTGGTGCGCAAGAAGAACGTGCTGGGCGTGATGATGCAGTGCATCTTCTTGATGGGTGTGATGACCATCGTCTGGGCTCTCTGGGGTTATTCGCTGGCCTTTGGCGGCAGCGGCCGCTGGCTGGGAAACGCAGATTACCTCTTGCTGCGGGACGTGGTGCGGACCTGGGACGCTCAGGCCCAGGCGCCGGTCACCCCGATGGAAGGTCCGATTCCGCGGCTAACGCACATGCTTTTTCGGGGCATGTTCTTCATCTTCACACCGGCCCTGATGTGCGGCGCGTTTGCCGAACGGATCAAGTTCAGCGCCATGATTGCGTTGATGGTCCTCTGGGGCACGTTCGTCTACTGCCCGCTGTGCCACTGGGTGTGGGACGGCGGTTTGCTGGCGTTCGTCCAGACGGGCGCGGCGGGAAACGGCCTTCTGGGAGGCGCCCTGGATTTTGCCGGCGGCACGGTCGTCCACATCAGTTCAGGCGTATCCGCCTTGGTCGTCGCCTTGGTGATCGGCAAGCGGTTGGGGTACGGCCGCGAGCCGATGCCGCCTCACAATCTGACGTACACCGCCGTCGGTGCGGCGATGCTGTGGGTGGGCTGGCTGGGCTTCAACGGCGGCAGCACGCCGGCCTGCGAGGGCTTGGCGCCCAGCGTCTTTGCGGCGACGCACTTGTCCGCCGCCGCCGGATGCGTCACCTGGGCGTCGATCGAGTGGTGGCGGCGCCGCCAGCCGACGGTCCTGGGCGCATGCACGGGGTTGGTGGCGGGCCTGGTGTGCATCACGCCGGCAGCGGGTTTTGTGAGTCCCGTCGCGGCACTGGTCTTCGGGGTTGCGGCGGGCGGCGTGTGCTACTACGCCTGTACCACGCTCAAGTCGCGGGGCGGCTACGACGATTCGCTGGACGCCTTCGGGGTCCACGGCGTGGGCGGGACGCTGGGGGCGATCCTGACCGGCGTGTTTGCGACGCGGGCCTGTTGGAACATCGATGACGGTCGCCCGTTGGGGCTGATCGAAGGGCAAGGCCGCGTCCTGCTGGGGCAAACGGTGGCGGTCCTGGTGACCCTGGTTTTCACCGCGATCGTGACGTGGATCCTGGTACGGATCGTGGACGCCGTGCTGGGACTCCGCGTGAACCCGGAACAGGAGTCGATCGGCCTGGACCTGAGCCAGCACGGCGAAGGGGGGTATATCTTCTTCTAACCGCCTGTCCCAGAACCTCTCCTTGGACCACCGTCAACGGAGGCTCGCAAACACCCTATGCCTGGTCCGAATCTTCGCCCCGCCGTCCTGGCCGCCCGTGACAAACTCCGCAAGGGACGCGAGAAGCTGCGGAACCTGCACGCCAGCGGGGCGTCGGGAATCCAGGTCAGCTCGTATCTGACCGATCTGATCGATGCCGTCTGCTTGGAGCTGTACCAGACCGCCCTGGCCGACTTGGGCGGCAACGAGCGCGAATCCCAGTTGGCGCTGGTGGCCCACGGGGGCTACGGACGGCGCGACGTGGCCCCCTTTTCGGACGTGGACCTGATGCTGCTGCTGGACCCCGGCAGCGAAACTCACGTCCGCCCCGTCGCCCAGCGTTTGACCCAGGACATCTGCGACGCCGGCCTAGCCCTGGGATTCAGCCTGCGGACGCCGCGCGAGGCCTGTAGCCTGGCGCTGTCCGACGCCACGGTGTTCACGTCGCTGGCCGAATCCCGCTTTCTGGCCGGCCACGAACCGCTCTTCGCACGCTTCCTCGAACGGCTGCGGCGCGTGGCGGCCCGGCATTCGCGGAACTTGATGGGGGCCATCGAGCAAGCGCGGCACGAGGAGCGGCAGAACTACGGCGAGACCAACTTTCTGCTGATGCCAAACATCAAGCGTTCGCTGGGCGGCTTGCGGGACATCCAGTTGGTCCGCTGGCTGGGATTCGTCCGCTACGGGAACGCCGACCCCGAAGTGTTGGAGAGCTTGGACGCGATCAGCCCCGAGGACCGGCGGCGGCTGCGGCGGGCCCCGGAGTTCCCGTTGCGGTTGCGGAACGAACTGCACTTCCACGCGAACCGCGCTCAGGACGTCCTGGACCGGGACGAGCAAGTGCGGCTGGCCAAGCTGTACGGTTACCGGGGCGACGAGGGCCTGCTGCCGGTCGAACAGTTCATGCGCGAGTACTTCCATCACACCAGCGAAGTACACTACGCCGTGACGCACTTTCTGGCCACGGCCAAGGCCCGCGTCGGCGTGCGGAGCGTCTTCGACTCGCTGATGAGCCACCACGTGGAAGGTGATTTCCGCGTGGGGCCGATCACCATCAGCGCCACGCCGCGGGGGATGACGCGCTTGCGCCGCGATTTGGTCCACGTGCTGCGGCTGATGGATCTGGCCAATCTGTACGACAAGGTCATCGAGCACCGCACCTGGGAGGCCATCCGCGAATCGGTCCAGGAGTACGCCGCTCTCGCCCTGACCCGCGAAGTGGCGGACCGGTTCCTGTCGCTCATCTCGCAGCCCGGCCGCCTGGGCGACCTGCTCCGTCGCTTGCACCAATTGCGCGTCCTGGAGCAGATCATCCCCGGCATGAGCCATGCCCGCTGCCTGCTGCAATTCAACGAATTCCACAAGTACACCGTCGACGAGCATTCGATCCGGGCCGTGGAGGAAGCGGTGCGGTTCTTCGACGATCCGGGAACCGTGGGCGAGGCGTACCGGGGGCTCCGCAACAAGCGGCTGTTGCACCTGGCCCTGCTGATCCACGACCTGGGCAAAGGCAACCCCGAGGACCACAGCGAGGTGGGCGCGCGGCTGGCCGAGGAGACGGCCCAGCGTTTGGGATTGCCGGATCGGGAAGCGGATGTTTTGCGGTTTCTGGTCCGCCGACACCTGGTCATGTCCGAATTGGCGCAGTTCCGCGACGTGTACGATCCGGATGTCGTCGTGGGTTTCGCGGTGGAAGTCGGCTCGCCCGAAGTGCTGCAAATGCTGTACGTCATGACCTGTGCCGACTGGGCGGCCGTCGGCCCCGGCGTGCTGACGGCTTGGAAGCTGGACCTGCTGACCCAGCTGTACCTGAACGCCCGGCGTCACTTGACGGGGGAAACCGCGGCCGGCGCGGCAGACACGGCGCAAGAAGAACGCCGCGCGGAATTGCGGAGGCTCGCACGCGAGACGGGAGCCGCCGACCAGTGGTGGAAAGCCCAGTTGGACTCCCTGCCGCCCGCTTGCCTGTTCGCGGGCTCCCCGCAAGCGATCGTCGCCGAATTGCAGCGATTGCGGCAACTGACGCGTCAGGACGCGGCCGCGTGGGCCCAGTACCACCCGGAGCGCCGCGCGGTTGAGTACAGCGTCGGCACCTACGAGGACATCACGCCGGGCATCTTTCACCGGCTGACCGGCGTGCTGACCAGCCAGCGCTTGGAAATCCTGTCCGCGGACATCCATACCCTGGCGGACGGCCTGGTGCTGGACCGCTTCTACGTCCAGGACCGCGATTTCGCCGGCCCGCCGCCGCCGTCGCGGCTGGACGAAGTCTGCGGCAAGCTCATCGAGTCGCTTCGCAAACCGAGCAGCCAGCCGCCGAAGTTCCCGACCCTCTGGGGAACCCGCTCCGGTTCCCGCGGCAGCCAACGGCACCGGCCGCCGCCGCAGGTCCGCATCGACAACGCAACCTCGGACCACTTCACCATCCTGGACATCTTCGCCGCCGACCGCACGGGGTTGCTGTACACCATC
>CAYUFW010000228.1:0-4090 GCA_964443915.1 uncultured Pirellulaceae bacterium
TCCCAAAGCCGATCCGCTTGCGGTCGTGCTTGGGATCCACCCAGCCGCCGCAGTAGCACGCAAAGCGTATCCCCAACCGCCGGAACTTCTCCCGGATCTGTTCGGGGGTTTGGATCAGGATCGAATCGGGGTGAAAGAACGTCCACGCGCCGGGAACCGTGAAGTTCACGCCCCAATCGGCGCGCACGAGGTTCACGAAATCAAAGTAGTCCGGCCCCGCTACCGGCCAGATGGACCAGCGCAGCGTGTACGACTCGCCCGGCCCCAGCCGGAGCATCTCGGTCCGCAGGCCGGCCACCGGCGGCTCGGCTCCACAGAACAATCGGGCCTGATTTCGAAACACGTCGTCCTCGGCCAGCAGTCCCAACCCCTGGTCCGCGAGACTCATGTGGACGCTCGGATTGGCCGGCGAGTAATAGTCGTTCACCGCCGGGTCTGGATTTCCCGCCAGCCGCACGGCCGGATCGGCCAGGCCAGCCAGACTCGCCTCATGCCGGACCACCAGTCCCAGCGGATGCTGCTGGTCGAGGTTTGTCAACTCGTCGGCCACTTCGATCTTTACCGGGCCGAAGCGGACGGTTCGCGTCAAGCGGTAGTTCGGCCCAGCCGCGGTGAGTTGCGTCGGCGAAGCGATCGCGGGCTTCCAACCCGACTGGCCCGCCCGATCCGCGTCGGCCTCCGCGACAAGTCGATTGAATCCCGCGTTGGGATACGAGAACCCACTGGAAAACTCCCACTGGCGTGAGCCGACCTTCACGGTCAGCCCGCCGCCCGCTGTCAAGCGGCCTTCATACGCTGCCGGCCCGGCCGCAGGCTGGCCCGTGTTGATCACCGGCGCACGCGAAGCCTCGGCGGTCATCGTCGCGCTCGCGCCGGGCCGGACCGTGATGGATAGATCGTGGAGCACCAGCTCGCCCTCGGGCGCCGTCCAGGACTTGTGGAGCTTGTCGGCCGTGTTGGCGATCGCCACGCGGTTTTCCGCCGCAGGGTTCACCAGGTCGGTCACGTCCAGCACAAACGTGTAGGGATCATCCGGACCGTAGCTGGGCCGGTAGTCGAAGTTGGGAGAGTACAACAATCGCCAGGCATGATTCCCAAACCACGGCGCCGGCAGGTTCGCCGCCACCGGGGCCTCCAAGGGCCGGTTCAGCAAGCGCATCACCCGCCGGCTCCGCGCCGGCCGGATCTCGCGCCCGTTCAGTTGCATGTTCAAGAAGTACATCGATCCCGCCGGCGCTGCCAAGTGCAGCCGCGCGGTGACGCGCAGCAGCACCGTCGTGTCGCGTTGGGACACCGTGCCGAACTCGAAAGCCGCCGTCTGCCCCGGCGGGATCCGCTGTTCTTGCTTGATCAAATGCAGTTCTTCGGCCTGCGCGAACGTGCCAAGACAGGCCGCGAGCAACACGAACCGCCAACATCGCCCGGACATTAGCATCCCTCCCAAGGCCATTTCTGATCCCGCAGGATGGGCTCCCAACCCGTGCCGGAACGGCAGTCCGTGCCGGAACGGCGCGGACTTGTTCCGGCCTACGCGTCCTCGCCGCCCGCCAACTGGCGAGCGATGGCGCCGGTCAACTGGTTCAATCCCTGGCCCGTGACGGCGGAGATCAGCAGGACGTCGCGTTGCAGTTCGTCGGCCAGGCATTGGCGGACCTCGGCGGCCCCCGGCAACTCACACTTGGTTACCACGACGATTTCGGGACGTTCGCACAGCCGTTCGTTGTACTGCCGCATTTCGTTGCGGATTGCCCGATAGTTGGCCACCGGATCCGTCCCGTCCTGCGGCGACGGTTCGAGCAGATGGACCAGGATTCCCGCTCGTTCCACGTGCCGGAGAAACTCCAGCCCCAGCCCGACGCCCGCGTGCGCGCCCTCGATCAGGCCCGGAATGTCGGCCATGACGAACGATCGGTCGAGATCGATTTGCACGCGTCCCAGGTTGGGATGCTTGGTCGTGAACGGATAATCGGCGATGGCCGGACGGGCTTTCGACAGGCGGCTCAGCAGCGTGCTCTTGCCCGCGTTCGGCTTGCCGATCAGGCCCACGTCGGCGATCACCTTCAACTCGAAGATCAGCCGGCGGCGCTCGCCCTTTTCGCCTTCGGTGAATTCGCGCGGGGCTTGGTTGGTGGACGATTTGAAATGGGCGTTTCCCCAGCCGCCTTTGCCACCGCGTGCGGCCACGAATCGTTCATCCGGTTGGACCAGGTCTTTGAGGACGAACTGGTTTTCGGCGTCGATCACCACGGTCCCCGGCGGAACGAGGATGGTCAGGTCCTCGCCGCTGCGGCCGTGCCGATTCGAGCCTTCGCCGCGGCCGCCCTTGTCGGCTCGCCAGAATTTGCGGTGAGCCAGTGAGGTGAGGCTATCCACCCCTTCGCGGGCAACCACGACGACGCTCCCGCCGTTGCCGCCGTCGCCGCCGTCCGGCCCCCCGTGCGGAACGTATTTCTCTCGCCGGAAGCTCATGCAACCTGAACCGCCGTCACCCGCCTGGACTTCGATTTCGACGCGATCGACGAACATGGGGAACTCGGAGTCGGATTTTCGAACAAAAAAGGACGCCCCAACGGGCGTCCTCGAACTCGCGTGCTTGTCTGCCTCGCGGGCCGCCGTCAATTGTTGGGCACGACGTTCACACGCCGCCCGCCGCAGTCAAACTGTACAACGCCGTCCACCAAGGCGAACAACGTGTAATCGGTCCCCATGCCGACGCCGCGACCCGCGCGAAACCGCGAGCCGACTTGCCGCACCAGGATGTTGCCGGACCTGACTGCCTCGCCGCCAAAACGCTTCACTCCGCGCCGCTGGGCATTGGAATCACGGCCGTTTCGAGTTGAACCTTGACCTTTCTTGTGAGCCATTGCAAACGCACCTCGCTAGAACCATCAGATTTCGGTCAGACTTCGATTGCGTAGTTCTAACGGTAAACCCAAAGATAATCAACCCGTCGAGGAATGTTATAGTGCGCGCAAATCGCCGCTTGCTCCTGGGGATTGGTCACGGAAGGCACTCCGTAACGGATTTCGTTTTCATGCTCGTCGATCGTGTCGCTGGGACGCCAGAAGTTCAGTTGCAGCGTCTTCAGCCGCAGGGCCGCGCCCCCAGTCTGGGACGGTTCCATGCGGAAGGCGTTGGTCAGGCCCTGGACGTAAATCGAGAAGAAATCGATACTCGGGTCCACATCCTCCCACGTCACGACGCCCCAGACGCCGGGACCGCCGTCGCGGGGGACAACCGGGATCGAGACCTGAGTGATTTCCACCGAGTTCAGCAGCTTGGCTCCACGCATTTCCCGCAATTCGATGAGTGCCTTCGCGGCCGGGATAATTCGGTCCAAATAGGCTTTGCCGACCTCCGTGCTTTCCAGGACGAAATGTGGGAAAAAGCGAACGGTATTGCTCGGCTGGGCTGCAGCTAAGTTCAGCACTTCGTCGGCGGATTCCGGCTTGTACGTCTTGTCTTCATTTGGCACCGGAATCAGATGGCCGCCCAGGTTTCGCACTCGATAAACCATGTACCAGATCAGCTTTCGCTGCATCTTGCCAGAGGGCTGCGGTATGTCGACATTCACCATCCGCACGGGCTTGAAGGCCAGTTCCAGGTTCCAAATGTTGTGACGGAGAGTCACCTGAGCCGATTTCTCCCGAAGCGTGTCCGTTTTCGGCGTGAAATTGGGGTTCCAATTCAGTTTGGAGACGTCCTGCAGCGAAAGCGGCCCCACGAACGTCTCCTGCTCCAAAGGCTCTGGGGGTATGACGGTCAGCACACCCGGTGCCAGCTTCCTGACGGTCTGCGCCGTAGTCTCCTCCTGAGCCACCACAAGTGCGACGACGACAACGACGACGAGGAAAAGCGTTCGGTGGTGCAACATGGCAAGCGCGGTGTGCCTCCCTGAAGCGACAGGCAGAGAATCCTGCCCTGGTTGTCGGCCCAACGGAGCGGATGGCAGGCACTTGAGCGCCTGAATGCCAACTCGCCTCCAGAACCCAGCTCTTAAGTATACCTAGCGGTGCGGTTTAGGAGAAACTTTTTCCCCATTTTACCAATCCGTCAGCCTTGTACGAAGATCAAATTTCACCATCGTTGT
>CAYUFW010000228.1:4158-13655 GCA_964443915.1 uncultured Pirellulaceae bacterium
ACTGGTACGCCAATTGCAATCCGTATTAACGGCCACTTGCCCGGATCACGATGCCACGAGATTTCGGGGCCGGCACGGAGACAGAGGAAGCGATCGCGGTGGGTGGTCAGAGGATGCCACTGTATTCAACGGCGTAACTTGCATCGAAAATTAGGGTTACAGCTCAACGGGGGCAACGGGAGCGGGCCGAAACAGAGAAGAAGGCAACATGTTTCGGCGACGACCGAGGGTCCGCAGAGCGTCCAGAGCGAGTCGACGACTTCGGGTTTTTCCCGGTTTCGGACACTCGCTCTGGTCGTTTCTTGCGGCATTGCGTCGTAGCAAGTGTCGCAGATTCGTACATCGTGCAATCGCTCGAAACGAGTCCAATTGGCATCCGACAGAAGATCTGACGCTATGCCGGCAGTGCTGGCTAGTCATCTCGCGCATCCAACCGACCTGGACACCAATCGTGCCTTTCGATAATCTCCGCCGCTCGCCTCGCTGACGGTCCCCGCTGGTGGGACCCGCCGCGAGGTCTCGTCTAAACGACGGTCACTGCAGTCATCAATTCGCGGCTCCGCAGGATGCGGGAGTCAGTTGAAGTCACAGCATGTCGCACTTGGCTCGTTGGCAAAACTTGGTCCTGCCGGTGGGCATAATTGTCTGCCTGCTGGTATTGATCGTCCCGTTGCCAGCCGCCCTGCTGGACTTGCTGCTGGCAGCCAATATCGCCGCGGCCGTGATTATCCTGCTGACGACGCTGGCGGTAAAAACGCCGTTGGAATTCAGTATCTTCCCTTCGCTGCTGCTGGTGACGACCCTCAGCCGGCTGGTGCTCAACGTCGCTTCCACGCGGCTGATTCTGACCGCTGCGCCGACCGATCAGTTGGACGCGGCGGGGCAGGTGATTCGCGCCTTCGGCGAGTTCGTGGCGGGCAATCACACCGTGGTGGGCCTGGTCATTTTCTCGATCATCGTCGTGATCCAGTTCGTGGTGATCACCAAAGGCGGCGGCCGCATCAGTGAGGTCGCCGCCCGCTTTACACTCGACGGAATGCCAGGCCGGCAGATGGCCATCGATGCCGATTTGAACGCCGGGCTGATCGACAATCAGGAGGCGCAGCGCCGCCGACAGGAGATCCTGCAGCAAGCAGACTTCTACGGGGCGATGGACGGTGCCAGCAAGTTCGTCCGGGGCGACGCCGTCGCCGGGCTGGTGATTACGTGCATCAATATTCTCGGCGGACTCTTCGTGGGTGTGGTCCAAGGGGGCCTGACGCTGGCAGAAGCCGGCGAGGTCTTCACCAAGCTGACGATCGGCGACGGGCTCGTGGCCCAGACGCCCGCGTTGTTGATCTCGGTCGCGGCCGGTCTGCTGGTCACGCGCAGTTCGCAATCGGTCGATCTGCCGCAGGAGTTCCTGCAGCAATTGTTTTCGCGTCCCCAAGTGTTGGCCGTGGCCGCGGGGTTTCTGGGGTTGCTTGTGTTCACGCGTTTGCCTGCCCTGCCGTTGCTGACGATCGGCGCAGGCTGCGCGGGGCTCGCGTACCTCCTGAGCCGTCCCGCCGAAACGCAGCCTTCGCCGGAGAAGTCGGAACCCGCAGCCGACGAGGCCCCCAAGACCGCCGAGAAACGCATCGAGGACTTTCTGGCTGTGGATCCGCTGGAACTGGAGATCGGCGTGGGCCTGATCCGCTTGGCGGACCCCAAGCGCGGCGGCGATTTGCTGAACCAGATCACCGACGTGCGGCGTGGGCTGGCAGCCGAGTTGGGCGTAGTGCTTCCCAAGGTGCGGATCCGCGACAACCTGCGTCTGGAACGTCGCAATTACCGCATCAAGGTGGCCGGGAACGTGGTGGCCGAAGGGTCCGTCTGTCCCGACAAGCTCCTGGTCTTGACAGCGGACGGCGTCCCCTCCGAGTTCGCCGGAGAACCGGCTTGCGATCCGGCAACGGGCCGGACCGGGTGCTGGATCGACCCCGACCACTTGGAGTTGCCTCCGTCGCAGCGAGCGACGATCATCGAGCCGACCGCGGCGATTGCGCAGCATTTGGGGCAGGTCGTGCGCAAGCACGCCGCGGAGCTGCTCACCCGCGAACTCGTCAAGCACCTGATCGACGAACTGAAGAAAACCGCGCCCGCGGTCGTCGAGGAGTTGATCCCCGGCCAGATGCGTTTGGGAGAGGTCCAGCAGGTTCTGCAGCGGCTGCTCCGGGAAGATGTCCCGATTCGGCCGCTAGAGACGATCCTGGAGGCCTTGGGCGATCACGCGGCTCACAGCCGCGATCCGCTGGTGCTCACCGAACTGGTCCGCCGCCGACTCGCGCGCACGTTGTCCGCTCGCTACCGTGACGCGCAGCGGCGGTTGCGGGCCGTCGTCCTCGATCCGCCGCTGGAGGACCGCTTACTGGCCGGCCTGGAACACCACGAACAGCGGCTGACGATCCGGCTTTCTGCGCCGAGCGTGCAGGGCCTGTGCGAGCGGATCGAGCGCGAGGTTGCCGGCCTGCTGCGGGGCGGACATCCGCCGGTGCTCTTGGTGAGCCCGGAAGTCCGCGCCGGCCTCAAACAGATGACCGCCGCCCGCTTGCCGCAGTTGGCGGTGTTGAGCTACGACGAAATCACCCCTGACACGATTGTCGATTCGGTCCACGTGGTGCGAGAGCCGATGCCGATGGCCGCTTGAGCGGAGGAACGCACATGGAAGTGAAAACGTTTCGTGCTCGCTCGATGCAGGAAGCCCTGCAACTGGTCCGCCGCACGCTGGGGCCCGACGCGACGTTGCTGCAGGCCCGCGAGGTCCGCAGCGGACTGTTCGGCTGGCTGCCCGGCGCTCGACAAGTCGAAGTCCTGGCCTCGGCGGATGTCCAAGTGCCGTGCCGCCTGCCGGCGAACACTACCCGGAGCGGCGTTTGGGGAGACTCGCTGCCGGCCGCGCCGGAGGCCGGCGCCGGCCGCAACAGCGACCCGACGGCGTCGCCGTCCTGGGAGTGCGACTATCGAGCCCGGTTCCGCGCTGCGGTGTTGGCCGACGAGGAGGAGCCTCATTCTCTGGTCGAGGCCCTCTCCCGCCGGTCCCCGCGTACCGCGTTTCGTCACCTGTCTGAGGCAGCCTGCCGCTTGTACGCGGACTTGGTGGACGCCGAAATCCGCGAGGATCTCGCGCGCGAGCTGATCGAGCACGCCTGTCAAGCCTCCGATCCCCGCGACGCGAATGATTCGTTGCTGCTCCGGGCCCGTGTGGCCCGCCTGCTGGAGGACGAAATCCGCGTCAGCGGGCCCCTGGAAGTCCAGCCCGGCCGGACGCGCGTCGTGGCATTGGTCGGACCGACCGGCGTCGGCAAGACGACCACGATCGCCAAATTGGCAGCGAACTACCGGCTCCGCCAGCAGCGGCGCGTCGGTCTGGTGACCGTCGACACGTATCGGATTGCTGCCGTCGAGCAGCTTCGCACCTATGCGGACATCATCGACCTGCCCATGGAAGTCGCGGCCACCCCGCGCGGCATGCGGATCGCCATCGGCCGCTTGTCGGGACAGGAGTTGATTCTGGTCGACACGGCCGGCCGCAGCCCGCGCGACGAGGTCAAGGTCCAGGAATTGAAATCCCTGCTGGCGGAGTGCCGTGCGGACGAGGTGCACCTGGTGCTGAGCAGCGTGTCGGGCGGCGTCTGCCTGGAGAAGGCGGCGGAGCAGTTTGCTCCTGTGGGAGTCACCTCGCTGTTGCTCACGAAACTGGACGAAGCCGGCGGTCTGGGCGGAGTGCTGTCGCTGCTGCGACGCTCGCGTCTGCCGCTCAGCTACCTCACGCACGGGCAAAACGTTCCCGACGACATCGAAGCGGCCGACGCCAGGAAGTTGGCCCGAATCATGGTGGGCATGGAGCGTACCTAGGCGGCGTTTTCCATTGGCGGACCGTCCGTTGGCCGCGGTCTCGTGACCCGGCGCATCAGGCGGCAAAGGACAAGCATGTTGGATCAGGCAGCGGAATTGAGAAAGCTGGTGTTGCGCTCGCTGCGGGAGCCGGCGCCGGATGGCAGTCCGCCTCCGCAGCAATTAGTTCTCTGCGGCGTCGCGGCCGGCGTTGGTGTTACCACGTTGTCCGTGAATCTGGCGGTGGCCCTTTCCGGACAGGGTTGCCGAGTGGTCTTGGTCGACGCCGATTGCCAGCGGCCGGACGTGGCCGTCCTCTGCGGCCTGGCACCCTCCGCCGGAATCGGCGACGTCTTGGCGGCTCGCCGCGACATCCACGAAGTCCTGCAACCGGGCCCCGGCGGGATCCAAGTGGTCGTGGGATCGGAGTGGGCCGGGCAGTCACCCACGTGGGGCGAATTCGCACAGCAACGGCTCCTCAGACAGCTGGCACGCCTTGGCCGCCATGCGGATTGGATTGTCCTGGACGCGGGCAGCGGCGGCCACGAGGTGATGCGGCGGTTTTGGCGCGCGGCGAGTCAGGTCCTGCTGGTTGCGACCCCGGAGACGTGGACGCAGTCGGAGAGCTGCGCCGCTCTCCAACGCCGGGTCTGCAACGAGCGTCCGGTCCGGCTGCGGCTGCTGGTCAACCGGGTCCCGGACCAGCGCGCCGCGAGAGAAATCCAACGTGCGCTGGAGGTCGCTAGCGAGGGTCTTCGCGAAGGGAACCTAGAACTGCTGGGGTGTGTCCCCTGCGTTGCGGAGATCGCGGCCGCAGGGCGAACGCCAGTTGCGGGCGAGTTGTGGTCGGGGGAAAGTCCCCTGACGCGCGCACTGGATTCCGTGGCGGCGCGGCTGTTGGCGGAGAAGCCGCAAGGCGTCTGTGTCTGCCGTGCCCAAGGAGCGTTGTCAGCCAACTGCCTCAATCCCGCCGATTTCACTCAACATCAACCCAGTTTTTCGCCGATAGATATCTAGCCTGTCGCTGTCTGCGCGGCAGTCAAAATGCAACGAATAGGACGACTGTAACGGAACCTTCCGCGACGTTGAAGAAACAACACGATCCGAGCCGCTGCTCGCGGGAAGCGAGCGGCCGGGAGCAGAACGCCTGACAAGCGTCTCTCCTGCCGGCGTAGGAATCATGGAGGATTGTATGGCCATAGCAGTGGCGCCGGTCCGACACGCAGGGCACACGTCCGCCTTCCCCAAGAGCGAAGCTGCGCGACAAGACATCCTGGAGATCTGGAAAGCGTACAAAGCCGATCTGACCAATACCGCGTTGCGGAACCGTCTCGTCGAGGAGTACCTGCCATTGGTCAAGTACAACGGCGAGCGCATTTGGGCGCGGTTGCCGGACGGCGTCGAGCTGGACGATCTGATTTCGGCCGGCGTGTTCGGACTGATGGACGCCATCGACTCGTTCGACCTGACGCGCGGGGTCAAATTCGAGACCTACTGTGTGCCCCGCATCCGCGGCGCGATGCTGGACGAATTGCGGACGATGGACTGGGTCCCCCGGCTGGTCCGCTCCAAGGCGAGCAAACTGCAGGAAGCGACCAAGCAGCTGGAAACCTCGCTCGGCCGGCACCCCACCGATCAGGAACTCGCCACGCACATGGGCCTGAGCATGCCGGACCTGGAAAAGATGATGCTCGAGGCCAGCGCCGTCAACTTGATCAGCCTGAACAAGAAGTGGTACGAAACCGACAGCTACAAAGACGTCCGCGAAATCGACATCCTGGAAGACAAGAAGGGCGAGGACCCGACGCGGCGAATCCAAAAGGCCGATTTGATGCGGCTGGTCACCAAGGGACTGAACCGCAACGAACGACTGATCATCATTCTGTACTACTACGAAGAGCTGACGATGAAAGAGATCGGCGCGACGCTGGACCTGAGCGAAAGCCGCGTCAGCCAAATGCACAGCAGCATCGTCCAGCGCCTGCAATCACAACTGGGCCGCCGCCGCCCGGAGTTCGGCACCTGACCCGCGCAGCCACCCCGGACCGCAGCCACCCCGGACCGCAGCCACCCCGAATCGAAACTACCCGAACCGCAGACATCCAGATTCGACGAACCCCGGCGCGACATTTCGTGTCGGGGTTTTTGTTTGCCAAGACTGTGGTACATTCGCTGAATGTCCCGTCCGTCAAGGATGCTCCAACGCCGTTCAAGAAGTAGTTGAGCGGAATGGCGCTAGCCACCGGTGATCGGCGAACCGCATTACCGGCGGCTAGTGCCTTGCCCCTCACATGTCAACGGACAGTTGTTTCTTGAACGATCGTAACGTCCTGCGTGAGGCTGTGCCATGTCCCCGATCGTTCCGCAACGCGCCCGGCAGTTTGCCGTCGAGGTGGTTCGCCGCCTGCACGACGCGGGGTTCGCCGCGCTGTGGGCCGGCGGGTGCGTCCGCGATCAACTGCTGGGACTGCAGCCCAAGGACTACGACGTCGCGACCGACGCGACTCCGGGGCAGATCCGCGAGGTCTTCGGCCGCCGCAGAACGCTGGCGATCGGTCAAGCCTTCGGCGTGATCACAGTCCTCGGTCCGTCCGGAGCCGGACAGATGGATGTCGCCACTTTCCGCCGCGACCAGGGCTACAGCGACGGCCGCCATCCCGACCAGGTCACCTTCTGCAGCGCCCAGGAAGACGCCCAACGGCGCGACTTTACCATCAACGGCATGTTCTTCGATCCGCTGGAGAACCGCGTCGTCGATTACGTCGGCGGGCAGGAAGATCTGCAGCGCGGACTGGTGCGGGCTATCGGCGACCCGGCCGCTCGTTTCGCCGAGGACAAGTTGCGGATGCTGCGTGCGGTCCGCTTTGCAGCCACCCTCGGATTCGCCATCGATCCCGGCACGCTGGCGGCCATCCAGCGGCACGCGGCGGAAATCGTCCTCGTCAGCGCCGAGCGGATCGCTGCGGAACTGCGCCGGATGCTGGTGGACGAGAACCGGGCTCGCGCCGTCGAACTGCTGGTCGCCTCCGGCTTGCTGCCGGTGGTTTTGCCCGAACTTCGCGACCTCGCCCCCGCCTCGGCTGACGTTGGCGAGTCACCCGCCTGGCAGACCACGATGTCGATTCTCCGCCGCCTGCAGACGTCCCGCTTTTCCGTCGTGCTGGCGGTCCTGCTCCGCGAATCGTCCGGCGGCATCCACGTTGTCGAGCCGCTGTGCCGGCGTTTGAAGCTGACCGGAGCCGATCGGAAAGAGACCGAGTTCCTTTTGGAACACGAATCCGCGATCCGAGCGTCGCGCAGGGTGCCGTGGCCACAACTACAGCGGATCTTGATTCAGGACGGCGCAGCCGACTTGTTGAGCTACGGCCGCGCGGTGGCCGAGGTCCTGGACGGCCACACCGCGGACATCGACTACGCAGCGCAACAATTCTCACAACCGTCCGACCAACTGAATCCGCCCCCCCTGATCACGGGCGACGACCTGCACGGACTCGGAATCGCCGCCGGCCCGGCTTACAGGAAGATCCTCGACGCCGTGCGGGAGGCCCAATTGGAGCGACGGATCCGTTCTTCCGCCGAGGCGTTGGAGCTGGCTCAGCAGTTGTCGTCACGGCTTTCGTCTTGAGAGGCTGCTGCGATCGCGCTTTCATCCCTCTGTCGCAGGAGGGGTACGACGCTGGTGCATCCCGGTGAACAGCGACACGCCGCTGGGCGCGCAGACCGGTTCGGCGATGCAGGCGCTGCGGAAACGTACGGAATCCCGCATCAACCGGTCCAGATGCGGCGTCTTGACAAACGGGTGCCCCATCGCGCCCAGCGTGTTGTCGCGCTGATCGTCGGTGAGCAAAAAGATGATATTCGGTTTCGCCGCCGGCCCGGCAATCTCGGCGGCCGGAAGGTCTGCCCGCCTACGACCAGCGTTACCGGGCCGCGCCGGATGCTCTCCTCCAGCCAAGCGGTGCATCAAGCGCTGCCGGTGGCACTCTTGGAGGAACGACCAGAGTCAATCGGGGGGGACAGGACGACTCACTATACCGCTGGACGCAAACGCCGCTCGATTGCATCCGGTTCGGCTACTTTGATTCATTCTTCACGAAAATGGCCACTGAATCTCTCCGGGCAATGTCCGCCCCTCCCGGAGTGCCGGAAGACTTGAGCACGATGTTGCCAACGCGAGCGATGCCCCCGACTGAAGTCGTGGCTGCCACGCCAGCAACGTCCGCGAACGGGTCGTCCGCAACATTCCACCTGCTGCCGCCCCTCCCGTTGTCGCCGTGATACACGATGCCGAGCTTCACGCGCCGGTCTCCAACATCCTGCAGGAACACCAATAAAGTCCCGGGTTCTTCGTCCGGAAGGTCGAGGGCCAGCACAGTCTTGGGATCCATCTCCTTTGGCTTGATGCACAGCGACACCTTGCGGATGCGCTCGGAGCCATCGTCGTTCACGCGATCCTTCCAAATATTCAGCTGAAGCGCATCAAGCACGTCGGTGATCTCGAGACTTGACCTCCGGTTCTTATCCCGTTCCTGGAGGACGGCCGGACCCGTTTGCAGATTTCCCAGTGTGACTCCTTCCGTCTCGCGCTGGGGCTGGCACCCGGATACGTATGGCATCAGCAGAAGCAACACGAAGCACCACGGCCGTTGCATAATAATTTCTCCCGCATGGAACCGTCGGTGTGGCCGAACGAATTGGCTCAACGACTTGTTTCTATCCCACCTGCCCCAAGCCGCGGGTCGTCTGCGGTGTGACGGGTCGTCAAGCGGGCAGGTGGGATAGGAACCCGGTTGAACGAAACCACGGAGCCGACGGTGCGACGGGTCTTCTAACGCCGTTCGCAGCCCCAGGCGTATTTTACCGCCGGGCCAGTGCCGCGGGAAGCAAGGGGGGAGACGGGTTTTTGCGGTCCCTGGTGGCCGGGCCGGAGCGGCGCGGCGCGTCCTCCAACTTGCTGCGGCGAGAGCCAAAGGGGTCTGCAGAGAACGGCGGCGACGCGGGGACCTGGGGCATGACGTGTCCTTCGGCGGCATCGCCCTGGCAGGCGAAGTCGCAACCTCTCGGCGCGGACTCAGCCAGCGATCCGTGTAGGGCGAGCGATCCAGGATCTCCCGCCAACTCGGCGGATCCTCCCGGTCGATCAGCCGCAACCGGCCGACCCCCGCAGCGCGGGCAGGGGAACGCTCGTGCCGCCGCCGGCGCGACGGGGGCGGACGCGGGCGCCGAGGCGTCGGTCCCGCCAGCCGCCAACACTTCCCGGCAGCGGGCCAACCGCGCCGTGCGGTCCGCGTTGGCCAGCAAGCCGTAGTACCGCACGCGCACAAAGCCCGGCGGCAAGACGTGCAGCATCCAGCGCCACGCGAACTGCACTTCGCTCAGTGTGACCGTCGTCCGCTTGCGGCCCTGGCGGTCGTCCTTCGCCCGAAAAGGTCACGCCGAAATAATGCCCGCCCTTCTTCGTCGCTGGCCATGACGATCCCCGCTCGCCATCCCTCCGTCCGAGCCTGACCTACGCCGTGGTCGCAGCCAGATTGTCCAAATGATGCACGCCACGCTCGCGGGCCAACTCCCGCAGCCGCTGGCGATCGGTCGTGAAATAGGTCCCCAGCAGCCGCGACTTCCCCAACAACTGCTGGATGCGG
>CAYUFW010000229.1:0-13649 GCA_964443915.1 uncultured Pirellulaceae bacterium
TAAGCTTCCAGCTTGCCAGCGACAAACGACCGCAAGCTGGAAGCTTACGCCACCTACCCCAACACTGAGCGTGGAAGACGCACTAGCGTTCCGGAAAGCGAAACAGTCGCGTCGCGTTCGCCGTCGTGAGGCCCGCAAACGAGGCGAGATCCACGCCGCGCACCTCGGCCAGGCAGGCAGCCGTGTGAAGCAGAAGCGCCGGTTCGTTCGGCTGGTGCCCGCGCCGGGGATGGGGCGTCAGGTAGGGACTGTCCGTTTCGATCAAGAGACGCTCCGCGGGGATCGTCCGCGCCACGTCGCGCAAGGGCTGCGATTTCTTGAAGGTCACCATGCCGGCAAAACTGACGTGCAGGCCGAGTTCGAGACACTCGCGGGCCGTCTCCGCGTCTCCGGAAAACGCGTGCATGACGCCTCGCAACGGCCCGCGTTGCCGGGCCTCGCGAAGCATGGCCAGGGTCTCCGGGGCGCAGTCCCGCATGTGGACAATCACGGGCAGATCGCGCTGTTGCGCCAGCCGCAGATGACGGTCGAAATAATCCTGCTGGACGGCGAAGGGCGTGAAATCCCAGTAACGGTCCAAACCCGTTTCGCCCACGGCGGCCACGAGCGGCTCGGCGGCCAAACCGACGATCTGGTCCCAGTCGCCCGCTGCGGCTTGACCCGTGTAGTTCGGTTGCAGGCCGACGGCGGCAAACACGCACCGGTACTGCCTCGCCAGCGCGATGCTGGCCGCGCTGGAAGAAAGCGTCGTGCCGACGGTCACGATCGTCGACACGCCCGCCGCCAAGGCGCGTTCGACGACCTGATCGCGGACCGCGTCGAATGGCTCTTCATCCAAATGAGCGTGCGTATCGCAGTACATGCCAAGATGCGTGCATCCTACGAACCAGGAACCTTGCGGACGGCAGCCGTCTGTTGTGTCAGTTCTTCCAGCGACTGCAGATGGGCCTTGGCTTCGCCCAGCGACTCCAGCGCGACGGCCTGAGCCGCCGGATTCATCCGCAACCGTTCGGCGCACTCGACGATCTGCGGGATCAACTGCTTCTCGAACTCCACCAACCGCGTGACGAGATAATCCAACGAGAGGTCGTGCAGCGCCGTGTACCGCAACGGAAAGTGACCGTAGGCCACCACGCCGCCGCCGTCGATGATCATTTCTCCCAGACGGTCGACCAGAGCGCGATGGTCCGCCGAGATGGACTGGAGCACCTCCAGCGCGGCCTCGTTGTCCCGGTGCAGCCACGGGACCGCATAGCTGAGGTAGGCCGGCAGCGAACGGTGGTGCAGGATCAGCAACCGGTTGAGAACGGCATTCGTGTCCAGCGAGGTCATGTTCGTCATCCCAACAGCTGCTGCGCCGCGTGCAGGGCGAATTCGTTCAGGAAGTTCCAGACAAAGAACAGTACCACCGTCGGCAGGGTCACGGCCACCAGATAAAAACCGGGCAGCGACTCCAAGGGCAGCGCCACCGGTCCCCGCGTCTGCGGTTCCGGATCCATCGTCATCACTTTCACGACGCGCACGTAGTAGAACAGGCTGATCGCCGTGTTCACCCCGCCCACGATCAGCAGCAGGAGGAGATACCCTTGCCCGGTCGCCAAATAACCCTTGGCCAACGCCGCGAACACGGCAAACTTGCCAAGGAAGCCTGCCAGCGGAGGGATCCCAAGCAGACCCAACAGCATGATGGCGAAACAGATCACGACGCCCGGACACTGGCGGAACAGCCCTGCGTAACTGTCGATCTGTTCGCTCTGCATGGCGTTGCGCAGAAATGCCACGACGCTGAACGCGCCCAAGTTCATGAACAGATACACGGCGATGTACATCGCCAGAGCGGCCACCGCTTGCTCCGCCGCCGCCGCATCCACCGACGTCAGAGCCATCAGGGGAGGAATCGCCATCATCATGTAGCCCGCGTGGGCGATCGTCGAGTAGGCCAACAGCCGCTTGATGTTCGTCTGACCGTAGGCCGCCAGATTGCCGAAGGTGCAGGTGACAATCGCCAGCAGCGCCACGAGCTTGCCCAGCAGGCTTTGCAGCGGAGCCAGATCGGCGGCCTTGGGCTCGGCGGCCCGCCGCGCCGCGGCGTTCGCTTTTTCCGCCGCCGGAGTCGAGAGTCGCCGCGTTTCGTCGCTGACCGCAAGAAACGCCGCCCGCTGGTGAGGCGGGCTCTCTGCCGCAACGGCCTGTCCGGCGGCGCTCGCCATTTGCCCGGCCGTTGCCCCCGGCGGCGCGACGACGCCGATCCCGATCACAACCCGCACCAGCAGCGCCAACGCCGCGCCCTTGGACGCCACGCTCAGGAAGGCGTTCACTTCCGCCGTCGCGCCCTCGAACACGTCCGGACACCAGAAATGGAAGGGGACCGCCGAGAGTTTGAAGGCCAACCCCACCAGTACCATCAGCCCGGCCAACGACAGCACCATCGCCTCGCCGCCCGGCATGTGGGGCAGTTGGAGGGCCAATTCGCGGGCGATGGTCGGCAGGTGAGCCGAATTGACGATCCCGGCGATCAAGCTGATGCCGTACAGCATCACGCCCGCTGTGGCCGCCCCGTAGACGGCGTATTTCAGCGCCGCCTCGCTGGCTCGCTGCTGCCGTTTCTTCAACGCAACCAGCGCGTACGACGGCACACTGGCCATCTCCACGGCCAAAAAGACCGTCAGCAGGTGATTGGCCGAAACCATCAGGCACATGCCCAGCGTCGCGCCCAGGACCAGCGTGTAGATGTCCGCTGCGTCCTCGCGGTTGGGCACGCCCGTTAACTTGGTCAACGGGACCAGCAGAACCACGAACAACAACAGCAGGCTGCGCATGTAGACCGAAAACGAATCGTACACGAGCATGCCCGTAAAGAACTCGATCCGCTGCTCAGCGGCCGGAGCATCCACCGCGGCCAGGAACAAAGCAACCAGGGAACCGGCCAGCGCCAGGTAGGAGACGTCCACGTGCCGGCCCCAGGAAAATACGCGGACCAGCAGCATCAGCACGATCGTCGCGCAGATCGTGAGTTCCGGCAGAAACAAGCCGATGCTGGACGTGGCGGCAAACGAAAACGGTCCGCCCGGCGGAACGCCTCGCGTGTCCAAAATCAGCTGATTGACGGCCTCGTAGAGATTCACGATGACTTCGCCTCTGTTGCTTGAAAGACTACCGCGCCCGCGCCTCGGGGTCCGGCGTCGCCCGCGTCAAGGACCTTTGCGATGCCCGCGTCGCTGCCGCGCCGCCTGGCGGCGCGGCTTCTTTCACCTGCTGCGTCCACGCGGCCAACTCGCCGACTTGGCGGTCAATCGTCTTGTCCATGTACCGCAGCAGGAACGTCTGCGGGAAGACGCCGAACAGAATGGCCAGCACGAACAGCGCGCCGGCAATGCTGTTCTCGCGGAGACTGCTCGGTGTCAACGCCTCGGCGTGCGGACCCTTGTATTCCGGACCCAAGTACACCCGCTGCACCGCCCAGAGAATGTAGCCCGCCGTCAGGATCATGACCGACGCCGAGATCACGGCCAACATGTAGCTGTAGTTCCAGACCGACAGGACCACCAGCACCTCGCCGATGAACCCGCACAAGCCGGGCAACCCCAGCCCCGCAAAGAAAATGCCGATCGACAGGGCCGTGTAGACTGGCATCCTGCCGAACAAGCCGCCGAATTGGCTCAAATCGCGGTGGTGGACGCGATCGTAAATGACGCCGACCAGGAAGAACATGCCGGACGAACTGATCCCGTGCGCGATCATTTGGAACATCGCGCCCTTGACGCCCATGTTCCAGTAATCCGGATTGAAGGCCGTGCCGGCCGTGGCCGACCAGACGCCCAGTCCCAGCACGACGTAGCCCATGTGGCTGACCGAACTGTAGGCGACCAGCCGCTTGAAGTCCTTTTGGGCCAGCGCCGCAAAGGCCCCGTACACCATGCTGACCACGCCCAGCAGACACACGAAATAAGCCAGGTCGTAGCCGCCGTGCGGGCAAATCGGATAGCAGATGCGGATGATCCCGTATCCGCCCATCTTCAGCAGCACGCCGGCCAGGATCATCGAGATCGGCGTCGGCGCCTCGACGTGGGCATCGGGCAGCCACGTGTGCAGCGGGACCGACGGAACCTTGATGATGAAGCCCATCAACAGCAGCAGGAACGCCCACCACTGGAGTTGCGGGCTGAACTGCCCCGTGTGCTGGCCGATCTGCTGCAGGGCCAAAATGTTGAACGTGTGAATCTTGACATCGCCCACCTGCGCCTGCCCCGCGTCGATGTTGCTCAGCGCCGCCGTGACCGCCGCGTGAACGTCCTCATTCAAGTGGCAGCGGGCAAGGTGCGGCTTGAGGGCCGGGTCCGCCAGATTGCTGGCGAAATACAGCATCAGGATGGCGATAAGCATCAACACGCTGCCCGCCAGCGTATACAAGAAAAACTTGATCGCCGCATATTCGCGGCGCGGTCCGCCCCAGACGCCGA
This sequence comes from uncultured Pirellulaceae bacterium, assembly GCA_964443915.1. Lineage (GTDB taxonomy): Bacteria > Planctomycetota > Planctomycetia > Pirellulales > Pirellulaceae > Anammoximicrobium. The sequence goes on from CAYUFW010000229.1 coordinate 4,461, forward strand.
TCAGGAAGTACATGGGCAGCAACATGACTTCCCAAAACACGTAGAACAAGAAGAAGTCCAAGGCCAGAAACACGCCTAACATGCCCGTTTCCAGCAGCAGGAACAGCACGCAGTAGGCTTTGACGTACTTCGTCACCGACCAACTCGCGCCGGCCGCCAGCAAGCTGACGAGGGCCGTGAGCAGGATCAGCGGCAAGCTGATCCCGTCCACCCCCATCAAATAGTCGATGCTGAACGAAGGAATCCACGGCACGTTGAAGACGTACTGCATGTACGCCGACGCTTCGCTCTGGTAATCGAACGGCCCGCCCAGTCCCGGCCCCAAAAAGGCCACCAAGGACAGTACCAACACGCCGACCGCGGCGCCCAGGGTGATGTACCGCGCCGTCTCTTCCTGTTCCCTGGGAACGCACATCACCAGGATCGCGCCCAGCACGGGGAGAAAAACGATCGCACTCAGTGTCACCAGATACATAGTAGCCATCGCTCGTCGATTATCCCGCCCACGAAGAGCCCCAGAAGAAACTGATGAAGACGAAAATCGCCAGCGCTCCGATCGCCACGAACATCACGTACTGCCGCAGCCGGCCGGTTTGCACGCGCCGCAGCCAAACCCCCAGGGCGTACACGCCGCTGGCGAACAGGTTCACCGACCCATCGACGACCAGCCGATCAGCCAAGCGGTCCCAAACCGTGGCCAAGCCGCTCGTGAGGCGTGCGCTGCCGTCGATCAGCCCATCGATCCAACTCCGGTCGATGGCCGCCGCCAGCCGCGCCACCGCGTGCGCCGGCCGCACAAACAGAAAATCGTACAGCTCGTCAAACCACCACTTGTTCAGCAAGAACTGGTAGACGGCCTCGAATTGGCGCCGCACCTCGGAAGCCTGGATGTAGCCCAGACAGTAAATCACGGTCGCCAAGCCGATTCCCGCCCAGGCCGTCAGGGTCGCCAGCCAAGTGACCGGCGTCACAATTGTGGCGTGCTGTTCGGGCTCGTGCGCGAAGTGCTCGTTGGGCCACGTCATCCCCACGGTCGGCGACGTCGTGTCCGCCAGCGTTCCCATCGGCCGCGACTGCTCCAGCAGATTGACGACGCTCAAATCGCCCAGCCGGCCCAGGCCGCCAAACGGCTGCCAGGCAATGCACGTCGCGAACACGGCCAGCACGATCAGCGGCACCGTCATCACGCGCGGCGATTCGTGCGCGTGGTCGTAACGGTGCTGGTTCCGCGGCTGGCCGGCAAACGTCATGTACCACAGCCGGAACATGTAAAACGCAGTGATCATGGCCCCGCCCACCGCGGCGTAGAAGAACAAACTCGCCCAGAAATTGCGGTTGTCCACGTGCAGCAGGAACGAATACGCCTGTTCCAGGATGCGGTCCTTCGAGTAGTAGCCGCTGAAGCCGATCACGAACGGAATGCTGATCCCGGCAATCGCCAGGCAGCCCACCAGCATCGTCAGGGCCGTGATCGGCATCTTCTTCCGCAGGCCGCCCATCTCCGTCATTTCGTTCGTGTGGACGGCGTGGATGACCGAGCCGGAGCACAGGAACAACAGGCTCTTGAAAAAGGCGTGCGTAATCAGGTGCAGCAGCCCCGCCACCCAACCGCCGACGCCCAAGGCCAGCATCATGTAGCCCAACTGGCTGACGGTCGAATAGGCCAGCACGCGCTTGATATCGGTGGCCGTGATGGCGATCGTGGCGGCCATGAACAGCGTAATGCAGCCGACGGCGGCGATCACCAAGAGGACTTCCGGCGTGAACACGGGGAAGAACCGGCCCACGAGGTACACGCCGGCCGCGACCATCGTCGCCGAGTGTACCAGGGCCGACACGGGCGTGGGGCCTTCCATCGCGTCCGGCAGCCAGACGTGCAGCGGGAACTGGGCGCTCTTGCCGACGCAGCCGCAGAAGATCCCGATCCCGGCCAGGGCCAGCAGTCCGTATCCATAACGCGGTCCCGTGCCGTCCGGCCCGCCGCTGCGCCAGGTCTCGACCTTGGCCGCCACAGCCTGTTCGATTTCCTCCGCACTGGCCTGCGGGCCCAAGCCGCGGACAACCTCGGCCACTTCTTCGCGGGCCGACAGACGCACCAAACCGTCCGGCACGCGGATCGAGTCGTGCTCGCCGGAGCGGATCAGACTGAAGATGCCCTGTTCGAGGCGTTTGCTGCCGTCGGCGTCCATTCGCTCCACGTCGCCGAACGCAAACGTGCCCAGGCCGCCCCACAAGGCCATCAGGCCGATCATCATGCCGAAATCGCCGATGCGGTTGACGATGAACGCTTTGTTGGCCGCGTTGCAGGCGCTGCGGCGTTCGATGTAGAAACCGATCAGGAAGTAGGAGCAGATGCCCACCAACTCCCAGAACACGAACACCATCGCGATATTGCCGGCGAGCACCAGCCCCAACATGCTGAAGCAAAACAAGGACATGTACTGGAAAAACACCGCGTTCCGGCCGCGCCGCTTCAGGTGCGAACCGTCGCGCAACGTGACTTCGTGGTCCGTCACCTCGTGGTGCTCGTCGTGCATGTACCCCAGGGAGTAGAAATGGATACACGAGGCAATCAGCGTGACCAGACAGAACATGCAAATCGTGAGCGAGTCGATGTAGTAGCCGATCGACAGCCGCAGTTTGCCAAACACCCCCAGCGTGTAATAGTCGCCCGCGTAATACACGGGAGGCCCGTTGACGTGCCCTTCGCCGCCGGGGAAATGGTTCCCCAGCCAGACCAGCAGCGCCACGAACGACAGTACTCCCGCCGCCACGATCGCGCCGGTCGCGATGTATGCACCGCGTCCGGACGCTGGTCCGAGCCGCGGCCCGAACAGCAGCAGGAAGAAAAACGAGGCCAGGGGAAGCAACGTCGCCAGCCCCAGCAGCCATGGGAGAGCAGATGGTTCCATCAGCCTTTCAAGTCGTCGGCACGGTCGACGTCAATGGACGCGTGGTTATTGTAAAAATTCAACGCAATCGCCAACGCCACCGCCGCTTCGGCGGCCGCCAGCACGATCACAAACAAGGCCATCAACTGGCCGTCCAGTCCCAAGGATTGCGGACGCAGGTAGTCGCTGCCAAAGGCCACGAGATTGACGTTGGCTCCGTTGAGCACCAGTTCGACGCCCAGCAGCACACCCAGCGCGTTGCGCTTCGTCGCCATGCAGGCGATGCCCGTGACGAACAGCACCGCCCCCACCGCCAAGTAGTGCGCGACCGTGATTTGGCCCAACAACGGCGTCATGGAATCAAGTTCCTGTCTTCTTGGGGCTCCTAGTCCCCGTCCCCGGTCCGCTTCGTGCGCGCCAAGTAGGCCGCCCCAATCAGCACGACCAGCAGGTGCACCGAGACAATCACGAACGGCAGCAAGTACCCGCTGCCCCCGTCCAGCCGCACCCCCGACAGCGCCAGTCCGAGTTCGGTCGTCGTGCTGGCATCGGCCAGCGGCAGTTCATGTGCCGGCGGGAGCCGCCAGCTGTCCACCATAAACGCCGTCCTCAGCAGCAGCAACAGCAGCGCTCCACCGACGAACAGCGCCAAGATCCACTCGCCGCCGCCTGTCTTCATCCGAATGAAATTGCTGTGGGACGTAAGCATCACACCGAACACCAGCAGCACCAGCGTCCCGCCGACGTACAGCATCAGCTGCATCGCGCCGACGAACTCGGCGCCCGCCAAGAAGAACAAACCGGCCACCGCGCCCAGCGAAATGATCAAGTAAAACGCCATGCGGACGATGTTCGGCGAGAACAATACGCCCAACGCGAAACAGCACGAAATCAGCGCGAACAGCCAGAAGAAGGTCGCTTGCCAGTCGATCGCGGCTAACATCACTTCAGCCCCCAACCTTCCCGCCCATCGCCACCGGACTCGGCTCGTGCCACGCCGATGCGGCCCGCCTCGATTCGGCCTGCCGCTGTGCCGCCTCGGCCTTCAAAACCCAGACCTCACGGACACCGGCCGCTCCGCTGGGTGTCACCGGCACGAGATCATTCGGTCCCGGCAATCCCAGCAGCTGCCACGCCAGCACGCCCACAAAGCAGATCGCCGCCAGCGGGACGCAGTACTTCAGGCACGTGGTCATCACCTGATCGATCCGCAGCCGGGGCAGCGTCCACCGAACCCACATCATCACGGTGACGCCGATCACGCCTTTGAGAATGAAATTCACGCAGCCGCCCAAATTCGCGAGGTAACCGGTCAGCCGGAAGGCCGTCTCTTCCTGGCCGTAGGACCATCCCAACAGGTCAAACACGGGAATCGGGCCGTGCCAGCCGCCCAGGAACAACACCGAACACAGGCCGCTGACGAGGAACATCGAGCCGTACTCGGCCATGAAGAAGAAACTCCACCGCAGCCCGGAATACTCCGTGTGAAAGCCCGCTACCAGTTCGCTTTCCGCCTCTGCCAAGTCGAACGGCGCGCGATTCACGCTGGCCACGCCGCACGTGAAATAGATCCAAAAGGCCACGAACGTGAACGGATCGTGAAACACCAGCCAGTTGCTCATCCAGCCCGCTTGCATGTTGCCGATGGCAACCAGGTCCAGCGTCCCGCACAGCAGCACCGGGATTACGACGCATAATTTCAGCGGCACCTCGTAGCTGACCACCTGCGCCGCCTCGCGCATCGCCCCGAACAGCGACCACTTCGATCCCGACGCGTAACCGGCCAGGATGACCCCAAACACCTCCAGCGAGAGCACCGCCAAGACGAAAAACACCCCCGTGTGGATGTGTTGGGCGACCCAGCCATTGGAAAACGGCAAAGCCAAGAAAGCGGCGTAGCTGGACGTGAAACCGACGTAAGGCGCCAGCCGAAACAGCACCGCATCGGCTTGGCCCGGCACTAAGTCCTCCTTGGTCAACAGCTTGATGCCGTCGGCCAGCGACTGCAACCAGCCGAATTTGCCGCCTGTCCGGGTGGGGCCAAGACGGTCCTGAATGCGGCCGGCAATTTTGCGCTCCGCCCAGATGAAGAAGACGGCTCCGACGCAGATCAGACCGATGATGAGCGAGCAATGCACCAGCGCCGCTAGCAGGTAGGCCAGCCACGTCGGAAAACCCAAGCTGGTATCAAGAAATTCAGCCACGGACTGCGGACCCCAGAATTTTCGCGCGGTAGATCACAACCGCCACGTCGTGCTGCTCGCCCAAAAGGCCAAATTTTGTACCACGGGACGGTTATCAGCAAGCCCCCGGCATTGGATTTTGAGGCGGCGGACAATCGCCGACGGCAATTTACTCCTTCTTCAGTTCCTTCTGAAACACGTTGCGGAACTTCTCGACCTTGGGCCGGATGACGAGTTGGCAATAGCGTTGCTGGGGATTCGCCCGGAAGTAATTCTGATGGTAGTTTTCCGCCTTGTAGAACTTGAGTAGCGGACTGATCTCCGTGACGATCGGATCTTTCCAGATGCCCGCGGCATTCAGCTCCCGCTTGCGTTTCTCCGCTTGCTCCCGCTGTTGGCCGTCGTGATAGAAAATCACCGACCGATACTGGGTGCCCACATCCGCACCCTGGCGATTCAGCGTCGTGGGGTCATGCGTCTGCCAGAAGACCTCCAGCAGCTTGTCGAAGCTGATTTTCGCCGGGTCGTAGCGGATCTGGCAAACTTCGGCGTGACCGGTCGTCCCAGTGCAGACCTGCTGGTAAGTCGGATTGGGCACCGTACCGCCGGCATAGCCCGACTCGACGGACACCACGCCCTCCAATTGCTGGAAGACGGCCTCCACGCACCAGAAGCAGCCGGCGCCAAAGGTCGCCAGTTTCGTCTCAGCCCCAGCCGATGCCTCGCGGTTTTTCGCTTCCGCAGCCAACTTTGCGGTGGGATTGGTCGCCATCGGCTTCTGCTCCTCTCTCTGATCGCTGGCCGGTGTCGCTTTCGCACACGACGGCAGGGCCAGCACGCATACTAGCAACACCAACGCCATCGACCACGTTTCACGACAATTGAACATCAATCTCGCCCCCCTACCCGCGCCGGCTCGGCCACTCTACGACATCTCCGACTTTGCCACTCTTCCACTTTTTTACTTTCTCACTTTTTCACTCTTCAACTTCTTTCCTTCTCCAGTTCCCGCCCGATCGCGTAGATCTCTTCCGCGTCAAACACTTGGCTGTTGGACTGGAACAGCCGGGCGACCGCGGTGCTGTGGATTTTCATCTTCGTGCCGCCGACTCCGATGGCACCATAGCAAGTGACGCCGTTTCGGGAAGTCCCCCGATCCGCCACTTCGACGCCGCCGATTCCCTCGGGAGGAACGGCGTTCAAGTCGATGGCGACTCCGAGCGTGGGGCACTTCTGCCACACGCTGGCAGGCAGCAGTTCGATGCCGGCAGCGCCCGCCGAAATGACGATGGCGACGTTTTCCAACGCCGCCGCCAGCGAATCGCCGCGCGTCGCCAGGGGCTCCAGCAGGGCCGTATCGACCCGCTCGCGCACCGTCTCGCAAACCCGTTCGGCACGCGACAGGTCTCGCGAACCCACGCGGACACGGGCTCCCTCGCGAGCCAACAACCGCACGACCCGTTGGCCCACCGGCCCCGTGGCGGCCAGCACCAGGGCCGTGGCGTCCTTCAGTGTGACATGACGTCCGGCTGCAATTACGGCCGCCGCCGCCGTCGTGTTGGCTCCGTTGGCGTCCATCATCACGGACACCCGAAACGGCCCGAAGAAGGTTTTCAGTATCCGCCGGAGCAGGCCCTCGGCCGCTGCCACGTCGGTACCGCCCACAAAGATCGCGGTCGATTTCAGGTCTTGCGGCCCGCGCGTGAACATCGCACCGTGGACCAATCCCTGCACCTGGTCCACGGTCACGCCTCGGTACTGCAGCAGATGTTCGACGCCGGCATCGACCGCCACGACCGCATCGAAGACGCTGGCGTGCACGTCCGGATCCAATTGCAGCAGGATGCGCGGCTTGCTCATAGACCGACCCCCAGAACGTAGGCCGGAACAAGTCCGCGCAGTTCCGGCAGGAATTCCCGCGATGCCCGCGTCCTTCGCCGGAACGGGCGGGCTTGTTCCGGCCTACGGGCCGCCGTCCCGAATCGCGAAAGTCGCGAACTGGAAACTGCTCTAGAAACCCTGGAAAGGATGCTTGGCAGAATCCTTGCCGGTCAGCATTTCGTCTGCCGAAGGAGCGCCCTTCATCGCATTGACGATCGCCATCTTGGTAGCTTGGTAGTTGAACTCGTAGATTTTCTTGTCATCTTCCGCCGCCGGGTGAATGAACACGCCGCAAACGATCACCAGATTCTCGCAATCGCCCTTGGGAATCACGCCATCGGCGACGGAATCCGCCACGGCCTTGGCCACGGCAGCCTGAGCCGGACCGAACATCTGCACTGCTTGACGCATGCCCTTGATCGTCACTTTCGTGATCATCACCGTGGACGGCTTGACCGCCAGATTTGGCGTCAAGACCGCCAGCAAATTGGTGTGCCCCTCGCTCTGGCGGGCCAACGCATTGGCGAACGCCACGCCCACCGGGCCGTCCTTGCTGCCGATCAGCAAGTCGATATGGGCAATTTCGTTCCCTTCGCCAGCCAGCGCTTCTCCGATGAACATCGACATCAAAATATCCTCCCTCTCCGAGTGTGAAGTGATTGTCTTGACCAAGGTCGAGAAGGTAACAAACGAGGGAACAAATTCAAGCACCCCCCACTTCGTCGGACTGTCTCATTTCGGCGAACGGTGGGCGTGAGCCCACCGGTTTCGTTGCCGTCCGTATGCTGGCCCTGGGAAAGTGAATGGGCGTGAGCCCACCGGTTTTCTGCACGTCCTGCCTGCTGCCAACGAGGAAACCGGTGCGTAATGCGGGACTCCGTTGAGGATGACACGTCTACCTCGCCCGGGTCTGCCGGGTCTAGCCTTCCCGGACTTCGCGTTTTTCCGGGTCGAAGATTTGCCGCTTGCCGGTGTCCATGGCGCGGGTGCCCATGAGCACCGGGACGCAATGGTAGTAGCCGGCCTCGATGGGGGCGTTGGTCGTCTTCCGCGTGCGCAGGCACTGCAGCCAGTCCAGGAAGTGGTCCGGGCATTCGACGGGCTCGACGGGCGTATCCACCTTGGGCAGTTTGCTGGGCTTGATGGCTCCGGCCGCGGAATAGGTGGGGGCCGTCGTCCTGCTCAAGTCGAGCGTCCCTTCGTCGCCGTAAATCTTCGTCACGCTGCCGCTGGAGTTGCCGAAGTTGGTGGAGTAGTGTACCAGGAATCCCTCGGGATAGATCCAGGTCGCTTCGCAGTGGTCGGGGCAGGTGAAACCTTGGTCCTTCCACGTGAAGGTGCCGCCCTGGGCCACGCAACTCAGCGGCAACTTCGTGCCGACGATGAAGTTGTTCAGGTCGATGAAATGGCAACCCAGGTTGGCGATCGGACCGTCGGTGAATTCGCGGAATCCGTACCAGCCCGTCAGCAGTTTGCCGTCAAACGGCCGCATCGGCCGGTCCATGAGGAACTCTTTCCAATCCACGTCCTCGGCCCGGATCGGTTCGGCCCGCTGCATCCACGAGTACCAATAAGGCTTGCCGCCATTGCGGCACTGCTCGATGCGCGAGACCTTGCCGATTGCGCCGGACTGGAACAGCTTTTTGCAGCCGGCGCTGGTCGCGTAGCTCCGGCCCTGCGTCCCCATCTGCACGACCTGAGAGCCGGCCTTGACCAGGTCGAAGACGCGGTTGAGCGATTCCATGGTCATGGCCAGCGGCTTTTCAACGTAAGCGTCCATCTTGGCCTTGATGGCGGCCTCCAGGTGCAGGCAGTGCTGGTGGTCGCACGAGGCGATCATCACCGCGTCGATGTCTTTGAGCGCCACGATATCCTGGTACGAGACGAATTGCCGGGCCGGGCGGCCGTACCATTCCTGAGCCCGCACGGCGGCCCGTTCGCGGCGCTGCTTCCACGGATCGCTGACGGCGGTGAATTCGACGTTCTGCTCCTTGTCGTAAGGATGAACGCCTTTCATGTGAGCTTCGTAACCGCGGCCGCCGCAGCCGATCAGGCCCAGCGAGATCCGTTCGTTGGCGCCCACGATCTTGGCGTAGCTGGTCGCGGTAAAGGCCATCGCGGCTCCAGCCGAAGCCGTCTTCAGGAATTGCCGACGAGAAGCGGGTGACGTCATAGCTATGTCTCCGGTAAATGGTGTGGGCGGCTACAATGGGCCACGGCGGAAAACCGTCGCG
>CAYUFW010000230.1:0-13508 GCA_964443915.1 uncultured Pirellulaceae bacterium
TGCAGACGCCGAGCCCCAGCTCGAACCAGAAAAGCAATCGCCAGCGCCGTTCGGCCTGCAATCGCCGCAAAGCCCAACCATAGCCACCGATAGTGATGCCGTGGCTCAGCACTTGAAGGCCGACAAAAAGGATGGAAGGTGTGAACCAGCGGATGTCGCCATCGGAGATCCATCGGGATTGCAGCAGCACAAAGACGGACCAAGCCGGCAACGTGAACAGCACGAGTAAGCCTTGGATGAACAACAGCCAGTGGCCTGGCTGGACGGGAAAAGGCGGCCCCTTCCTAAAACGACGATGAACGAAGATCGCGACGCTGGCAATCGCAACTCCGTAAATGGTGCTGGAGAAAAGGCGATGGACGGTGATAATCGTGCGCAAATCGCTCGGCGTAGCGAATTCCACCTCATCAAGAGCTTGGGGGTCCATCGCCAGGATCAACGCGCTGCCGGCTGTCCATAGCATCAGGTGCGCGATGCTCAGCGGCGGCTGAGCCGGCGGGCCGAACGGGTTCTCGCCGATCGACTCGGGACGAGACTCGTTCGGCCCTTCCACCATGACGGAACTCCGCGCATTACGCTTGGCAATCCACCGCGACTTTCACCACGCCCTCGTGATAGTCGGCGGCGGCGGTAAAGGCTTCTGGGGCTTTGGCCAGCGGATAATGGTGGGAGACGAGCGCGTTCAGGTCGATCTGGCCTTGTTCGAGCAGTTGCTGCGCGCGGCCGTACGTGTGCTTCATCCGCCGGACCATCTTGATGGTCAGGCCCTTGCGGCGGAGCGTCGAGTGCTTCAAGACGAAGCGGTCGTCCTCGTCGATGCCGACGGCCAGCAGTCGCCCGCCCGGAGCGAGGATTTCGGCCGCTTGCTGCGCGGCCTCGCCGCCGTAGGCCACCTCGAAGGCCACATCCACGCCGCGGCCGTGCGTGGCGTCGAGCACGGCCTTGACGACATCCGTCTCTCGGCTGTCGAACGCCACCGCCGGTCCATACTGGGCCGCCAAACGCACGCGCCAGGGCAAGATATCGGCGGCGAAGAGCGGACCCGCGCCAGCGGCGGCCGCCAGTCGCAGGATGCACAGCCCGACGGGACCAGTGCCGATCACGGCCACGGACTCGCCCAAGCGGATCTTGGCCAACCCCAGCGAGTGGATGGCGATGCCCAACGGCTCCATCATCATGGCGGTCGTGGCGTCGATCTTCTCGCCGACGGGAAAGCAATTCGCGGCCGGGAAGTGCATGAACGGCCGCAGCGCGCCTTCGTACGGATACAGGCCACAGAAGACGATGTGCGGGCAAATGTTCGGATCGCCCCGCAGGCACCATTCGCAACGGCCGCAGGGCTGTGCGGGATCGACGCCCACGCGCGTGCCGGGCTGCAAGGGATGATTGTGGCCGTCCAGGCCGCCCTCGCCGACCTGCTCGACAACGCCGGCAAACTCGTGTCCGAGAATCAGCGGGCCGCCCAGATTCGTATCGCCGATCCGCGCGTGCCGGTAGGTGTGCAGGTCCGAGCCGCAAATGCCCACCACCTCGACCCGCAACAACACCTGTCCCGGCGGCGGTGAGCCGGGATGGGGAACGTCTTCCACTCGCAAATCACGCGGACCATATAAACGTGCAGCTGGGATCATCATAAACTGTCTCCTTGCAGTGCGGCGACTTGTCACCGCTTTTCTTCGTTCTATCTTTCTTAACCTCTCACACAAGTACGAGCGACAAACGGATTGCAGAAGGGACAAAGAAGGAAAGCGGCGACAAGCCGCCGCACTCCAAAAGGTCAGAATCCGTTTGCCAACAGGTAATACGCTTCATTCCAACGCAGTTCCTTCTTGAATTCCGTCAGCTTCGTGTCGCGGCCGATCAACAGGAACTCGACGCCGGCCATCTCGGCGAAATCTTCCAGGTGTTCGGCGGTGAGCGCTTGGCTGAAGCCCGTGTGGTGCGCCCCGCCCGCCAGGATCCAGGCGGCGGCCGCGGTCTTCAAGTCCGGCCGCGGCACCCACAGCGCCCGGGCCACCGGCAGCTTGGGCAGCGGCTGGACCGGCGGCACCACGTCGACTTCGTTCACCAGCAGCCGGAAACGCCCGCCCAGGTCCAGGATCGACGCATTCAGCGCCGGCCCTGCGGCTGCGTCGAACACCAGCCGCACCGGATCCTCCTTGCCGCCGATGCCCAGCGGGTGGATCTCCAGCGACGGCCGCCCGGCGGCGATCGACGAGCAGACCTCGAGCATGTGCGCGCCCAGCACTTTCATCCCGGCGGGATCCAGGTGGTAGGTGTAATCCTCCATGAACGACGTCCCGCCCGGCAGGCCGGCCGCCATGACCTTCATCGCTCGCACCAGCGCCGCCGTCCTCCAATCGCCCTCGGCCCCGAACCCGTAGCCGTCGGCCATCAGCCGCTGGACGGCCAAGCCCGGCAACTGCCGCAGTCCGTGCAGGTTCTCGAACGTGTCGGTAAACGCTTTGAAATGGCCCGCCTGCAGGAAGGCCCGCAAGCCGGCTTCGATCCGCGCCGCCTCGCGCAACGCTCCTCGCGCGTCGCCGCCGGGACGCAGCGCCGGCGCCACGTCATACTCCGCGTCGTACTGGGCCATCAGCCGGTCGATGTCGGCATCGGCCACGCCGGTGATGTACCCCACGACATCTCCCACCCCGTAGCCGTTGACCGAGTAGCCCAGTCGAAGCTGAGCTTCGACCTTGTCGCCTTCGGTCACGGCGACTTCCCGCATGTTGTCGCCGAACCGGGCGAGTTTCGCTCCTTGAGCATCGTGCCAGGCGCAAGCCGCCCGCGCCCAGACGCCCAGACGCTGCAACACCTCGCCGTCCTGCCAGTGCCCGACGACGACTTTCCTCGCCAGCCGCATCCGGCTGCAGATGAAGCCGAACTCGCGGCAGCCGTGCGCCGATTGGTTCAGGTTCATGAAGTCCATGTCGATCGTCGACCAGGGGATATCGCGGTTGAACTGCGTGTGCAGGTGGGCCAGGGGCTTGTTCAGCGCCCGCAAACCCGCGATCCACATCTTGGCCGGCGAAAACGTGTGCATCCAGGCAATCAGCCCCACGCAGTTTTTGGCTTGGTTCGCCTCCTGGCAGAGGTCGGCAATCGCCTGCGGCGTGGTCAGGACCGGTTTGAACACCACCTTAACAGGAACCTCCGCCGAGTCCGAAAGCGACCTGGCGATGATCTGGGAATGCTCGGCGACCTTCTTCAGCGTTTCGTCGCCGTACAAATGCTGGCTGCCGGTCACAAACCAGATTTCGAGTTGGTTCAGGTCGATCATCGTGAATTGCTCCGAATGCACGCCGTCTATTTCTGTCCGTAGTACGCCTGGGCTCCGTGTTTGCGTTGGAAATGCTTGTCCAGCAGATAATCTTCCAGCGGCGGCGTTTGCTGATTGAGGAGCTGTGTGCCGAGCGTCATCTCAGCAACCGCTTCCAGGGCGGTCGCATTCTTCAACGAGTCTGCCGCGTTCTTGCCCCACGCGAACGGCCCGTGTCCGGCGACCAGGACGGCCGGCATCGCCTGCGGGTCCAGATCGGCGAAACGTTCGACGATCACCGCGCCCGTGTTGCCTTCGTAATCCGCTTCGACTTCGGCGGCGGTCAGCGGCCGGGTGACGGGCACCGCGCCGAAGAAGTGGTCCGCGTGGGTCGTGCCCAGGCAAGGGATCTCGCGGCGAGCTTGCGCGAACATCGTCGCATGACGGCTGTGGGTGTGCGTGATCCCGCCGACACGTTCAAAATGCCGGTACAGCAGCACGTGCGTCGGCGTATCGGAGGACGGCCGCAGATCGCCCTCCAAGACGCGGCCTTCCAGGTCGACGACCACCATGTCGGCCGGCCGCAGTCGCTCGTACGGCACGCCGCTGGGCTTGATCACCACGCGATCGCGGCCGGCGTTGATGCCGCTGACGTTGCCCCACGTGAGCGTCACCAATCCGCAGCGGACCAGATCGACGTTGGCCTGACAGACTTGGTCTTTGAGGTCTTCCAGCATGACGCCTTATTCCCAAACGCGGCCCCCGGCCGCAACCAGAGTCAGTAGTTACAAGCTGGGGAAATTGATCTAGCTGAACGCAAGGTATTTCCTCTAAATGACTTGGCAACATAACCAACGCCTTGTCATTCAGGGAGGAGTGCCATGCGTTCAGGAGCCAAGTTTAGAGTCACGGCCCAGGAAGTCCATACCCGAATCCGATCATTTCGCGCCCCAGACTTCGTCGAGACGCAACAGCACTTCCGTTCGGAGGGACGGGATGTCCTGACCGGGGAAAGCCGGCAGCGCCGGCGTGGCGGTCTGCGCCGCCCCGGCCTTCGCGGCGCCCTCGCCTTCGGCCGCTGTCGCCATACCGGCATTGATCTCATCGATCACCGCCCAGGCATCGAACGGCGTCAACTCGCCTTCCCCCGTGATGTCGAACGGTCATCGGGAGCGTTTCCGCAGCATCCTGCCGAGACAGGCTCGATAGCGAAATTTTTCCCGCAGTTGACCGCTTGCAGCTGCCGATGTACAGGGATATACTTAAATAGTCACCTGTACACCCATCGGTAGACCCATGATCGCTGTGCCGGACATTGTGGAACAGTTGCGGGGCCGCATCCGGAGCGTGGAAAAGTCGCGGCGGGGGCCGGGCGAAGCGGTGTTGTCCAGCGGCTGGCCGCCGCTGGACGCGCTGCTGCCCGGCAGCTCTCTGTGGCGCGGCTCGCTGGTCGAGTGGCTGGCGGCGGGGCCGGGCAGCGGCGCGGCATTGCTAGCTTGGAAGGCCGCCCAGCAGGCGGCTGGGGAAGGCGGCGCGATCGTGGTCCTGGACCGCCGGCACGAGGTGTACCCGCCCGCCTTGGCCGCGTGGGGCCTGGATCTGGAACGGGTAATCTTCGTCCAGCCGCAAACCGCGCAGGACGAAGGCTGGGCGTGGGACCAGGCGTTGCGCTGTCCGGGCGTGGCCGCCGTCTGGGGCTGGGTGGACCAGGTCGACAGCCGGCTGTTCCGGCGTTGGCAATTGTCGGCGGAAGCCAGCGGCTGCGTGGGATTGCTGGTCCGGCCCGGTGCGGCGCGCACGGAGCCCACTTGGGCGGACGTCCGGTGGTGGGTCGAACCGCAGGGTGCCGCAACGGGCCGCCGGATGCGAGTGGAGTTGCTGCGTTGCCGCGGCGCCGGCGGCAGCGGCAGCGTGGAATTGGTCTTGGATGAATGGACCGGTCAACTGTGTCATCCGGCTCCGAAAAAGGGACTTTCTCCAATCCGGACGATTGGTGCCAGGACGATTGGTGCCAGTCCCCATTTTCGGCCCCACTTCGAAGAGGAGCCGCGTCATGCCACGTATCCTCGCCCTTTGGCTGCCCAATTGGCCCGTGCAGCGGCTCGTCCGCGAGCAACCGGAACGGGCGGACTCCGCCATCGTGCTGTATGACCAAGATGCCCGTTACGGCCAGCGCGTGAAAGCCTGCTCGGCGGCTGCCTGGGAACAAGCCGTGCGGCCAGGCATGCCGCTGGCCGAGGCCCAGACGCTGTTGGCAGAAGACACAAGCCCGAAACGCGAGCGAGGGACGGAACTGAAAAAAGAGGTGCGTCCCCTTGTCGTCTGTTACGACGCTCGCCGTGATCGGGAAACGCTGGTGGAGTTGGCCGAATGGTGCGAGCAGTTCAGTCCCATTGTCGGGCTGGATCAAGCCGACGAGCCGGACTCGCTGCTGCTGGACGTCAGCGGACTGGCCCATCTGTTCGGCGGCGAAGAGACGCTGGCCCAGACGGTCGTTATGGGCTGCCGCCAACAGGGGTTGACTGTGCGCGTGGCGATTGCCGATACGACTGGCGCCGCGTGGGGCTTTGCACGCTGGGGCGGTCGGAGCTGTATCCCTGAAAATGGGACAGGCACCGATCGTCCTGATCGGAGCCAGTCCCATTTTCAGGTCCTGCCACCGGGAAACGCGGCGGTTTTGGAGCATCTGCCGCTGGAGGCTCTACGGCTGCCTCAGCGCACCACGGAACAACTGCACCGGCTGGGCATGCGCCGGATCGGGCAGTTGAACCGCTTGCCGCGGGCCAGCCTGGCGGCCCGTTTTGGCGAGCCGTTGATCGAACGCCTGGACAAGCTCGCCGGCACGGTTGCCGAGCCCATCGTGGCGCACCATGCCCGCGAGCCGTTGTCGGTGCGCTGGTGTTTCGAGCACCCGACGACGCACCACGAGGCGATCGAGCGTGTTTTAGGGGAATTACTGAACCAGCTATCGCGGCGATTGATCGAACAAGGACAAGGTGTCTTGCGTTTGGCGTGCCAGTTGGTCTGCCAGAACCGGCGGCCGTTGCAGATCGATCTCAGCTTGTTCCGCCCCGTGGTCGCGCCGCAGCACTTGCTGGCGCTGGCCAAGCTGCAACTGGCGTTGGTGACGCTGCCGGATGCCGTGGAGGAGATTCGCATCCGCGCGGTGACGACCGCGCCGCGCCAGTCGCGGCAAAGGGAATTGTTCGGCGACGCCCCGCGGGAGCATCCAGCACAGCTGGCATCGCTGGTCGAACGGTTGAGCAACCGCTTGGGGCGCGAGCACGTAGTGCGCGCCGAATTGCAGGCGGAATCGCAGGTCGAGTTGGCTTACCGCTATCGGCCCTTGGCCGGCGAAGCCGCATCGACGAAACCATCCTCGCTGCCGCCGGCGTCGTTGCCCGGACCGCTGCTGCGGCCCTTACGGCTGTTCAATCCGCCGCAGCCGATCGACGTGATCGGCATCGCGTTGGACGGGCCTCCCGCGATGTTTCATTACCAGCGCCGAGGGCATCGCGTGGCCCGCTGCTTCGGCCCCGAACGGATTGAAACCGGCTGGTGGCGCGGCGAATCGTCCCGCCGCGATTACTACCGCGTGGAAACCGAAGATGGCAACCGCTGGTGGCTGTTCCGCCAACTACAGGACCAGCGCTGGTTTGTGCAAGGTGCGTTCGAGTAATGCCTTGGCCTATATGTCTCGTACGTCCTATATGTCCTATCTGTCCCATGTCCTCCTACGCTGAATTGCACTGCAAAACCAATTTCACTTTCCTGCAAGGTGCATCACACCCTGACGAGTTGGTGCAGCGCGCGGTGGAATTGGGATACCACGGGCTGGCGGTGACGGATGTGAACAGCCTGGCCGGAGTGGTCCGCGCGCACGCGGCGGCCAAGGGCAGCGGGCTGAAGCTGATTGTGGGAGCGGAGATCAGGCCGACGGACGCTCCGGCCGTCGTGCTCTGGGCGCCGGACCGGGCTGCTTACGGACGCTTGTGCCGGCTGATCACGCGCGGCCGCCGCCGCGCAGTGAAAGGCGAGTGTGAACTCACGTGGCAGGATGTGGCCGACCATGCGGAAGGGTTGCTGGCGGGGGTACTGGTTGGCGATGCGAGCCACGTAGCCGAGTCTCTCCGAGACTCGATTCCGCTCGCGGAGCGAGCGGTCTACGGTTGCGCCGCCCTCGATCGCTACCGAGAGATTTTTCCTGGTCGCTGCTACCTGATCGCTGAATTTCATCGCGGTGCGGAGGATGCGCGGCGGCTGGAGTGGCTGCAGCATTTGTCCCGCGCCGCCGCTGTGCCGCTGGTCGCCGCCGGCGACGTGTACTACCACGTTCCGGCCCGTCAGCCACTGCAGCACGTGCTGACCGCCATCCGGCACGGCGTCACGGTCGCTCAAGCCGGCGGGCTGTTGTTTCCCAATGCCCAGCGGCATTTGAAATCGCCGGACGAACTCCGCGAATTGTTCGCTCGGATTCCCGACGCGCTGCAGCGCACGCGCCAGATCGCCGATCGGTGTACGTTTTCGCTGGACGAGTTGCGTTACGAGTATCCGCTGGAACTGGCCCCGCCGGGCATGACGCCGCTGGAGTACCTGAAACGGCTCACGTGGCAAGGCGCCCAGCAGCGCTACCCGGACGGCGTGCCGGAGAAGGTGTTGCAGTTGCTCAAGCACGAACTGCAATTGATCGAAGAATTGCGTTACGAGGCATATTTCCTGACGGTCTGGGACTTGGTTCAATTCGCCCGCTCGCGAGATATTCTTTGCCAAGGCCGCGGATCGGCGGCGAATTCAGCCGTCTGTTACTGCCTGGGCATCACGGCCGTCGATCCCGACCGGGTGGACTTGCTGTTCGAGCGGTTCATCAGCAAGGAACGCAACGAGGCCCCGGACATCGACGTGGACTTCGAGCACGAGCGGCGGGAGGAGGTGCTGCAGTACCTGTACCAGAAATACGGCCGCGAGCGGGCCGGCATTGCGGCCGCCGTGATCACCCACCGCACGCGGTCGGCGATTCGGGAAGTCGGCAAGGCGTTGGGCCTGTCGCTGGATTGCATCGACCGGCTGGCCAAGAACATGGACGGCTATCCCCAGCAGGCGCTCGAACTGGAGCAGCGTTGCCAGGAGATGGGCATCGACACCACTTCGGAAGTCGGCCGCCGCTTGCTGCACTTGACCAAGGAGTTGATCGGTTTCCCCCGCCATTTATCGCAACACGTGGGCGGCATGGTCATGACGCGCGGCCCGTTGTGCGAGTTGGTGCCGATCGAAAACGCGGCCATGCCCGACCGCACGGTGATCGAGTGGGACAAGGACGACTTGGAGGAGTTGGGCATCCTGAAAGTCGACTGTTTGTGCTTGGGCATGTTGACCGCGATCCGCAAATGTTTTGCCCTGGTCCAGCAGGTGGCGGGGCGGCAGCTATCGTTGGCCAACATCCCGGCGGGCGACACGCGGGTGTACGACATGATCTGCCGAGCGGACACGATGGGCGTGTTCCAGATTGAGAGCCGTGCCCAGATGGCCATGCTGCCGCGACTGCGTCCGCGCTGCGATTACGACTTGGTGATCGAAGTGGCCATTGTCCGGCCGGGGCCGATCCAGGGCCAGATGGTACACCCGTACCTGCGGCGGCGGGCCGGCGAAGAAGCCGTGACGTACCCCAACGACGACATCCGCCGCGTGCTGGAAAAGACGTTGGGCGTGCCGATCTTCCAGGAGCAGGTCATGAAATTAGCCGTCGTAGCAGCCGGCTTCACGCCGGGCGAAGCCGACCAATTGCGGCGGGCCATGGGCGCGTGGCGGCGGAACGGCCACATGGAAGCCTTCCGCCAAAAGCTGCTGGACGGGATGCGCCAGCGCGGCCTGTCCGAAGAATTCGCCGAACGGGTCTTCCAGCAAATCCGCGGCTTCGGCGAATACGGCTTTCCCGAATCGCACGCAGCCAGCTTCGCACTGCTGGTCTATGTTTCGGCCTACTTGAAGCACTACTACCCGGCGGCGTTCGTCGCGGCGTTGATCAACAGCCAGCCGATGGGCTTCTATGCCCCGGCCCAGCTGGTCCGCGACGCCCGGCAGCACGGCGTCGAGGTGCGTCCGGTGGACGTGAACGACAGCCAGTGGGACTGTACGCTCGAAGGGGAACGCATTTTGCGGCTGGGGCTTCGGCTGGTCCGCGGCTTGGCCGAAAACGACGCCGCGGCCATCCTGCGGGCGCGGGCGACGGGCCGTTTTGAAACGATCGACGGATTCACTCGCCGCACGGGCTTGCTGCAAGGCGCGGTCAGCCGCCTGGCCGAAGCCGACGCCTTCGGCTCGCTGGGCCGCAACCGCCGCCGCTCGCTGTGGGACGCCTTGTCCCAGCCGAATCGTCGCCTACTGCAACCGCTGCTGGACCGTGCCGATCCGCCGGCCGACACACCGGCCGAGTTGCCGGCCACGACGGTCCAGGAGGAAGTCATCGCCGACTACCAGACGCTGGGCCTCACGCTGCGGCAGCACCCCGTGTCCTTCTACCGAGAACATCTGCAGCGATTGGGAGCCACGCCCGCCGCCAAACTGGCCGAGTTGCCCGACCGGCGTCAAGTCCGGGTGGCCGGCGTGATCATCCTGCGGCAGCGTCCCAGCACCGGCAAAGGCATCACGTTTGTGACCCTGGAGGACGAAACCGGGACGGCCAACCTGGTCTTGCACAAGTCCATCTGGGAGCGGTTTCACAAGGTCGCCCGGCACAGCAACGCCTGGTTCGTCCGCGGCCGCCTGGAGAGCCGCCACGGCGTGATCCACGTCGTCGTTCAGCACCTGCAGGACATGCACCACGAACTGACCCACTTGGTCCCGTCGCGGGATTTTCAGTGATCTGTTCTCAATCGTCAGCGCGGCTTGGCCAACACCCGAAACAGCTCGTCAGGGTCGCAGGGTTTGACGAGATGTTCGTCGAAGCCCGCCGCTTTGACGGCCTCTCGGTCGGATGCGCGGCCGTAGCCCGTGAGCGCGACCAGCCGCGGGCAGCGGCGGCCGCACGACGACCGCGCGCGGCGGGCCAATTCGTAGCCATCGATGCCCGGCAAGCCGATGTCGATCAGGGCCACGTCGAACGGTTCGCGGGCCAGCGTCTCCAGACCTTGCCCGCCGTCGGCAGCCTCCTGCACATCGTGGCCCTCCAGTTCCAATAGCGTATGCAACATGGAGCGGACGTCGGCATTGTCTTCGACAATCAGGACTTTGCTGGCGACTCTCGGCGAGCCCACGGGAATGGCGCGAGCCGGACTGGGAGCCGTGACCAGCAACGGGAGGCGGACGCGAAATTCGCTGCCCTTTCCGGCACCGGCGCTGGCAGCGGTCACCGTGCCGCCGTGCATCTCGACCAACATGCGGACCAGCGTCAGGCCGATCCCCAGGCCGCCTTGCTCGCGATGCAGGGTCGTGTCGGCTTGTACGAACAAGTCGAAGATGCTCTCCAGCAGGTCGCCCGAAATGCCTTCTCCCTCATCCCGTACGGTCAAGATGGCCGCGTCGCCTTCGCGGCACAAACGGAGCGCAATTCGGCCGCCGTCGGGCGTGAACTTGATGGCGTTGGTCAACAAATTGACCTGAATCTGCTGCAACCGCGTCGGATCGCCGCGCACGTACAGGGGCTCAGCGGGGAGGTCGACGGCCAGTCTCTGGTTTTTCGCCTCCAGCCGGGCGCGGACGGCAGCCAGCGCGTCTTGGACCGTGGCGCCCAGGTCGACCGCTTCCTGGGCGAGGACGATCTTGCCCTGCATGACCCGCGAGACGTCCAGCAGATCGTCGAGCAGCGCGGACATCTGGTGCGCCTGCCGCTCGATCACCGCCAAGGCAGCGGCGAACGAGCCGCCCTGTGCCGGCAACCGCTTGACGACGCAAGCTGCATTGAGGATCGCTCCCAGCGGATTGCGGAGTTCGTGCGAGAGCATCGCCAAAAACTGGTCCCGCTGGCGAACGGCCTCGACGGCTTGGCTCTCCGCCCGTTTCTGCTCGGTAATGTCGCGGGCCACGTGGACGCTGCCCAGAACTGTCCCGCCCGGACCGCAGATCGGCGAGACGGACACCAGAAACGTGCCACCCAGTCGTTCGTCGTGGATCTCGACGCCGTGCTGCTCGCCGTTGGCCAGCAACCGCGCGTGCGGACAGAACACCGGCGGCGCGTGCGCGTTGTGGACCACCTGGAAACACGACTGTCCCACGAGGTCCTTCGGCTCGCAGCCCATCCGCTTTGCCATCGCCTTGTTGGCCCGCAAGACGCGGTGGCGGTTGTCCAGAATCAGGATCAGGTCGGGCACGGCGTCGAACGTCAGCGCCCAATCGTCCTCGGCGCGAGGGATCTTGAGTTCATCCATGCAGCACCCCGATTCGGGCAGAGAGGGACAAATTGTCTGTCGCTCCATCGCCAGACCAACTGGCCGGCGGCGGCTAGTGTACGGCATGTTGGCCGTTTTGCAACAGGCCGCCCAGATTGGTAGTGGGGTCTTTTGAGTGACACGGTAGGTCATGGCCGAACTGCGGACGGCGTCGAGGTGCGAGATTGGCACGGCGTTTTCTGCTGTAGGCGTCACGCCTGATTGCCAACCGGTGGGCCGCGTGGTATCCAAGGTGGCTGGTGGTAGTTGGTATCGTCTGGTTCGGACAGTGGTGCAAGCGGATACTCCGTCGTTTGCAACACGAAACTCCCCGGCTCCACCGACATTGAGGCTGACAGCGACTGGGCCAAGATTCTGGAGCAGGTCAAGACCGCCATCACACCAAACAAGCCAGCCATGCCGACTTCCGATGAATTACGAAACATTCGCTCCAGGGCCACGAAGATTGGCCGCAAAGCCTGCATTGCCCACGTCACCATTGACTCAGCGGGCAAAGTGCTCAGCGTTGACTGGCCTGAAGTCCCTGGAGAAACTCCATGCATTGGCGGGTCGGCCCCTGCTCTGTAATCAATGCCTCAATCCCGGTGCAGATCATGCGTCTGGCCACTCGCGAGTTTGAAAATGGCCACTCAGGAGGCCAGCCGTCAAAGCGCCCCCACATTTCTATCAGTTCGCCCTGTGAAATCGGCCATTCCTGTGGCGTCAAAGTAGATTCCATTACGTTACCCCAATGTGCGGACTGTCGTTCCTGATGTGTGGCGATGCCTTGCGTGGCGTCCGCCGTCTTAAAGTCGCGGGTTCCAAGCTTGATCTTGACGGACCAAGGCCAAGAACCGTATCATTCAGTCAGCACGATTGAACGGGCTCCGGCCCTAGAGAAAACGCCGCCAGTTTGCCGCTGGCGGCGTTTTAATTGTACAGCCGCACGTCTGCCGTGAAAACCTCAAGAGCAATTTGGCGCGTGCGCGCGGGCTAGTCGAGCCGGCTCAGGATTTCTTCGTCAGGCGTTTCGGGTGGGCGTTTACGGTGTTCCGCCTCCCAGGCCCGATCGGCGGCCACGACTTCGCGGACCTGCGCCCAAATCCAGTCCCACTGCTCGGGCGTGAAGTTGTATTTCGGCTCCCTGGTCGATGGGGCCTCGGGCGGCTGCTGGTCTTCGGTCGGCATGGCTGTGCTTCCTTGGTTCAGGGGCGGTCATTCTGGACTGGTGGTAGGCGTCTGATCTTGCGGTGGCTCGGGCGGTTTCACCTTCCCGAACAACTCCCGCGCCAATCGTCGGGTGGCGTCTTCCTTGGTCTCGCCGCGGCGTAGCCTGGGGCGGCCGAGAATGGCCCTCAGTGGCTTGTCGCCTGCCGGATGCTCCTGTTCGCCGCGCGGCACATCAGGCGTGGTCGTCGTCGGGCTCCGGTTCGGGCTTGCGCGGTTCGGTGCCGGCCGGCTGCGTATCGGGCGGAGGCGATTGCGGCCCCGCGCCGGTGATGACGAACCCGCCGCCTTGCGTGTCACTGGGCGCTTCAAAACGGGCCACTTATGGGCGCTTCAAAATCCGCAGGTGAACGGTTGTTAACTAGAATCCTGTGACCGTGGTCCGTTTTGGGATCGGAGTAGTATTATTTTTCGGCTTCCGAGCCGATGGGCGCTTTGGCGGATTTTGAACCATTCAGCGGATTTTTCAGCCGATAGCTTCGGCCCGTGAGCGTGAGCACCTCGGCGTGCTGCAGAAAGCGGTCCAGGATGGCCGTGGCGCTGAACGAATACCGTGTCACCTACACCGAAACCATCCTCCGGGAAGCCTTCGTCGAAGCGAGCGATCCGGACGAAGCCGTCGAGGCGGCCGTGTTTCTTCTCACGTCCCGTGACTGCCT
>CAYUFW010000231.1:0-855 GCA_964443915.1 uncultured Pirellulaceae bacterium
ATACTTTCAATGAGCTAGCTCTGCTAGCATTTCGCAGCCTTGTGATCGAGGCCGTTGCCCCGTAGAATGACTGCCCCAACTGCCCCAGCCCTCCTTAACTGTCAAACTCAGCGCAACTTATCAATTCAGAAGCAAAAGGCAACTAGTGGCACGGGAAATATGCACTTTTTTCTGGTATCGTCTTTAAGTCCGCCAAAGGGACTACGAAGCCTGTTGCAGCCGGCGACGGATTCGCCATACGCCCGCCAGGATTTTTCGCCACTCGCGGCTCATGTGCAGTTTGCTGCCGGGGATCTCCGACCAATTCACTCCGACCTCCACGACGCGATAGCCCAGGCCTTGGGCAAGCGCGAGCAGTTCCAGGTCCAGCACGTAGCCGTCTTCGTTCGAAAGGGCAAACAACCGTTCGGCGGCGGCTCGGCGAAACATCTTGAATCCGCACTGCGTGTCGCGGACGGGGATCGGCAGCAGACAGCGGATGAAGCGGGCAAAGGACCAGCCGACGAGTCCCCGAAACCAATGCCGTCGCCGCGTCACGCCGGCGGCTTGGATCCTCCGGGAGCCGATGGCCACATCGGCGCCCGCTTCGATGGCCGCTCGCAAACGCTCTTCTTCGGCGATGGGAGTCGCCCCGTCAGCGTCTGCAAACAAGCGGATTTCGCCGACGGCGGCCAACATGCCGGTGCGGACAGCCGCCCCTTTGCCCTGATTCTGCGGGTGACACACGAGCCGCAAGGCCGGCCATTCGGCGGCCATTCGGCTGACGTACTCCCGCGTTCCGTCGGTGCTGCCATCGTCGACGACGATCACTTCGTGCGCGTCCGGGATTGCCGCCGTCAAATGCACGCGGACGTT
>CAYUFW010000231.1:865-13490 GCA_964443915.1 uncultured Pirellulaceae bacterium
GCCAAGTACGGCGGCAGGCGTTTCGCCTCGTTGTAGGCCGGGATGATCAGGGAAAAAGCAGTGGACACGATGGAATGGTTCGCTGTCGCAATCGGCGGGACCGAGTTCTGTGGCAGTGGAGATGTTCCCCATCATAGGACTTGGCTGCCATCACGCAACCCGTGCCGTACAGCGTGATCGTCTGCCATTTCCAGGGCTCCGGCCTTGTTTGATTCGCCGTCAAGGTCCATCATGGAGCTTTGGTACAGACGGTTTCAAGTGCCTCGCCCCAGGCAATTCTACTGAGGCAATCATGGCTGACGTTCTGTGGAAAATCACCGGCGGCTACGTCTACGATCCGCTCAACGGTGTGGACGGCCAAGTGCAGGACATTTGGATCCAAGGCGGGAAGATCGTTCCGGCACCCAGTGACCCCCAAGTCCAAGCGGCGTACACGCTGAACGCCGCCGGTTTGGTGGTGATGCCCGGCGGGATCGACATGCACTGTCACATCGCGGGCCCTAAAGTGAATGCCGCCCGCAAGATGCGGCCCGAAGAGCGACGCGGCGGCAAGAACGTGGTGGCGCGCACGCCCCTGACGCACAGCGGGACGCTGGGCAGCGTACCCAGCACCTTTGCCACGGGCTACAAGTACATCGGGCTCGGCTATACCACCGCCTTCGACGCGGCGGTCCCGCCCCTGATGGCCCGCCACGCGCACGAAGAGTTCGACGACACGCCTTGCATCGACAAGGGCTTTTACGTCCTGGCCGGCAACAACCATTTTGTCATGCGGGCGATTCAGGAGCGGCGGCCGGAACAACTGAAGGGCTTCGTCGCCTGGCTGCTGGGGGCCGCCAAGGCGTATGCCATCAAACTGGTCAATCCGGGCGGCGTGGAGGTCTGGAAACACCACGCCGGCGGCAACGTCCACACGGTGGACGAGCCTGTGGACCACTTTGGGGTCACGGCGCGGCAGATCATTGGCGAGGTCGCAACGGCGACGGATGCGTTGAAACTGCCGCATTCGGTCCACATCCACTGCAACAACTTGGGCCTGCCCGGCAACTGGCGGACGACCATGGAAACGATGAAGGCGCTGGAGGGGCACCGCGGACACATCACGCACGTTCAATTTCACAGCTACGGCGGCGGGGAAGGCGACGAGAGCACGTTCAATTCGAAAGTCGCGCCGCTGGCCGAGTATGTCAACGAGCACCCCAATCTCTCCGTCGACGTGGGACAGGTTCTGTTCGGCGAAACGACCAGTATGACCGGCGACGGACCGCTGGGGTACTACTTGCACAACGTGTACGGCACCAAGTGGTTCAGCGCCGACGTGGAAATGGAAGCCGGTTGCGGAATTGCGCCGATCAAGTACCGCAACAAGAGCCTGATCCACGCCTGGCAGTGGGCCATCGGGCTGGAGTGGTACTTGCTGGTCCAGGACCCGTGGCGGGTGGTGATGAGCACCGATCATCCCAATGGCGGCTCGTTCCTGGCCTATCCGCAGATCATTCGCCTGCTGATGGACAGCGCTTACCGCAAGGAAGTCCTCAAGGAGGTCCACGCGGCGGTGGGCAAAGGCTCCGTGTTGGCCGATTTGGACCGCGAGTACTCCCTGAGCGAAATCGCCATCATCACGCGGGCCGGGCCGGCGAAGCTGCTGGGACTGAAGCACAAAGGCCACCTGGGCCCGGGGGCCGACGCCGACGTGACCATCTACACCCCGCACGAAGACAAGGAACTGATGTTCCAGTTGCCGCGTTACGTGATCAAGTCCGGCCAACTCCTGGTCGAGGAGGGCGACTTGCGCCAGACTTGGGACGGCAAGACGCTCTACGTCGCCCCCGGCTACGACGCGGACATGGAACGGCTGATCAGCGATTGGTTCGAGCAGTACTACTCGGTCCGTTTCCGTAACTATCCGGTCGCCGACGACTACCTGCACGATGCGGAACAAGTTGCCTGTGGTTGAAATCATGCTCCCCGAAACATTTCGTTGCTACCTGGTCACGAAGGACGCGGACGGCAAAGTTCACGCCGAGGTCACTCGACGGCGACTGAGCGAATTGCCGCCGGGCGATACGCTGATCCGCGTCGCCTACTCGTCGTTGAACTACAAGGACGCCTTGGCCGCCACCGGGCACCCCGGCGTCAACAAGACGTTTCCTCACATCCCCGGCGTGGACGCTGCCGGACACGTCGTCGGCAGCGGGGGCGGCCCGTTTTCGCCCAACGATCCGGTCCTGGTCACGGGTTTCGACATGGGCGCCAATCGCTGGGGCGGCTGGGCGGAATACGTCCAGGTGCCCGGCGAGTGGGTCGTGCCCTTGCCGGCCGGACTGACCTTGCGCGACTCGATGATCCTGGGAACCGCCGGCTTCACGGCCGGCCTGTGCGTCGACGCGCTGCAGAAGCACGACGTGAGGCCCGATTCCGGCGAGGTGGTCGTGACGGGCGCCAGCGGCGGGGTGGGAACATTCGCCGTCGCCCTGTTGGCCAAGCTCGGCTATCACGTGACGGCCGTCACCGGCAAGGCGTCCAGCCACGAGTACCTGAAACGTCTCGGCGCCGAGCACATTCTGGGCCGCGAGCAGGTCGACGACCGCGGCGGGAAACCGCTCCTGTCCGGCCGCTGGGCCGGCGCCGTCGACACGGTCGGCAGCAACATGCTGGGCACGATTCTGCGGGCGACCCGGCACAGCGGTTGCGTCGCCGCGTGCGGCTTGGCCGCCGGCAGCGATCTGCCGGTGACGGTCCACCCTTTCATCCTGCGCGGCGTCACGCTGGCCGGGATCGACGCCGCCTGGGGCTCGGTTTCCCTGCGCCATGACATCTGGCGCCGTCTGGCCGGGCCGTGGAAGCTCGACGGCCTGCCCGCGATCGCCCGTTTCGTGGAGTTGCACGATCTGCCTTCGCACATCACCCGGATTTTGGACGGTGAGGTCACCGGACGCGTGGTCGTGACCGTCGGCGAAGAGGCAGCCTGAGCGGGCCGAAAACAGACATCGGACCGGGAAGGCGAAGACCTCCGGCGTTCCGGCGAACCTCACCATACTTTGACACTGAGCCGGCCGGTTCCCGGATTTTCGAACGGCCCGACGGTCGGGTTCGCCTCGTTGCGTGGCTTGCCGAAGTAGTCGGTGGTGACCCGGATCGGCTTGCCATCCGGTTGCTCGAAGGGAAGATTGGGGATCGCGGCCCGGCCCAGGAGTTCACTGGTTACCAGGGGGCGCGTCCGCTGCCCGGCCCAGGTCTCGTCAAGCGTCCACTCGAGATGGAAGCCGTCCGGCTTCTCGACCAGCTTCAGGGCCGGATCGGAATCGGGTTGGACGAGCGGGTTCTGTTCGTGTTTGGACGGCGCGGCTCCCTTGAGGAACACGTTGCCGTCCATCCAGACGGGCAAGGCCGCGCCGTCGTACGGGGACAACCCGCTGGCGCCCACGAAGATATTGTTGTAGAAACGGTCGTCGCCGCCCACGATGTTTTTGAGCCCCGCGACTTCCGTCGAGTGCGGCTTGTGGAACGGAGTCAAACGCCGCAGTTCGGGGCGGGGCACGATCCGTCCGGCCATGAGATTGTGGGCGTAAGCGCCGCCTTCCGACCAGTCGAGCAGAGTGGTCGGGGACAGGAAGACGTTGTTGTCGACGACGAACGGTCCGTGGTTCACTTCGACGAAGAGATCCTCCGTGAGGTTGTCGTGGAACAGGTTCCGCGTCACGCGCGTGCCTTGCGCCATCCAGTCGAGCCACAGCCCGCGCGTCGTCCGGTAAATGTGGTTGTTGCTGATCTCGGTATCGATCGCACCGTGGAACTTGATGCCCCCCATCTCGGCGCCAGTGAACAGCCGCCGCACGTGGATATCGTGGATGACGTTGCCGGTAACGACGCAGAAGATGGGGCCCAGGCTGCCGACGATGCCCGCCTGTTCGCAATGGGAAACGGTGTTGTTGCGGACGACGTGGTGGCCGATGTTGTCCTTGGTCCAGGGGATGGGATGGGCATGGGCACGCTCGATGGTTTTGACGTAGCCTTCGGCCGTGTTGGCCGAGGTATTGTCGAATTCGTCGCCGTGTTTCCCGAGCGCGATTCCGGAACAGACGGAGTGGCTGACCACGTTGTTTTCGATGATCCAGCCCTTGCTCCAGTGCGTGCCGATCAGGCCGATCTGCTCGGCGGTGGGCGGCGCCCACGGAGTCGCCGCATGGCGCATGGTGAAGCCGCGCACGGTGATGTAGTTCCGGCCGGGCTGGCCCGGATAGAATACCGTCCGGCGGACGTTGATCTCGACGAGTTGTTCGTTGGGATTGACGCCCTTGAACTGCGCCCAGATCGTTGTCCGCTCGTTATCCACTTGGCCGAACCAAAGTCCGGTGTCGTCCGCGGGCTTGAAAACTTCGTCCAGCTTGGCGGCCTCGATGAGCCAGCGGCCGTTCAGGTACACGGCGCCGGTGTGGTGCGGGCGGTCCTTGGGATTGAACCAGTCGCCGCGGATCAGGTCGCGGTAAGGATTGAAACTGCCGAAGAGCGAATTGGGCAGCGTGACCCGCCAGACATCATCCTGGACTCGCAACCAATCCTTGACGATCTCCGAGCCCTTGATCTCGACTTTCTCGCCGGGGGCCGCCTGGTAGACGATGCGCTGTGCGTCGGAAGCACCTCCGCGCGGCGGGTTGACACGTTCGCGATACACGCCCTCGTGGACGGTGATCACATCGCCCGGCTGCGCCAGTTCGGCGGCGCGCTGGATCGTGCGCAGCGGTGACGCCTGCGTGCCGGGGTTGGAATCGTTGCCAAGCGGGGCCACGCGGAACTCGCCGGGGCGAGCCTCCGCGGCCAATGCGGCGATGACGGAAAATGCGATGACGGCTGTTTTCATGGTGTCCTCCTCGTTCTCAGTGGTTCGACTGGCTCACTTTGGCGACACTTTGGCGTCACATTGGCGAACGGTGGGCGTGAGCCCACTGGTCCCTCTGATGCTGGCTGGCCAAGCTTGACGCAAAACCGGTGGGCTCACGCCCACCGTTCGCCGGTAACCGGTGGTAGATCAAGCTTGACGCAAAACCGGTGGGCTCACGCCCACCGTTCGCCGGTAACCGATGGTGGATCCAGTCTACACGCTGGTGGCGCGATCCGCACCCAGCAGCGTCAACCTCGCGAAATTCAGGGCCTCCTTGACGGTCCGTTCCAGGAGGATGTCCGGGTGACCGGCGTAGGGCGTTGCGCGTGCATGGACGGCGGTCCGTTCCGCCAGCGCGAACTGAACCGCAGCTGGAAGGGCTGCCGAGGAGTCAGCCGGCGGAAACGGACCCAAGGCCAACGCGTAATCGGTTTGGAAGACGGCGCGGCAGCGGAGGGCGAGCGTCTGCACGTCGACACCGGCCGCTGGCCCATCGGCCGCGGGAGCGTTGCCGGCGACGTCCAGCACGGCGGACTGGGATGCCGGATCGCGCAGCACCAGTCCGCCCTGGAACGCGCGCTGCTGCGGGTCGGCCGAACTGAGCCAGGCGGCCAGCACGCCGCCGGAGCCGCACTCGATGGTCGCCAGGGTCTGACGCCGCTGCGTCAGCATCCGAATCAGCACGTCCTGCAGCGTGTCGCCGTCTTCGCCGAACACCAAGTTGCCCAAGCACTGGTAGATCGTGTCCGCCGTGGGCTGCATCGCCGCTTGGCAAGCTTCGGGCGTCGAGTCCTCGGCCGTGATCCTCAACGTGATCGTTGCTTTGCTGGCCGTGATCCCGACTGCCGGCACGCGGCCCCGCCGGACGAGATCGGGTAACATGGCTTCGATCGCGCTTTCGCCCGCTCCGAAGCAGTGGATCGACCGATGCCGGATCACGCGGCGGTGGTGGCTGGTCATGGCGGCCAAGGCCGGCTGGACGGTCGCCGCCCACATGTCGCGCATTTCGGCCGGGACGCCCGGCAGGGCAAAGATGCGCGCCGGAGTGCGGCCGGGCCGAGGCACGTCGATGTCGATGCCTGGCGCCGTGCCGTGCGGGTTGGCAATGACGCGGCTGCCGCGCGGGAACATCGCTTGGACGGCGTTTCGCTCCGGCATCTCCCGGCCGCGGCGGGCAAACAACGCCCGGATCTGTGCCAAGACCGCCTCGTCGCGGACCAGTTCGACGCCGCACGCCTGGGCGAGGCAATCGCGCGTGAGATCGTCGGCCGTAGGGCCCAGTCCGCCCGTGCTCAGAACAACATCCGCCCGCTGCACCGCCTGCCGGAAGACCTCGGTGCCGGCCTCCAAGTCATCCCCGACGGTGGTGTGAAAAAGAGCTTGGATTCCCAAGTCGCCAAGCTCTTGGCTGAGCCACTGGCTGTTCGTGTTCAACCGCTGACCGCTGGTCAGTTCGTCACCGAGGGCGATGATTTCGGCTCGCATCTGTCGGCTGCTCTGCTGGGGCGACGGGCAGGGTCTCGGATCGAATCGCTAACGCACCGGGGGGCTTACGCCACCCCGTTCGCCACCCGGGGGCGAGGGGCACGGTTCCGGTTCGGCCCGCTAACAGAAACGAAAACGGCGCCGCTGACAAGGGGCCACGCGCTGGCTCGCCGAGTTCACCTGGCGGCCAGCGACGCGCAAAAAAAGACCGCCTGGTTTCAACCGGGCGGTCGCACGCTGTGATTCACCGGTTGCCACGCGGCCTGGCCCCGGACTCAACGCGTTGCGGCGGGCGCCGCCTTCGGCCGGGGGCTCTCGCCTTGGGCATCGCCGACTGCCGAGGGCCGAGACATCGGCACGACGCGGTTGTCGGGGACGTAGCCCATGCGATCCAGCAGCGTATCGAGCGTGATGGACTCGATGCCCAGCCGCGTAGCTTCGCCAGTCATGGCCGTGTAGCCCTCGATCACTTTCTGATTGGTCTTGTCCGTGGGCTGGGCCCCCTTGACCAGATAGCGGGTGTCCGTCGTCATCTTGCCGGCAATGCTGCCGTCTTCCAGCAATTCCGCGTCGACCAGACCGCCGTTCATCGTGATCAGGGCCTTGACCTTCGTTTGGTCGCTCTTGCCGTCCCGATCCATGTCGATTAGGCCCGCCAAGGCAAACCGGGTCTTTTGGCCTTTGCGGAACGCCGGCGAGTAGACCAAGTCGCCTTGCATGACGGGATTGGCGAGGTCCACCTCCTCCAGGATGCGAGCTTCCGAAGTGTGTGTGTCCTTGACC
Source organism: uncultured Pirellulaceae bacterium (assembly GCA_964443915.1). Taxonomy (GTDB): domain Bacteria; phylum Planctomycetota; class Planctomycetia; order Pirellulales; family Pirellulaceae; genus Anammoximicrobium. The sequence goes on from CAYUFW010000231.1 coordinate 8,016, forward strand.
TGCGTGATCTCGATTCGGCCCTTCACCTTGCTCCGGGTGACTCCCGTCTCGTTCTGATCGATGACGCTGAAGATCATCTGCCGCTCGACGCTGTCCGCGGATCCCAAGTTGATCCAGACGGTATTGGCGCGCGAGTTGACCAAGGTCACTTTGCCGTCCGGCCGCTCGTAGGTGACGCCCTCCTCTCGTTGCAGCTTGGTCAACTGCTCCTTCTGCGCCTCGTACAGCTGGTTCAGCTGGGTCAGCGAGCGGGTCATTTCCTCCTTCGTCGCGGCAGCGGCGCTGATCACTTTCGACAGTTCCGTGTTCTTCTGGGGCAAAAGCGAAGCGACCTTCTTGCTCTCGTCCGTAATCCTGGCGCGTTCGGCGTTGAATTTCTCCCGTTCGGAAGCGAGATCCGTCTGCACGGCCGCCAGCGATTCCTCGGCCTTCTTGGCGCGGGCGGCTTCCGCGGCCCGGACTTGCTCGCGCTCGCGCTCCAGGTCCTTCGCGACGGTATCCGCATCGACGAGGTTCTTGTTACGGGCATTGATGGCGGTGATCAGGTGTTCCGGCAGCGTCGTATAGCTCAGGTCCTGGCCCGCATAGCCGGCGCCGTACATCTTCATGTGCTTCTCGTAGTTGTCGAGAATCTGCTTCATTTGCTCGTTTCCGCCCAGCCCCTGCTTGATGCTCGCCAATTCCGCTTCCGTCTTGCGGTCGTAGCCCAAGATGTGCTTGAGGACCTGGTTCTCGAACTGCAGCTTCATCGTCGTCTCTTTCTCGCGTTTGGCCTCTTCGGCCTTGGCGAGATACTTGGACACGTTCTCCTCGGCCCGGCGGAAATACATGTACGTGGTGACCGCCAGAACGACCGTGACCATCACAAACAGGATGAGTGCGACCTGAAGCCCTTGACTCTCACGAGCTGCCATGATTCATTCTCCTTCGGCCGAAAAACCATGCCGGGGAAGACGTACGCGATAAGACAGAAACCGCCAAGATTACCGTCCTATTCGCCGGCCGCACAACGGATTATTCCCTCAGCTACCGTGTCCCAGAAAGACCTAAGTCGAGTTTACGGCACAGGATAGGCAGTGTCAATCAGAATCCCAACGCGAGTTGTACCCAGCAGGCAAGAAGGCCGGCTTTTTCGGAAAAGTCGGGCTTCGCAAAGGACATCCGGGAGATCCGAGCGCCGGGGCTTGCGAGAAAATCCCCCAGCCGTCTCGCGTGCCAGCCATTGCCACGAAACGCTCGACAGGAAAAAATGTCACGACCGACCGGAGCGTCGGTCGCCGACTATTCTTCTGCCCCGAAATGCCTGACGAGCCCGTGACCAACCCACGAAACCCAACTCGTGCCGTCCGTATCGGTTCCGTCGTGATCGGAGACGGCCACCCCGTGGCGGTCCAGAGCATGACGGCCACGCGGACTCAGGATGTCGACGCCACGGTGGCCCAGGTCCAGACCCTGGCCGCGGCGGGAGCGGATGTGATCCGAATCGCCGCCGACAGCACCCAAGACGCCGCGGCGCTGGCGGAGATCCGCCGGCAATGCTCCGCCAATCTGTCCGTGGATCTGCAGGAGAATTACCGCCTGGCGGAACTGGTGGCGCCGCACGTTCACAAAATCCGCTACAACCCCGGCCATCTGTATCACCACCAGCGGGACAAGCCGTGGCAGGAGAAGGTCCGCTACTTGGCCGCCATCGCCCAAGAGCACGATTGCGCGCTGCGGATCGGCGTCAATTGCGGCAGCCTGGACCCGGCCCTGCGGGACAAGTACGACCCGCGCGATCCGCTCGCGCCGATGCTCCACAGCGCCTGGGAGCACTGCGAACTTCTGGATTCGCTCGGCTTCACCCGCTATTGCGTTTCGTTGAAGGACTCGGACCCGCTGAAGGTGATCGAAGTCAATCGCCGCTTTGCCGAGCGCCGCCCCGACGTGCCGCTGCACCTGGGCGTGACGGAGGCCGGTATTCCGCCGGACGGGATCATCAAAACGCGGATCGCGCTGGAGCAACTCATCAGCCGCGGCATTGGCGACACGCTCCGGGTCTCCTTGACGGTTCCCAACTCGCGCAAAGCGGAAGAGATCCACGTCGGCCGACAGATTCTGGCGGATATCGCCGCCGGCCGCGTGCGGTCGGTGGTTCCGGCGGGCCCGGGAGGTCTGAACATCATCTCCTGTCCTAGTTGCTCGCGAGTGGAAAACGAAGCGTTCGTCGACCTCGCCCAGCGGGTCAAGGAGTTGACTCGTTACGCTCAGCACCACGCTCTGACCATCGCCGTGATGGGCTGCCGCGTCAACGGTCCCGGCGAGACGGACGATGCCGATTTGGGGCTTTGGTGCGGTCCGCAGCACGTGAACTTGAAGCGCGTGGGCCGACTCGTGGGGGTCTTCAGCTACGGCGAGATCCTGCCGCGGCTGCAGGCGGAACTCGACGACCTAATTGCTTCGCGAGCCGCAGGATCAACTGCTCCAGGACAAACCGAGAACGGTCGGGTGAGGAGTGAGAGCCTTTGAGCGCCAAGTCGGCCTCCAACAGCCAGCGGTACAACTGGCCCGCCCGATCACGGCCCATTTGCATCAGTTGCTGTTCCGCCCGCTGCAGGGCGCCCTTGGGCCAGTCGCGGAACCCGGCGCCCTCCAAAGCCTCGCGCAGCTTCGGCCGCTTGCCCTGCTGTTCCACTCTCTGGAACAACCGGGTGGCGGCCGCAAATCGCCGCAGCGACCAGGAAAACTGCCCGAACAAAGCCACCGGGTGATCCACCGACTGCAGCAACCGCTCCAACTGCGAAAACGCCGCTGCCGCGTCGCCGTCGCAGGCCGCGTCCAGCATCTCCCAGACCGTCTTGGCGCGCCAGCCGCCCACCACGTCGTGGACCATTTCCGGCGAGACTTCGCCGCCGGGCTGCGTGAACAAAGCCAGTTTGGCCAGTTCCTGGTCCAGCAGACCGAACTCCGGGCCGACGAGATCCAACATCAGCCGGGCAGCCTTGGCGGACAGCTTGACGCGATGCCCCGCTGCGGACCACGATACCAACCACTTGGTCATCCGCTCGTCGTCCAGGACTTTGGTCTTGCCGTAGGTCGCCTTCTGGGGCGCGCGGCATTCGATCTGCAGACCGTGTTGGTCCACGAACTTGTACAGCCGCGTATTGCTCGCCCACGTGGTCACGTTCAGCACCAGCACGTTGCGCGACTGGGAGCGCTCCGCGTATTGTTCGAGTTTCTCCCGGAATTTGCCCACGAAATCGTCGGCGTCGTCGATCAGGACCAGCCGCCGGCCGCCGCCGAACAGGGCCATCGTGGACAATTCGTCGTGGACGTCCCGCCATTGGGCCGAGGCCCCTTCGAATCGGTCTGGCGGTGCGTTCTCGTCGCCCAGCACGCGCTGGCGAAGACTGCGGAGCGTCAGACGCTTGAGGAACGGTTCTTCCCCGAACACGACGGTGACGGCCGCCGGGGCGTAGTTCGCCGCCGCGGCCAGATAGTCGAAGACATGGACGGTGTGTGACATAAGGAACCAAACGCATCCGAACGCGGTCGCCGGCCGCAGCCAAAGGGCTCAGACGTACCGAATTCAGAATGGGCGGGGTACACGCTCCGGCGGTGGCAACGACCAGACCCCGCCCATTTTGTGTCTGTGCGTCTGAGCCCGTGATTCGCCTCGGCGGTTAGTATAGCACGCCGCCTGCCGGTCCCGCGAGACGGGCGGGCCAAGCATTCCGCAAACTTAGAGTCTTGCCGTCTACGATGCGCGCGACGCATGCATCTTGGCGCGGCGAGCGGGGCGGCGTCAGCCCCCCGGTTCTGAGTCGGGCGACTTGCCGAGAACCGGGGGGCTGACGCCACCCCGCTCGCCAATTGGGTTGCGGCCGCAGGCCGCGTTAGGGTCAAGGCCGCCGCGTTGTGCCTGGGGAAATTCGAGCGAAAGTCAAGCCGAAGGATCGATTTGCCGGGCCATGGCCTGCAACTTGGCAACCGCCCGCCGTTCCAGTTGGCGGACGCGTTCTTTCGAGACGCCCAGACTGTCGGCCAAGCACTGGAATGTTCTCACCGCACGGTGCGAGCCCAAGGCGAAACGGCCACGCAGGATGTATTGCTCCCGGCGATCCAAGCGATGCATCAAGTTGCCCAGCAGGTCGCGCATCCGCTGCTGCTCGTGCTCGTCGAGCGCCGACCAGCGGTCCCGCTCCGGCAGGCTTGTCAGGTCGTCGGAGACCGCCGCGTCAAACCGGGCGTTCTCTTTGTGTTGGTCGCTGACGGTTCGATAGCACTTCCGTGCGATTGCCCGGTAGGCGTAGGTGCTGAAGCGGAACCCTCGCTCGGAGTCGAACTTGTCCACGGCCTGCATGAGGGAGACGATACCGTCGCTCAGCAATTCGTCGAACGAATGCTTGGGAGTGACGAACTTCTTGACGATGGCGATCACCAGCCGCATGTTCGACTTGATGATCCGATCGCGGATGCGTGCGGCGTGCTCCAGTAGCCGTTCGATCTCGCCCAGGGATTCCGCGTCCGGCTCGTCAGGATTCAGTCGGGCGCGGCAGACGTTGGCGCGGTACTTGAGGTAGTTCATGCGTTGGAACAGATTCCGCTCTTCCTGGGCCGACAGCAGCCTGCCCTCGCACAGTCTGGCGAGGTGACCCGGCAAGTCTTTGGGCAACTTGCCACCGCTTATCGCATCGGACGCCTCCCCGCGTATCGTCCTTCCGGAGCAAGTCTGTCAGGTTCGATGTTCGGTTCATTCAGGGCCTTTCCCGATACCGCGTAGAAAAGTCAACAAACAAAATGGTTCGATTCGGTCGGTTTTGACAAGGCGTAGTTGTGGGCTTTCAGGGCGCCTTATACTTTACGAAGCGATGAAGTGTCTGTCTGACCGGGGCGTCGTTCGTCCCTTGCGGGATCGAGGCCGTCCTTCGTTCGCTTGATCAAGACCGGCCTCAGTCCTAAGATAAAAACAACCATAGGTTTAGCGTTCGCGGCGCAACATGGACGCGGTGGAGCTAGGGCATCTTCAAAGCTTAATGTTGGGGTAGCGGAGGTGGCGTAAGCTTCCAGCTTGCGGTCATTCGTCGCTGGCAAGCTGGAAGCCTACCCCACTTTTTGGTATTAAAGACGCACTAGGCCGATCTGTTGGGTCGAGGGAGAAGACTGATGACTTGTAGAGATGCCGACGTTCGGCCTTGCACAGGACCCGGTGAGCGATGGCTGCTCCGGATCTGGCGCGACCTGCGTGTTGCGGCGGATCGCGCGCGGTGCGTGGGTGCGACGATCCTGTCCGCATTCGTCTCACTGCCGCTTTCCGGCGCTCTGTTGGTTTGCCTCTGGCCCGGCGGCCCAGCCATGAGCCAGGACGCGGCGGATGCGGAAGCGGAATACCTAAACGTCTTTCAACCCGCGCCGAGCGACGTCCGCCGCCCGTTGATGTATGCCGAGAAGGCGATCGAGGAAGGGCGGTACAGCGACGCGGCGCTGCGGCTGGGC
>CAYUFW010000232.1:0-12946 GCA_964443915.1 uncultured Pirellulaceae bacterium
GCTGGGCGGCGGCGAGGCGCTTGACCGTCTGTTGTTCCGGTGAAAACGTGTGGCGGTCCTGGTTCATTCAAATGCCGTGATGCTCTTGCGATTTCTTGTTGGTTTGCGGTGAGCCGCACGGCGCTAGCCTCGGATTCCGAAACGCGTATCTTCCGATAAAACAAATACATTGTTGACTAACATGATTAAGATTTATATGATTTGGCGTTTCGGCGTGGTTTGTAGGACTGCCTCGAGTAGAAGGATTTGATCCAAGTCGTTTCTGGAAAGAGGTTTCTGAGTGGTTTTGATTCTGTCACCCGATGAGCGGCGGAAGGCGGTCGCGTCTGCCGAACGATTGGAGCCGACACCGGAGTTGCTGGACGAGTTGCGCCGCAAGAGCGAGGAGTTGGAAACGGCCTCGCCGCAAGCGATTCTGAGGTGGGCGGCCGGGCGTTTTGCCCCAAGGCTGACGATGGCCACCGCGTTCGGTCCGGAAGGGATGGTCATCCTGCACATGTTTGCAGAGATCGCTCCCGATACACCCATCTTCAACTTGGACACGGGATACCAGTTTCCGGAGACGTTGGAGCTTCGCGAGCGGGTTAAGCAGCGGTACGGCATCGAGGTCGAGTTCAAGCGGCCGGAATTGTCGGTGGAGGAGTTCGAGCGTCTGCACGGCGGCCCGCTGTACAAGACAAAGCCGGACCTGTGCTGTGCGGAACGGAAGATCCGGGTACTGCACGAGGCGGTACGCGGCATGCACGCCTGGATCAGCGGCATCCGCCGGGATCAGAGTCCCGACCGCGCCAAGGCGGCGATCGTCGGCTGGGACAAGAAGTTCGGCCTGGTCAAGGTCAGCCCCCTGGCGAATTGGACCAAGAAGGAGGTCTGGAAGATGATCGTGGAGCACGACATCCCCTACAATCCGCTGCACGATCAAGGGTACACGAGCGTGGGCTGCTGGCCCTGTACGCGGGCCGTCGTGTTCGGCGAGGACGAACGCGCAGGCCGCTGGAGCGGTTTTGCCAAAACCGAGTGCGGGCTGCATACCCTGGACGAGGACAAATGAACGTCTCCGCGCGCACCGAGTACGCTTGCCTCGCCCTGCTCGAACTGGCGCTGCACTACGAGACAGGGCAGCCGGTCCGGGTCCGCCAGATCGCCGACTCGCACGGCATTCCGCCGCAATTCCTCGTGCAGATTCTCTTGCAGCTGAAGGCCGCCGGGTTGGTGGCCAGCACGCGCGGCGCGGCGGGCGGATATCGCCTGGTCCGGGAGCCTCGCGAGCTTTCGCTGGGCGAGGTGCTGAGCGTCGTGGAGGGACCGCCGCAGGGGGCCGACAGGAATGCGACCGTCGAGACGCCGCTGTCGCGTGCGCTTCAGCAGACGTGGCGACGGGCAACGGCCAAGCAGCACGAGTTGCTTGATTCGACGAGCTTTGCTGATCTGATCGAAGACGTGCGTGAACCGGCCGGGCAGATGTTTTACATCTAGCGTTCATCCGCCAGCTCGAGCAACTGGTTGTCGTACTCGTCTTCCAGCCGGCGGACGAGTTCGGCCAGTTCTTCGTTCTGGTCGACGGCACTCGACACTTCCAGTTCCCATTCCGTGCTGGCGGACCGGAGGGAGGCGAGGTCCAGGGGCAATTTGAGGATTTTGGCCAACCGCCGCGTGACGGCTTCGATGCTCAACGGATTCGTCCCCTGCAGATAGCTGGGGATCTCGGCGACCAGCGAGACCATTTGCAGACCGATGGGTCTGGCGAGAGTCATCAGGTAGTTGGTGAAGGAACCCGGGCCGGTGTATCCGGTTCGGCGCAGACCGTACTTTTCCATCTCGGGCAGCAGCGCGGGGTCCGAACAGGTGATGAACAGCCGCGGTTCGCGGGTGTGCGGTACGGAACCGCCGAACGAACCGATGAACAGAATGCGGCGGACCCCTGCCTGGTTGGCGAACTCGAGGACGCACTCGCCGAACGTCCGCCACCGCAAGTTGGGCTCCTTGCCGATGAACAGCACGAGGTTTGCCGGGGAGTGAACGTAGAAGGTGTTTTCGGGCATGGTCACGGACTTGATCAACCCCCCTTCGATTTCGACGTGAGGGCGGAAGAGCGCGGCGATCTCCATCGAGCCGGGAACGTTGTACAAATAGAACGATTCCGGATCGATGTTCGCGACCGGGTCCGCTTCCAGCAGATGCACCAGTCGCTTGACGGTGCCCGTCGAGACGTCCCCGCCGTCCATCCAGCCCGTAAAAGCCAGGACCAGCGTGGCCCGGTTCAGTTTGGGCCAGTCGCGAAGCTTGATGATGTGGGATCGGCGATCGTTCATTTCAGCCGGTCACGGGCCCCAGTGTGAGTCGAATTCACGTCCAAAAAACCTGCTTTTCCGAGAAGTTGGCTTCTTCCGCCATCGCCGCAGGCCGCGTCCAACAAACCGGCATCTCCCGCCCTCTTTGACTTTCACGCATCCTTCGCTCCGTCGCGCTGGCGGCACTGTGCCAGGATCTCGGCGGTGGACATCTTTTTCGGGGCGGGCTTCTGGGGCGGCTCGGCCGTAGCAGCTGCCGTCAGTTCGGCCGGTGCCGGGGCGGCTGTAGAGTCGCCCGCTTTCTTCGCCCGAGCGGCGGCCAGAATGTCCGCCGTAGACATCTTCTTGGGATCCGGTTTCTTGGCGGCTGGACCGGCTTCAGCACGGGGATTCTCCGGCCCGGAAGGTGCTACGGTCGGTGTCGTGCCGGGCTCCCCGCCTTTCTTCGCTCGTGCAGCCGCCAGGATCTCCGCCGTCGTCAGTTTCTTCGCTGCGGGCTTGCCCCCCACAGGCTGGGGCCGATCGGGCGCCGCCGTGGCTTCCTTGGGCTTTTCGGATGCGCCGCCTCGGGCGGCTGCCAGGATATCGGCGACGGACATGCCTGCGGCGCCGGCAGGCTTTTTGGCCGCGGGTTTCGCTGCGGCGGGCTTGGCCGCGGCGACCTTCGCAGGCGTCTCCTCGCGTTTCGGCGCGACCGGCTTGGCCGCTTTGGCTTCCGCTTGCTTGACAGCCGGGGCGTCGACGACTTTCAGGAAGTCGAGGTCGATATCGTACCATCCGATATTGTTATTGCCGTCAAACTGGACCAACGCTCGGCCACTCATGTTGACGGTCTTGACGATGCCAGTCATGCCACGGAAACGGCGCAACTCCGGTCGTTGATCGTCGACCACGACGTACTTGTCCGTGTATTCTCGCTGCAGCTTCTCGATCGCGTGGAAAACCATGTTCCTCCCTCACGAGATCGGAAACCGGCGGCTAGCGCCGTTCCGCTCACGTCTCTCGCTTTCAGCCTTGACGACGCACTAGCGCAAGTTTTCGCCTGATTTGTTCGGAAAATCAAGGGCCGTAACCTGTTTCGAAACAAAAAGACCCAGCCGCGGGGAACGGCTGGGTCAAGGAGGGGCGAAGACACCCGTACAAATCGGAGGTCGGTGGGGCGAGTTGGAGGTCGACTCGTAACCCGACTTGCCGGGCGGGGGGTTGATGAGGGTCTCATCGCGGAAGTCATCCGCCGCTTTATCCATCGGCCGAGAAGATCCGCTGCAAACACGGATTCTGGTTTGGGAAGCAGAACCGATACAGACCGAAAAGTTGCGTCGGTCGCTACAATCGCGACAGGCGGAATGCCTTCGCTCGAAATCTGCTCCGGCATGTCTGCAAGGTTTCAAAGTGGGGTAAGCTTCCAGCTTGCCAGCGACGGACGATCGCAAGCCGGAAGCTTACGCCACTTTCGCCACCTCAACATGAAGCCTGGAAAAAGCACTAGCCGTTCCAGCCAAGAAATTCGCGTTGGTCCCGCATCGGGATGTGGCAGCCGCTAGAATGCTAGCGGAGAACCGCACCAACGCCATCTGCTATCGCGACCAAGGCGGGCCGCGGGCGCCGAGCGCGGCTCAACGGACTTGGCCGACTTGGCCGTCGGCGGCCTCCCGTCGGAGCCCCGAACCCACTACCCTGCGAAAGTCGTTTTTCCAGCGGAGGATCAGACGTGGAAGAAATACTCCTCGGACTGCTGGGGATCGTCTTGTTCGCGGTTGTCGTGCTGCTTCCGATCGCGACGTTGGTGCTGGTGATCGTGTTGTTCCGCCGCACCGGTGATCTCGGGCGGCGGTTGGCCCGCTTGGAGGCTGAGACCGGCGCGGGGCGCGTGCGCCCATTGCCCGCCGATGCGGAAGAGGTGGTCGAGGCAGCGGTGGTCAGGGACCTGGAGGAGACACGTCCGATCGCCGCCGCCCCGGCAACGCCCGTGATGGCGTCACATCCGCCGCGTCCGGGAATCAACTGGGAGTTGCTCATCGGGCGGAAGGGTCTGGGCTGGGTTGCCGTCGTTTTACTCTTGTTCGGAACGACGTTCTTCCTGCGTTACGCTTACGAGAATCAGTGGATCGGGCCCATCGGCCGCGTGGCCATTGGTTTGCTGGCCGGGCTGGCGTTGGTCGCGGGCGGCTGGCGATACCATCTGCGCGGCTGGCGGGTGTTTTCGCAGATGCTCTCTTCGGGCGGGATTTTGGTGCTGTTTCTGGCCGTCTACAGCGCCTTTGGATTCTACCATTTGGTGCCGCAGCAAGCTGCCGCCGGGTTCTTGCTGGCGGTGATCGTCGAAGCGGCCCTGCTGGCCGTCTTGTACAACGCGCCGGCCTTGGCCTGGATGTCCTTGCTGGGCGGGCTGTTGATCCCCGTGCTGATGCGTTCCGAGACGGACCAGTACCAGTCGTTCTTTACCTACCTGGCCGTGTTGAATGCGGGCGTCGTCGTATTGGCGTTGTGGCGGCACTGGCTGGGCCTGGCGACGGCGGCGTTGCTCGGCACGCAGGGGCTGTTCTGGCTGTGGCACTTGGAGAACTACCATCCGGAGAAATTCGAGTGGGCCATCGGGTTTCAGCTGGTCGTCTATGCGTTGTTCGTGCTGCACAGCCTGACGGCCCACGTCTTTCGGCGGCGCAAGGCCACTTGGGAAGATCTGGTGCGGCTGCTGCTCTGTGCCTCGCTGTGGTTCACGGCGGCCTACATCCTGTTGCGTGCCGAGTATCGCGAGTGGCTGGGCCTGTTGGCCGTGGGCATGGCGCTGGTCTACACCGTGTTGGGGCGGGTGATGCTGGGGCGCCGCCCGGACGACGGCCGGCAGTTGCTGACCGCTTTGGCCGCCGCGGTCGGATTCATCGCGTTGGCGTTTCCGATTCAGGCGCGGGCGGAGTGGATCGCGCTGGGCTGGGCGGCCGAGTCGGCGGCCCTGTGGTGGTTTGGCCTGCGGACGCGGTCGCCGGCCCTGCGCGGAATGGCGGCGGGCGTCGCGGCGCTGGCCGTCGGCCGGCTGGTGTTCGTCGACACGCTGCACCGCAGCCACGACTTGGTCACGCCCATCTTCAACAAGTACGCAATTCCGGCGTTGGGCATCACGGCTTGCCTGCTGGGCTCGGTGACCGCCGCCCGCGGATTCTGGGCGCGGCTGGGGCGGGCCGAGCGGATCCTGACAACCCTGGCCGGCGCGGTCGGGGTGCTGTTGCTGTGGTTCGTTTTGTCCATCGACACGTACTGCTATTTCCGGGCCGTGGCAGACCTGCAGGTGTCCGGCGACGAGGCCGTCCGCTGGCGCTGGCTGGGCCAGGTGACGCTGTCGGCGCTGTGGTCCGTGTACGCCCTGTGTCTGCTCGCGATCGGGTTTGTCCGCCGCGTGCCCAGCGTGCGTTGGGCCGCGTTGTTTATCTTCGCCGTGACCGTGGGCAAGGCGTTCCTGCATGACATGGCGGGCTTGCAGGAGATCTATCGCATTCTGGCGTTCTTTATCTTGGCGGTGCTTCTGGGTCTGGCCGGGTGGGCCTACCAGCGGATCCAGGTGGACCGTCAATCGCGGGAGACCAAGGACCATGATGACGCGAATTTCTTCAACGCTTAGCCAAAGCAATGCGGGATTGCTGTGCGCGGTGTTCGCCGGTGTGCTGGCGGCCGACGCCGTCGGCTCCGAGCCGCCGGGCAAGCCGGCCGGCCAAGCGCGCGGCGAGCGGGCGGCGGAAGCGGTGACCGCGTGGCAGTTCCTGGCCGACGTTCCCGTCACGGGGGCGGGGAAATCGCCGCTGATCGACTTCGTCCTGCCGCCCAGCGTGTTCGACGCGGCCCGCCTGGACCTGGCAGATTTGCGGCTGTACGACGCCCAACTGCGCGAAGTTCCCTACGCCCTGCGGACGCGGAGCGAGGTGGATACGACGGAGGCGGTCGAGGGCAAGGAATTCAACCGCGTCCCGGATCCGGCGGGCGGCGTCCAGTTGTCGCTGGACCTCAGCGACAAGCAGATCGACCACAACGAAGTGGAAGTCAATACGCCCGGCGACAACTATCGCCGCCGCGTGGTACTGGAAGGAAGCGATGACGGCAACCAGTGGAAGGAACTGGCGAAACGCGACATCGTGCGTTTCCCCAGCGGTGAGAAGGCGTTCGTGGACAAGACGCTGTCGTACACGCCCAGCCGCTACCGCTACCTGCGGATCACGCTCTCGCCCGACCCGCAGAACGACACGCGGCCGATCGAGATCGGGGACGTCGTGGTCCGCCGGCGGGTCAAGGTGCCGGGGGAACTGGATGTGCGCGAGGTGCCCTTCGGCCAGCGGGAGGCGACGCGGGCCGACGGCGGACCGGGCTCGCGATGGGTTCTGGATCTGCAGGGCCGCGATGTGCCGGTGGACCGTTTGCTGGTGACGGTGGCCGACGAGGAATTCGTCCGCAACTGGTACGTCGAGGCAGGCGGACCGGCGGACGCCCATGAGCGGTTCCAGCGTGTGGCCAGCGGCGTCTGGCAGCGCCGCGCGGGCGAACGCGTGGAGGACATGGTCGCCGAGTTCGGGCACGAGGTGCGAGCGGCCCGGCTGCGGCTGGTCGTGACCGACAATCGCAACCCGCCCTTGCGTTTGACGGCCGTCAAAGCCGCCGCTCCGGCGAGGGTAGTGATCGCCAAACGGCCCGAATCGCCCTCCGGCCCCTGGCGGTTGTACTTCGGCCATCCGAAAGCCGAAGCCCCCAACTACGACTTTGCCCGCAATCTTCCGCAGAAGCTCGCCCCACCGCCCGATCGGCTCTCGCTCGGCCCGCGCCAAACGAACCCGATTTACCAGCCGGAGCCGCTCCCGTTGACGGAACGGCTGCCGTGGCTAATCTACGTGCTGCTGGGCGCCGCCGTGGCCGTCCTGGCCGTGTTCGTGTTCAATCTGGCTCGAGTTGCGATCCGGATCGCCGATTTGCGTGAGAGTGCCGCATGACGAATGAGTTGGCAGGCAGAGTCGCATTGGTAACCGGTGCCAGCCGCGGCATCGGCAGGTCGATTGCGGTCGCGCTGGCCGCCGCCGGCGCGGACGTAGCGGTCAACTACCTCAACCGGGAGGCTAATGCCCGCGCTGCGTGCGCCCAGATCGAAGCGCTCGGCCGCCGCGCGATCCCGGTCGCCGCCGACGTTTCCGTCGCGGCCCAGGTCGGCCAACTCGTGGACACGGTCGCCCGGGAGCTGGGGCCCGTCTCCGTTCTGGTAAACAATGCCGGCATCACCCGTCCGCAGCCGATCGACCAGATCACGGAGCAGAGTTGGGACGAGGTGCTGGCGCTCAACCTCAAGTCCGTGTTCCTGGTCACCCAAGCCGTGCTGCCCTAGATGCGGGCACACCGCTGGGGACGGATCATCAATCTCTCGTCCGTCGCCGCGCAGTTGGGCGGCGTCGTCGGGCCGCACTACGCCGCCTCGAAAGCCGGCATCTTGGGGCTGACGCATTCGTACGCCCTCCTGTTGGCCAAGGAGGGCATCACCGTCAACGCCATCGCCCCGGCGCTGATCGAAACGGAAATGGTCACCGGCAATCCCAATGCCCGGCCCGATCTGATTCCGGTCGGACGCTTCGGCACCGCAGACGAAGTGGCCGGCGCCGCCGTGCTGCTCGCCACCAACGGCTATATCACCGGCCAGACCGTGAACGTCAACGGCGGCTGGTACATGAGTTGACCTCACGAAACAGCGATCTCCGCGCCGCAGTTGTCGGGGCGGGCGATCGTCAACCGGATCCGTTCGGGGGCGAGTTCGGCGGTCAGGCGGGCGACGAATTCGCGCGCCTGTGGCTCGTCGGCCAGAAGCGCAAACAGCGTGGGGCCCCAGGAACTCTGGCCGACGCCGATCACTCCCAAGGCACGAATCCGATCGACGAGGCTCGACAGCTGCGGGCCGTTGTACGGGCCGCCTTGGATGGCGGCGAAGCACAGCCCGGCCAGGCGGCCGTAGCGATAGACGCTGGCGGCGAAGCGTGGAAAGTCGGCTTCGCGCACGGACGGCAGCATTTCCCGGAAGATCTCGGCCTGCAATTCGCGCGTGACTTCCTCGGGCACCGGCGGCAAGCGGTCAAAGGCCGTTTGCTCAGCCGAACCAGACAAGCCTGCCGCCGCCGCAGGCTGAACCAGCACGAACCGCCAGGTTTCGGGCAGCTCCAGGCGGCATTCCAGCGGCGAGATCGCTTCGCCGGGCAGCTTGCCGCGTTCCACGATCAGGCCGCCTGCCGCAAAGCCGTAGGTGCCGATGGCGGATCGCTGGCCCCGCCCGACGCTGAGCGCCAATTCCGCCGGCGCAGGCTGGGGCCTCCCATGCCAGACGTTCATACCGGCGGCGACCGATAGCGCCAACTGCGTGCCCACGCCCATCCCGGAATGTGGTGCGGCCGCCGCCAGGATTTCGATGCGGCACGCGGGCTCGCTGGGCAAGCCCGCGTACTCCGCCCAGAGGCAGGCGAAACGGCGTGCCCGGTCGGCCAGCGGCCCGGCCGTTTCCAGTTTGTCCGCCGCCGACACCCGCAGACGCACGGCCGGATGGTCGACCATCACGCCGACACCGCCGAACTGACGCCCTGACGGCCTCCCAAACGACAGCAGGCCGAAATGCACGCGGCACGGCGCGACCACTTCGACGCGGCGGTCAGGCTCGATTCTCGGCAAGGCTGGAGTCGTCATCACTTGGCGGGCGGCGGCTCAGCCGTCTTGCTGCGCAGGTAGTCGATCGCCAGTTGGCTCATCGTCCGGATGCCGACGGGCAAAGCGGCTTCGTCCAGGACGAATTGCGGCGTGTGCAAGGGATGGACCGCCCCCACCGCTTCGTTGCGGACGCCCAGAAAGTTAAACATGCCGGGGATCGCTTCCTGATAGCGGGCAAAATCCTCGCCCACCATCACGGGCGGCGATTCCACCACGTTGGCCGCGCCCAGCGCGGCGACCAAGGCAGGCTTCATCCGTGCCACCAATTCGGGGTCGTTCCAGACGGGAGCATGGTCCCCCGAGAATTCGATCTCGGCCCGCGCGCCGTGGGCGGCGGCCGTCTGCTCGACCAACTGCCGAAAGAGGCCGATGGCCTCGTCGCGGACAGCCTTGTCGTGCGTCCGCACCGTGCCCTCCAAGACGACCTGCTCCGGAATGATGTTCCAGACCTGCCCGCCTTGAATCACGCCGACGGAAACGACGATCGGCTGGCGGGCGTCGATCCTGCGGCTGGAAATCGTCTGGATGGCCGTGATCACGTGGGCCGAGACGACGATCGGATCGACGCTCAGCCAGGGCATGGCCGCGTGCGATTGTCTGCCCCGCAGTGTCACGCGGAAACGATCGACGCTGGCCATCAGCCCGCCCGCGCGATAGGCCAGCTTGCCGGTCGGCAAGTCCGGTGCGACGTGCAGGCCGAAGATCGCGCTGACCTCCGGGTCGCGGAGCACGCCCTCTTTGATCATCAGGGCCGCTCCGCCCTCTTCGCCCGCTGGCGGGCCCTCCTCGGACGGCTGGAAGACGAGCTTGACGCTGCCCGGCAGCGACTCGCGCAACTGAAACAAGACTTTGGCGGTGCCCAAGAGGATGGCCGTATGCGCGTCGTGTCCACAGGCGTGCATCACGCCCGGGTTCTGGGAAGCGAACGGCAAGCCCGTGGCTTCCTGGACGGGCAAGGCGTCCATGTCGGCCCGCAAGGCCACGACCGGCGCGGGGCGATTGCCGCGGATCAGGGCCACGACGCCGTGGTGCGCCACGCCTGTTCTGATCTCGGTAATCCCGATCTCGCGGAGGGCGGCGGCCACCAGCTGCGAAGTCTTCTCCTCCCGGTTGGACCGCTCCGGGTGCGCGTGGATCTCCCGCCGCCAAGCGACTGCTTGAGGTGCCGACTGATCGGCCAGCTGTTTGACGGACGCATTTAAATCCTGCGCATCAATCGCGTCGTATTGGACCAGGATTGTGGCAGCGGCGATGAGCACGGCAGGGATGACAGGTTTCATGGGGGCAGTATCCTCTTGCTGGCGTTTCGGCTTGGGGTCGCTTGGTTTCGCGAGTTGAGATGCATCCAACCGCGGCACGTCAGAAATCCCGCCGCAGATCCAACACAGTGGGGCGGTCTTTGTCGGCGTACCAGCGTTTCCAGGCTTCGATATCGTACCCGAAGTTGATGCCCGGGTGGATAGCGACCAGGGCATTTAGCACGCCTTCGTTCCGCAGCTGCTTTTCGATGATTTGCGGACGCCCGCCGGCGCCGAACGTGTTGCCTCCGCCGCTGGGTCCGCTGCCGAAGCCGACATTCATTTGGCCGGGACTCCCGCCGGGGCTCTGGAGGATGAACTTGTGTTCGGTCACCAAGGCGTTAATCAACGGCAGCGTGGCGGCGGGGTCCCTGAGCACCCCCAGGCAGAGCGCCGCCTGGTTGACTTTCCTGTTGTCCTTGGACGTCAACAGCTTCTCGCAGAACCGCACGGCTTGAGGCGTGCCGAAGCGGGCGAGTTCGTCGAGGCAGGCTTCCCGGATGTGCGGGTCGGCATCTTCCACGGCCTGCTTGGTCAACGCGGCGACGCCCACACCCGTGCGTAGCTTGGCCAGTACCTGGATGCACAACAGACGCACATCCCGCTGTTCGTCGGTGTCGCCGACGATCTCGGCCAGAGCGACGGCCGCGGCCGGATCGTCGATGGCTTGAATCGCGTCCCGCGCGTCCTGCTCCTTGCCGCGCCGCTTGGTGATGGCCGACCGCCAGGTGTTGACCTTCTGCCGCCAGTCTTTGACCTGTTTGTCGTTCCGCTGAGCGACTTGCTCCAAGGCCACATCCTGGGCAATCCGCCACGCGCCGCGATGACGAACGTAACCGCGGCTGAGCATCCACTCGTCGGTCTTGACCCAGTTGCCGTCCACCTTGCTGTATCCCAAGGCGTAACGGGCTTCGGCGTGCTCCGGGTCCAGTCTGAGGATCTCCTGCAGATGGAACTCGCGCTGCGGTTTCAAACCTCGCTGCCGGCACTCTTCGGCCATCGCCCAGTGGCCGGCCACGGTCGGCGGGACATTGGACTGCGCCTTGCGATACCAAGCCAGATCTTCGGAAACGGTCAGGACACGTTCCACTTGAGCCGACCCCAGTTTCACCGTCCCGCCAGTTTCGGTGCGAATCACGTAGGATTGGCGAGGTTTCTCGTCGGGATTCAGCAACTGGCCTTCGATCTGCCCGCCGCTGAGCAGCACAAACACCGCGCCCGGAGCGGTGCGGGCCACCGCCGCGATGAACAGGCACAGAGTCCATTTCGAGACCGATCGCATGTCCGCGCTCTCCGGGAAGGCCGCGGGTCAGAAGTGCGCCACCGCCACTCGAACCGCACGCCTCCGAATCCTCTACTTCCAAGTATAAGGGCTTCGGATCGAAATGGGCAACAAATCACCGCTCGTCGTGCCTTCGGTCCGAGCCCGACCGAAAAGACGGCAGTGGAACAAGTTGCAGCGAGGACGACCGGGCTTAACGAACAGCGTGGAGAGGACGGAAACAACGTTCCTGCGGCTCGTTTCGCCGTCCCCTGCCCCTAGCCCAATCCGCACCGCGTCGGTGTATAATCCGCACGTTTGACAAGAAACGGGCTCCAGCGAGGGTTTTCGCCTTGTCGCAACCATTGTTTCCTCCGGAATCGGACGCTGGTGATTCGCTCGTCGCCAACCTGCGGCTGGCTTTGACTCCCGGCGTGGGGCCGGTGACGCGCAGGTCGCTGCTGGAGCGGTTCGGTTCGGCCGAAGCCGTGCTGGCGGCGCCGCCCAGCCAGTTGCGCGAAGTTCCGGGAGTGGGCGTCAAGCTCGCCCGCCAGATCGTCGCCGCCAGCGACGAGATCGATGCGGACAAGGAACTGCAGTTGTGCCGCGAGCACGGGGTCACGCTCCTGGCCGACACCGATCCGGCCTATCCGCGGCTGTTGCGGGAGATCCACACCCCACCCGCCTTCTTGTTCGTCCACGGGGACTTGAAGCCGGAAGACGCCCTGGCCGTCGCCATCGTCGGAACTCGGCACGCTACCAGCTACGGCCGGCAAACGGCGGAACGTCTGGCGGCCGGGTTGGCGCGGGCTGGCTTGACCATCGTCAGCGGCCTGGCGCGCGGCATCGATGCCGCGGCGCATCGAGGCGCTTTGCAGGCCGGCGGGCGGACGCTGGCCGTGCTGGGCAGCGGCGTGCTGAACGTCTATCCGCCGGAGCACGAGACGCTGGCCGAGGAGATTCGCGGGCGGGGTGCTCTGATCAGCGAGAACCCGCCGCTGAGCGAGCCTCAAAGCGGCGTGTTCCCGCAACGCAACCGGCTGATTTCCGGGCTGACGCTGGGCGTGATCGTGGTCGAAGCGGCGGAGCGTTCCGGGGCGCTGATTTCCGCCCGGCACGCGATGGAACAGGGGCGGGAGGTCTTCGCCGTGCCCGGCCGCGTGGACAGCCGTACGTCGCGAGGCTGCCACCGCTTGATCCGCGACGGCGCGAAGCTGGTGGAATGCGTCGAGGACGTGCTGGACGAATTCGGCCCGCTGGTCGAAGCCACGCCGCGCCCCGATCCGGAAAAACGCAGCGCGGCGCTTGAAGCGGCGCTCAAAAAAGCGCAGGCCATCGGCAAAGGCCTGCCCGTCGTCATGGAGGAAATGTCCCTGGAGGAA
>CAYUFW010000232.1:12956-13447 GCA_964443915.1 uncultured Pirellulaceae bacterium
ACGGCACCGTGATGCACCATCCTGCCGAGTTGCAGTTGAACGAACTGGAACTGCAGGTTCTGAACGAAATCGCCGGCGAGCCCACCAGCATCGATCAGGTCGTCGCCAGCAGCGGATTGCCGGTGCAGCGCGTGCTGGCCACCATCAGCGTCCTGGAAATGCGGAGCCTGATCCGCCGCGTGAGCGGCAACAGCGTGATGCGGAGGTGAGGAGGGAGAGGTGGAAACCGCAAGCGGGTCTCGCCGCCGTCGGTACGTTTTCTCGGCCGCAAGGTGTGCTTGGTTTCGATTGCGCAGTGCGACTCAGGAGGCAGATCCGTTGGCCGCAGGCAACTTTCGACAAAAGAGGGGGGGAGACAGGCGTCGCCGGACGCGCCGGCGGGGCAAGGGGGGCAGGCAATCGATATGCCAGCGGCTGCGGGCCGCGCCTTCGGTTTCGATTTGGGTGCCATTTGGCACGACTTCCGGCGTCCAACCGGCACGGGCGGGCGG
>CAYUFW010000233.1:0-13406 GCA_964443915.1 uncultured Pirellulaceae bacterium
GACGGCGCTTGCCAGAAGGACGGCGCGGCCCAGAAGAACGGCGCTTGCCAGAAGAACGGCCACGTCCAGAAGCGCGGCCACAAGCACGTCCAGAAGTAACCCAGTCTCAGAACAGCGTACTCGTCGATCCGAGGGCCAGACCATGGTGTGCCCTCGGGTCGAATGGGACACAAACTGACGCCCTGCACGTTGTCGTGCGAGGGCGTTTTTTGTTTAATAGGACTGCCTCGGCGACTTCGGACTGGGGCGTCGGCTTCGACAAGGAGGATTCACATGGCGTCGCTTTTGCTCGTTTTCGTTTTATCGCTCTCGCACGGCAGTCTCGCTCAGGCATCGGGCGCGATCCAGGAAGCAGAGATCGCCTATCAAAACGAGGCGTATCAGCGCTGGTGGGGAAAGGAACTCGTCTGGCGATTCGACGACTTGCCGACCGAGGCGGGCGTGACCGATTCCCGCGTTCCTTACTCGGGGCACGTTTACCCCGATCGCGCGGGCGGAACGATATCCGCCATGCGCAAGTACGATCTGGCGTTTCACGGGGGACGGGCCTTGGCGACCGCGTTCGAACAGAAAGACACGTCCACCATCAAGGAGCCGACCGTTGAGCGACGCGGGGTTTTCCGACTTCGACGGGTGACGGTCGAGCGAACGCCCGGTTGGCACGGGCACTGCAACGGTTGGACGGCCGCATCCATCCGTCATGCGGAGCCTCAGTCGAGCGTCCAGCGAAACGGGGTCACCTTCACGCCGGCCGACATCAAGGCACTGCTGGCGGAGATCTACATGTACTCCGAGGCGGAATTCCTGGGGGGCGACGACGACGAGAACAACCCGCGCGACGACGCCATCAATCCCGGCCTGCTGCACGTCGTGTTGGCGAACTGGATCGGGCGGAGTTCGTATCCCGTGGCGATGGACTCGCAGTTGGGCGAAGAGGTGTGGAACTATCCGATCTACGCCTTCTCGTCCACGTCGGCGAAGCGATCCGGCGGACAGCAAGTAGAAATCAGGCTGAACGTAGCCTACGCGGCCAGCACCAATCAAGAGTACACCCGCTCTCCGCGGCTGAAACGGACCAAGTCGTTCCACTACCTGCTGGATTTGGACGGGGAAGGCAAGGTCACCGGCGGCCGGTACTTCAGCGACAGCGATCGGATCGACATGCTGTGGACGCCGTTGCATCCGGCTCCCGGCGGCCAGGAGGGCAACGAGCGCGGCAATCCGCACGTCGATGTCAAGGAGGTCTTCGCCATCTGGCGCGAATCGGTGCCGGAGGACGTGCGCAAGGAGTGGGTGAACATCGACGTCCGCGAGGAAGCCGAAACGGCTGCTTCTGTGCAGGAGACGGCCGGTGCAGACGCATCGCCGCCAGCGGATGAGCCTTGAGTCCGTTGGGAAAGACCACCAATCACTGAGGAGATACCTATGCCATCGTTCCAGCGAATCACCATGCTCGGCCTGTTGTGCGGATGGGGGACGTTCACCAGCGCGGCAGCCGACGACTGGACCACGATGTATGGTGCGGTCCGCGAGGAGGCTCGCCAAGTGTCCAGCGCCTCGCTGGCGGTGCCTCTTTCGCCGGCGCAATGGGAAGCCACGGTAGCGGAGCGGCAGGAGATGTGGCGCGAGATGCTGGGGCTGTCCCCCTTGCCGCCCCGCTCGCCGTTGGCTGCCACCGTCACCGGCGTGCTGGAACGCGGGGACTACGTCGTGGAGAAAATTCACTTTCAGAGCGTCCCGGGAGCCTACGTGGCTGGGAACCTCTATCGGCCAGCCAAAGTCGATGGCCGGCTGCCGGCGGTGCTGTACCTGTGCGGCCACAGCAAGGGGAAAGTGAATCCGCCGTATCAGGCGAATCCACGGTGGTTCGGCCAGCACGGCTACGTGGCACTGGTGCTGGACCCGATCCAGCTGGGCGAGTGTCAGGGATTGCACCACGGGACCTACCGGGAAGAGCGCTGGGACTGGCCCAGCCGCGGCTACACGCCGGCGGGAACGGAAGTCTGGAACGCGATGCGCGCCTTGGACTATCTGGAGACGCGTCCCGACGTCGACGCCAGCCGGATGGGAGTCACGGGGCTCAGCGGTGGCGGCGTCATCTCCTGGTGCCTGGGAGCGGCGGACGAACGGGTCAAGGTGGTGGTTCCGGTGTGCCAGTCCGGCAGCATCGAACACGTGGTCTTCGACCGGGCCACCGACGGCCACTGCGATTGCGCGTTCTGGATCAACTATTACCGCTGGTGCTGGCCCGACATCGGCGCGCTGATCGCTCCCCGCTCGCTGCTGATCGCCTCCGGCTCCGAAGATGTCCTCTGGCGGCCCTACGGATACCGCGACGTCGCTCATCGCATCCGCCGGCAATACGCGGCGCTGGGCGCCGGGAGCCACTTTGACCTCGTCGAGGATCTCACGCCCCACGGTTACACGCCGAAGCTTCGACAAGCCATTTTCACTTGGTTCAACACCCACCTGAAAAATGATCCGACGCCCGTCACCGATGACGTGACGGACTTCGTGGAGCCCGAGGAAAACCTGCTGGTGTTCGGCGGCAAGCTGCCGGAGCAGGATGAGATGCGCCGCATCGACACGCTGTTGGTGAAGCGTGGCGAGTTGCCCGCGATCACCGACGAGGCCGCGTGGCGCACCCACCAGGAGGCGGCGCTGAAGCGGTTGCGGGAACTCACGTTCCGCTACACGTCGCCGGGCCGCGAGCCGCGCCGGCGGGATTTCCGGGCGGACGGCAGCGACAGCAGTGGGACCGTCGCCACGTACGTGTTCGACAGCTTCGACGGGATGACGATCGGCGTCAAGACGAGGCGGCCGAACGAAGCCCAGTGGCCTATGCCCACGCTGGCCTGCGCAGTTCAGCCGGACGCGAGGAGCACATTCGCCGGCGGCGGGTCTTCCCGCCCCGGCATCAGCGGCGAGTTCGCGACGGTAGCCGTCGAGGTGCGGAACACGGCCGCGACGTCCCTGGGCCCCGGTTACCTGTGGACAGCGCGGCGGACGTATCCGCTCTTGGGCGAAACGTTGCCCGAACGGCAGGTCAGCGATCTGTTGGCCGGAATTGCGGTGTTGCGGCAGGAGCCCGTGACGGGCCCCGTGGCTGTGTACGGTCAAGGCTACACGGCGCCGCTGGCCATCTATGCTGGGCTGCTCGACCCGCAGATCACCGAGATCGTGCTCGCCGACTGCCCCACCAGCCACGAGGACCCGCAAACGCCGGAGTTCCTGGGCGTGCTGCGCATCGGCGACCTGCCTCACAACCTGGCGCTGGCCTATCCGCGGGCGATCACGTTTGTGGGCAAGATGCCGGAGGCGTATGTCTGGACGCGGCAACTGTACGAGAAGTTCGGCGCCGCAGACCGCATTCGGGTCATCGGCAGCACGCGGGAGTGGCGCCCGCGGTAGCGCCTTCCGCGCGATAGATCGCCACACCACTGTCGATGTGGCCAGAGGAACGGCAGCAGAATCGAGGTCCGCCTCGTTCTACGCATCGAGTCCCGCTACGGCGACAGAGGCTTTCATCTTTTCCAGTCCCGTGCGGGCGGCTTCTTCGGCGGGCAGTTGCCAGTAGTTGCGGTTGAACAACTCCACCGACAACACCACTTGGCAGTGATTGTCCGCCAGATGGCGCAGGATTTCGGTCAGCGGGGCGATGCCGTCGCCGGGCCAGACGCGATCCGCATCGGTGATCGTCTCGCGCGGCGGGTCCGCCGGGTAGTCGTTCATGTGGAAGCAGTGTACGGCTTGCCGGCCCAGCAGCTTCAGAACGGAGGGCGGCGTACCCCCCTTGTACATGTGGTAAGCGTCCAGCAGCACGCAGGCGTCCGGATGGCCGGCCTGGGCGGCGACATACAGGGCCTGGCTGCCCAGGCTGAGATTTGCCGACGAACCCCAGATTTCCACTTGCGGGATGATCCCCATCGTGCGGCCAAGTTCGAGAATCGCCGCGTACCGGGCGGCAGCGTCATCCAGTTCGATGCGGCTGCCCGGACGATTGGCACCGGCCGGCGACGCCGCGATGTGGGTGCCGTCGATCTGGGCCAGCACGTCCATGTCGCGTTTCATCTGCTCCAGGCCGGCGCGGCGCTGCTCGTCATCGTTCACGATCCAGGCGGCGAAGCCGATGCCGCTGCAGACGTTGAGGCCCAAGTCCTCGCAGCGTTTGCGGACGTCCCGCAGCGAACCTCCCGATTCGACAAACTTGTGGATCGCATCGAGCCAGGGCTCGATCGCCTTATAGCCGGCCTTGGCCGCCGTCTCGATTTCGGCGACCAGGCCCAGTTTCTGCCCACGGATCGTGCCGGTATTGAGCGCGTAGGTGAATCCGTACGATGACGGGACGGTGACGGGTCCGCTCGCGTCTGCTGACGCCGGGGAAGCGCCGCCGGAAAGCAACGACACGCCAGCCGCGGCCGCAGCGCCGATTCCGCCGCGGGTCAAAAACTCACGTCGGGTCGTAGTCATGGTCGAGTCGATCGTGCAGGAAGGAAGCTCGTGCGCTCCGCGGCGGGAGCCAGAATGGAACGTAAAAGGAAAGAAGCCCGGCTTTTCCCAGAAGAAGCCGGGCTTCGGGAACTTGCGTCCTCACTCTTCAAACGCCGCGTCGAACGCGCGGGTGCTGCGGGCAAAGTCCAGCTTCTTGACGAACTGGCAAGCTTCGCGCGCCCCGAACTCGCGCTCCATCCCCGAGTCTTCCCACTCCACGGACAGCGGGCCGGCGTACTTGACGTCGTTCAAGGCCCGGATGATTTCCTCGAAATTGACGCCCCCGCGCCCGGGGCTGCGGAAGTCCCAGCCGCGCCGGTGATCGCCAAAATTCAAGTGGCTGGCGATGATCCCGCTGCGGCCGTTCAGCGTCGTAATCGCGTCCTTGACGTGGACGTGGTAGATCCGGTCGGGGAAGGCACGGATAAACTCGACGGGGTCCACGCCTTGCCAGTGCAGATGGCTAGGGTCGAAGTTGAAGCCGAATTCCTCGCGGTGGTCCAGCGCCTCCAACGCCCGCTCGGCGGTGTACAGGTCGAAAGCGATCTCCGTCGGGTGGACCTCCAAGGCGAACTTCACGCCGCACTCGGCAAACACGTCCAGGATCGGGTTGAACCGTTCGGCCAACAACTCGAAACCGGCGTCGATCATCCTGGCCGACACGGGCGGGAACGAGTAGTTCAGGTGCCAGATGCTGGAGCCGGTGAAGCCGTTGACGACGCTCACACCCAGTTTCTGAGCCGCGCGGGCCGTGTTCTTCATCTCTTCGATCGCCCGCTCGGTCACGCCGGCCGGGTCGCCGTCGCCCCAGACGTAATCCGGCACGATCATCTTGTGCCGCTCGTCGATGATGTCCAAGACGGCTTGACCGACCAAATGGTTGCTGATGGCAAAGCACTGCAAGTCAAAGCTTTCCAGTAATTCGCGCTTCCGGGTGCAGTAGTTTTCGTCGGTCAGGGCCTTCTGGACCTCGAAATGATCGCCCCAGCAAGCCAGCTCCAACCCGTCATATCCGAACTCTTTCGCCTTCCGGGCCACTTCCTGAACGGGCAAATCAGCCCACTGGCCGGTGAACAACGTAACCGGTCGCGCCATGTGTCTCTCCTTGTGCGGTCTAGGTTTGCTGCAAAAAGCTGTCCACGAGTGCAGCCTATTTTGCCGTGAGAGCGCCTGTTCCGCAACTACCCGCCACGATCTGCCGCAAGCTGGAAGCTTACGCCACGGAGAATCCGGGCAGCGATCTCCCGAACGGTGCCAGGCAATCTGGAATCACGGGGAAGAAGTCGTAGAATGTCGCATCGGGAGGATGATTTATGCGATCGCCGAGTCTCTGGGCACAAGGAACGATCCTGCTGAGTCTGACACTCGTGGCGGCACCGGACGCCGAGGCGGCCCCGCGGGTCGATCTGGAACTGATTACCGAAGCCGGCTTTCCCGTCACCGGGGCCCAGCGGTGGCTGGCCGCCCTGAAGGATGTTCCCTTCAGTTCCGTCCGCATCCGCTCGGCCAAGCCGGGCGACCAAGTCGAAGTGCGGCAGCGCGGCGCTGCGGACACCCTATCCTACCAGGTCATCGGTCTGCTGACAGAGAAGAACACGCTGGTGTTGCCGGGCGGCCAGTTCCGCATGGGCGACACGGACGGCTTGCGAAAGTGGCTGGACAAGATCCGCGAAGGCGGCGAAACGCGGCTGCACGAGACCGAAGGACCGTTCGGCTTGACCCCCACGCAATTGGTCGCCGTGCATGACGCCCTGCGCGTGACCGTGGCGTTCAGCACCAAGGGCCAGCCCAGCTTTGACGTGCTGAAGCGGATCTCCGCCGGCTTGTCCTTGTCGTTCCTGGCCGATGCGGAGGCTCGGCAAGTCATGCAAGGCCCGGAAGCCGTCGCCGACGAACTGCAAGGCCTGAGCGCCGGGACCGCCATCGTGGCCGTCTTGCGTCCGCTGGGGCTGGTCATGCTGCCGCAAAAGCAGGCGGACGGGTCCGTCAAGTTGTGGATCACGGACGTGCGGCGCGCGTCCGAGTCCTGGCCGGTCGGCTGGCCGCCGGAAAAGCCGCTGCGCGACACCGCACCGAAGTTGCTGGAGTTTCTGAAGGTCGAGATCAAGGACACGCCGCTGGCCGAGGCATTGGCCGCCGTCAGCGCACGGCTCGACCTGCCTCTGCTGTTCGACCATAATGCGCTGGCTCGGCACAGGATCGACCCGGCCCAGGTCAAGGTTTCGCTGCCGCCGGACCGCATGTACTATCAAGGCATCGTCGATCGCTTGGTGAATCAGGCCCAGTTGAAAAGCGAATTGCGGATCGACGAAGCCGCAAAGCCGTTCCTTTGGATTTCCACGCTCCGCAAGTGAAAGACGACCGCCATGCGATTGCACTTGCTCGGCACGGCCGGATACCATCCGAATGAATTCCGCGATACGCCTTGTCTGATGCTGCCCGAATGTGGCCTGGTCTTGGATGCCGGCACGGGAATGCACCGCCTGCGGGACCTGCTGGAAACACGCACGCTGGACATCTTCCTGACGCACGTGCATCTGGACCACGTCGTCGGCCTGACGTACCTGTTGGGCCTGTTGTACGACAAGCCGATGGAGCGCATCGACGTACATGGAGAAGCGGAGAAACTGCAGGCCCTGGACGAGCACCTGTTTTCGCAATTCCTGTTCCCCGTACGTCCGTCCTTTGCCTGGCGTCCGCTCGATGAACCAGTCACGCTGCCCGACGGGGGCGTGGTGCGTTGGTTTCCGCTGAAACACCCCGGCGGGTCGGTCGGCTATCGGATCGCTTGGCCGCAACGTTCGCTGGCCTACGTCACCGACGCCACCGCCGCACCCGATGCGTCGTACATCCCCGAAATCCGCAATGTCGACCTGCTGGTCCACGAGTGCTTCTTTCCGGACGGTTGGGAAGAGCGGGCGGAGTTCACCGGGCACTCGTGCCTGACACCGGTGGCCCGCTTGGCGCGGCAAGCGGGCGTCGGCCGACTGGTCCTCGTCCACATCAACCCGCTGGCCCGCGAGGCGGACCCGTTTCCTGCGGGCGTCGAGTCCGTCCGCGAGATCTTTTCCGAAACGCAGGTCGGTCAAGATGGTATGGTGATCGAGTTTTGACTCGCAGTTGGCCCGAGAGACGAGCGGCCGGCCGGACTGCGATCCTGTGGCGCATCTGGCGGATCCGGTGCCATTTCCAGGGGCTGACTTCCCTGCTCGCAGCCAAGACAAGAAGTGGGCCGGAACCTGACCGACGACGAAGCCTTGGCTACAACACGGTCGCCGACTTGGCATTGGTCGTCCCGCTGCCTCTGTTCGACCGCAATCAGGGGAGCATCCGGGCCGCTCAGTCGGAATTGATCGCGGCGGAAAACGAAGTGCAGCGCGTGGGACTGGACCTGCGAAACCGGCTGGCCGCCGCCTTCGAGCAGTGAAACCAGCAGGCCAACTCTCGAGAAAACCGGTGGGCAAACATTCGGGAAAACCGGTGGGCTGACACTCGGGAAAACCGGTGGGCTAACGCCCACCGTTCGCCAGGCGCGGTTTCAGCCTTGGGCCCGGCTGTTCCACACTGGCGGCCTGAACGGAGGCCGTCAACCGTCTTTTCTCCGGAGCAAAGCTTGACTGCCGCCGGCGTATTGTCATATTGAAGCCCGTTGCCGTGTAATCGGCTCGATTGTGTCCAGTTCTCCCCCACTTGGTTTTGCGACGAGTCGAGATGTCCTGAAATCGCCCGGTGACAGGGCAGCACGGCACCGCCGCCATCCGGATCGAGGAGCTGTTTTCATGGGCCAAGTGCGCGTCAGCCGCATGGACGACGACAAGCAGTTTGCCGACATGCGGGCGTTTTTCGAGGCCGACAATCCCGGCCTGCGTCTGGCGCGCGTCGCCATCGATGGCCCGTGCGAATTGCGGTCCGAGCACGGCGGCATGCGCGTGTTCTGGATCTACCGCGGTCAAGGCGAGGTCTTCCTGCCCCGCGGATACCGCACGCAAGAAGGCGACGGCCAGCCGCTGCCGGGCGAGTACGAGCCCGACCCGATCGCCCCGGCGTGGGTCGAGATGCTCGAGCGGTTGCAGGCGGGCCGTTCCTCTCTTTCGCCCGCTGCCTGCGTTCCCGTCGAGGCAATTCTGGCTCGCCGGAAAGGGCAGGATTTCGTCGGCGACTTTGCCGGAGAACTCTGGAAACTGGACCACGTGGCGCGGCCCTGGGCCAGCGACCCCGGCGTCGAAGTTACGCTCGACGCGCTGTTTCACCGCTATCGCAACGACGGCTATTCGACCAAGCAAGCCGACTCGTTCGAGCCGGTCCTGGAGGGCGATCAGCTGATCGTCTGCGGCGAGGAATCGCTCCGGGTGCGCGGCCGATTCACGTGCCTGACAATGGAAAACGTGGCGAGGCAGACCAGTCACGTGTCGGCCGTGAGGCGGCTGCGGTTCCTGGCCGACACGGCGGGCGGCTGCAATCCCGATTTCGATCCTTTCCGGCGTCTGCCGCTGACCTGGTTCTACAACTACCCCGGCGAGACGGATGACGGACTGAACTGGGTCAACAGCCACGTGGTGAACATCCCCAAGGAAACCTCGCCGGCCCACTTTCATCCACCCAAGGGGATCGGCGCCGCGGGCGGCATTCCCCAGCGCGAAATGTATCTGACGCTCGATCCGCAGGCGTACCAGTTGAACACCTGGGGCCGCTCCGCGTCGCTGCTCGCATTCCCCGACCTGCGGGATCTGCGACGGTTCGAGCAGCATCCGCTCGAGCCGGGCATGTTCATCTACATTCCGCCGGGAACCGGCCACCGCGGGCTGGACGTGTTCGTCAACGTCCTGACCATCCCCGGCTTCAAACCTCACAACGAATACTACATGGACCGCGACATCCTCGACGCCGCCAGCGGCCAGGTGCCGTACAACGAGAACCTGTTGAACGCCAAGAACTACGGACGGATCGAGGATCTGCTGTGATGGTCGGCGTTCGCTCCGCGAAAGCACGCCCGGTCGCGGAGCGAAAGGCGACACTGCCGCTACCCACGTTCTGCGAATCCCAAGGAGACCTGCCATGATCCTTCCACGCTTCACTCGCCGTCAGTTCGTCAAGACCGCCGCCGCGGCCTGTGCGGCACCGCTTGTCATCCGCGACTCGGCACTGGGGGCGGACGCCAAGCCCGCAGCCAGCGAGCGGATCACGGTGGGCATGATCGGGTTGGGGCGTCAAGCCAAGTACGCCAATCTGCGGCAGTTCCTGGGGATGCCCGACGTCCAGGTCGTGGCCGTCTGCGACGTCGATGCGTGGCGCATGGCCAACGCCAAGCAGCAGGTCGAGGAGGGCTACGCCAAGAACGCGGCCAGCGGCTCCTTCAAGGGCTGCGACACGTACCAGGACTTCCAAGACCTCCTGGCGCGCAAGGACATCGACGCCGTGATGATCTCCACACCCGATCATTGGCACGTGCCGATGGCGCTGGCGGCGATGGAGGCCGGCAAAGACGTGTCGCTGGAAAAGCCCATCACGCGCAGCATTGGCGAAGGGCGCAAGCTGGTGGACGCAGCCCAGCGGCTCCAGCGCGTGTTCCGCGTCGACAGCGAATTGCGGTCCTACCCGCACATCGTGCAGGCGGCCGAACTGGTCCGCAACGGACGGATCGGCAAGGTCCAGACGGTCACCGTGGGCGTGCCGGGCAGCGACGTCGGCTGTCCGCCGCAGCCCGAAATGGCGGTGCCTCCGGACTTGGACTACGAGCGCTGGCAAGGTCCGGCGCCCAGGGCCCCGTACACCGAGTACCGCGTCCACAAGCCCAAGGCGTACGAGCGGCCCGGCTGGATGCGGCACCTGTTCTACTGCGACGGCATGATCACCAACTGGACCACGCACTGGAACGACGGGGCCGCCTTCGCCACGGGACTGGAGCGGACCGGGCCGGTCGAGATCGAAGCCAGCGGAGAATATCCGCCCTCCGACAGCTTCTGGAACGTGCTCCTGAAGTTCGAGGTCAAGATGCGGTTTGCCAACGGCGTGCAATGGACCTACCTGACCGACAAGCCGTACTTGAAAGTCGAAGGGACCGAAGGCTGGGTCTATGCGGAATACCCGCTGCTCAAGGTCAAGCTTGACGGCCGCGAAGGTTTCCTCCATTTCAGCGAGAGCCGGTCGAAATCGCCGCCGCAACTGATGCCGGCGCCGGCCCTTCGCCCGGACGACATCCGCTTCTATGTCAAGTCCGACAAGCAGGACTTTATCGACTGCGTCAAGTCCCGCGGCGAGACCTTGGAACCGGCCGAGGTCGGCCACCGCGTCACGTCGCTGGGACACCTGGGCCACATCGCCATTCAAGTGGGCACGAAGCTCAAGTGGGACCCAGAACGGGAACGGTTCCTCGGAAACGACGCTGCCAACGCCCTGATCGACCCGCCAATCCAGCGTCCCAGGCTGTAACGCGTGGGATGGCGGTGAGTGGTCGTAGCGAAGCCGCACATTCCGCCCTACCCGGCTACCTCCGCTCGGCGTAAGGATCTGCGCTTCGTGACGCGCGGAGCCGCATCCGCCACGCGCCATTCGATCACTTTGTCCAACGCATCCAGATAGCGGGAAATCGTCTCAATCCCTGGATTGGCGACGCGCCCGTTTTCCAGGCGGCTGAGCATGGCTTTGTCCATGCCTGACTTCCGGGCAACATCCGACAGGCTCAGCTGCCCTTCCTCACGGAGCTTGCGAAGACTGCCGACCAGCAGCCGCAAGTTCAGATACGCGCCCAAGGTGACGGGGTTTCCGCTCAACTCGCCGCGGGCAATCAACTCCTCGAGGGTAGGCTTGTCCTTGAATGTCTCCCGGATCGCCCGATGCCGAGCCCGGTCTTCCGAAGTCCAGTCGATCTTCTTCTGCACTCGCTTGATCGCCATAGTCAGCTTCCTACCTGGTTGAAGGCGGCGGGACCTCGTAGGCAGTCACGGGATACGCGGTCAACGGGTCGTCCTGCACTTGCAGTCGCTTGGGGATGTTCCATACCCTTGGCCGGCAGGCCTGATGCTGTGCTATCTTCCGGTCAAGTCCAGCGCCGAGTCCTGCGGGAATTCGAGGTATTTCACCACGCCGTCCCGCCAGTAGTGGAGTTTGACTTTCAGCGTTTTGCCGCCGCCGGGCGCCGCTTCGCCGAACAGTTCGGCGTAGGAGCCCAGCGGCGTGACGAGGCGGTTGTGGAACCTTGCCTGCACCTTTTCCGTCACGTCGGTCTGGGCAGCGGCCCGCTGCTCGTTGGTGTACCCTCGGATTCTCAAGGCCGTCGCGTCGCAGGTGTGGGAACCGGCGTTGTGTAGGACGAAGTCGAGGTGCTTGCTAACCCCGCCCGGCGGCAGCCGCAGGACGAACTCGGCGGTGCCGCACTTGCCGACCGCGAGATCCTTGGTGTTGAACGTCCCGAGGATCTCGTGCCGCGGGTCGTCGTTCCAGCGGACGACACGGAGTTCGACGCCGTTGCCCAGATTCGAGAACAGCGTGCCGCACAGCGTGACGTCCTTCTTCTGCACGCCGGCCGACGGCGTCCAGCGGAACACGCTGTAGCTCGCCGTGTCGGCAATCGGATGTGTGTACAGGAACTGCTCCCGCTCGGCGGCGGAAAGCACCTGGTCGAACATCTGTTCGGTGTAGTGCTGCCGCCAAGCGTCCTCTTGCCGGTCACTGGGGGCGTAGTCCGACACGAAGCCGAGTTGATCGCCCTGGTTCTCCAGCCCGTAGGCGTAACCGAGCGGCGTGCCGAACGCCTTGAATTGCGAATTCAACGGCTTCACATCGCCAGCGGCCGCAGGGGACAGCAGTCCGCTGTTCTTGCAGCTGTAAAACGCCCAACGTCCGCCCGTGGCGTCGGGGAATTCCGCCGCGACGCCGGTCTTGCCGCCGGGGTTGACGTAGTCCGCCGCCAAGTCCGCGACGACGTCGCCGCGGATCTCGAACACCGCTTCCAGATCGCCCGTCGCCTTCGGCCCGTACAACGCCTTCAGTACGTGCGCGTTGACGAACTCGTTCGGCCACGACACGATCTCGTCGTCCATGATCCGCACTGGTGACGTGTCCGCCACGTTCGGAACGCGAAAGTACACCTCCTGCCCGCTGGGGTCGATGAACTCAGTCAGCGTGACCTCGGCCTTCTCGCCCGTGCCATCCGGATTCAGGCACGCCTTGGCGACGGCCTTCAAGCCGCCAGGGCGAATCGAATCGTCTTTCACCGGTTCCCCGAGAGACGCCGGGTCGACGACCAGATTCCGCGGATCGGGGCACTTCTTGAGCAGTTCGGCGTTCTGATCTTTGCCAATGCAATACACCACGGGGCCGCGCAGAAGTGCCACATGGCCGTCCTGGAGCGCCCGGCCGCGCACCAGTCGCCACGCCATCGGCATCGAAATCTTCACCACGTCACCGTCCTGCCAAGTCCGCTTCAGAACGTGAAACCCGAGCTTCTGCTTCAGCGGCTCGATCGTCACCGGCGCTTCGTCGTTCACCCGCAGCGTGATCTGCTCGCACCAGCGCGGCGTGCGGAATTGAAACGGGATCGCAGCCGCTTTCTTGTTTTGGGTCGAGAATGTCAGCTTCACCTCGCCGTCGTTCGGGTACGCGGTTTCCTGCAGAATCGTGACCGTCTGCCCGTGTACGTCGAACGCCTTCTTCGAGTTGCTGAACAGGTTCAACGCGATTCCGCCCTCCGGCGTGCGGTAATAGATCTTCTGCGGCAACTCGGCCACGGCCCGGCGATAATTCCCGCAGCAGCAGAAGAAGTCGCGGGTGTCGTACGTGCGGTCGCCGCTGAACGGCGTGAAGTAGCGGATCCAGCGTCCGTCGGGCGAATTGGCGGCCAACAGGGCGTTGTAAATGGTGCGTTCGAGCAGATCGCCGTAGCGCATGTCGCCTTCCAGCCGCATCAGGCTGTCGAT
>CAYUFW010000234.1:0-13309 GCA_964443915.1 uncultured Pirellulaceae bacterium
CGGTCGCGCCCCCACGCTAGCTGCTGGCATTTCGCAACGTTACGATCAAGGCCGTTCTTGCGGTCGATGGCAGTTCTGGCTTCGAGGTTCATCGAGCGACTCACGAGCCGTCAGGCGAACCCTAACCCAGAGTCGCTTGATCCCGTCGTTGTACAGATAACACTCATCAACCTTCAGCCGCGCATTGTGTAACGGACCATGTCGGTTGGCCTGAAGCAAAAGCTCGTCAGTCAATACCATTAAGTACGAAACCATCCAATCCACGCCAACTGGCGACTCATCGCCACAGGGAGGCCCCAAGGCGAATTCGTAAGAAAACGTTCCGTCTTCAGAAACTTCCGCCATCGGGGAATTTATACGCTTTACTCCGCCACTCGGGACTGCGATGGCTGTATTTTCCACACTGGATTGCGTATCGTTCTCGCTCATTTTCCGTGCCAAACTCCCGCCCCGCCGTGGGGCTCGGACCAACCGTGTCACTCAAAAGACCCCACTACCCCCAGATTGCGCGTCTGGCCCGCCTTCCGCTGCTAGCAGTGCTGGCTGCAGAGAGTCCGCTGGAAACATTGCACGTTGGGGTCGAGCTTACCGATTCAGTAAACGGTAACCATCGCTTTGTCTGTCGGGATTGCGCAAACCGTAGGCGGAGAAAGAGACCCGGCTTCCTCGCCGAAGCACGGCTTCTCAACGCCTCGCAAGGAAACACGATTGGGACTCATGGCGGAAAACCGAGCCGGTGCGGTGCTGATCCGCGCCCTGTGCTGCTGGTGTCTGGTAGTGACGGCCGTCGGTTGCAGCCGTACGCGGTATCGCCTGGCGGCCGACCGGGATGCTACGGCCATTCTCCAGGAGAAGTCCGCCTGCCAGCCCTGGCAGCTGCCGGCGACGTTCTCCGTCTACCCGGATCCTCGTTCCCGGTTCTTCGACCCGACACCTGCCGACGACCCTCTCTTGCCGGTGCCTGCACCGCAACTGTACGCCTACAGGCTGCCCGAGTTGCCGCCGCGGGAGCCCGGCCGGTTCGGCGGCAATTCGGCGGAGGCGCTCGCGGCCCACGCCGAAAACCCCACGTCCACGACCTCCAGCCTGTTCCGGCAGGTCGCGTACCAGGCGGCTGCAGCCCAGCCGCCGCCGGCGCCGTCGCGGGACATCTCGGCCATCGACATGGAGCAGCTGTCGCTGATCCTGGGGATCTCCATGGAGGAACTGCGGATCTTGCCGATCCCGCAGGCGACATGGCAGTCGCTTCCGGAAGGCTGCCTGCGGCGGATGCTGGAATTCGCCTCGGTGCGGGAGGAGTATCGCCGCTCGTTCGAACGCGAGCCGGGCGACGACCTGCGCGACCGCGCGCAACGGCTGTCCCTGGAAGACATCATGGAGTTGGCATTGATCAACAGCCGCGAGTACCAGACTCGGAAGGAGAGACTTTACGTTGCGGCGCTGGCCCTGTCCCTGGAGCGGTTTGACTACGACCTGAAATTTGCCGCCAGCGGCAACCGCGCCACCGTCGATTACCTGGACCAGCCAGCTGCCGTGGGCCGGCAAAGCGCGCTGAACATCCGGCCCTCGGCCGCGGCCAATCAGGTGCTGGCCACGGGCGGCACGTTTTTGGCCAGTTTTGCCAACCGGGTGCTGCTCACCTTCAACGGGCCGAGCGGCTTCGCGGCGGACGTCGGGTCCGATTTGCTGTTCGACGTCTCCCAGCCGGTCTTTCAACGCGACATCGTCCTGGAAGATCTGACGCAGGCGGAACGCAACGTGGTGTATGCGGCCCGCGACTTCGGCCGCTTCCGCAAGACCCTGTTCGGGCAACTGGCCGGGCAGTACTACAACCTGCTTCTTGCCTACCGCGGCATTGAGATCGACACGCAGGACTACTTCAGCCGCCTGCGCGGCTTCGAGCAAGGCGAAGCCGAGTACCGTGCCGGGCGCCTGCCGCGGTTCCAGGTGGACCAGTTCGAGCAGAGCACGCTGACCAGCCGCCGACAGCTGATCGGCAGCTGTAACAGCCTGGAGGAGAGATTCGACCAGCTGAAAATCGATATCGGCTTGCCGACCGAAATGCCGATCAACTTGGACCTGACCGAATTGGAACAGTTGACGCTCCGCGACGAACTGATGGCGGTCGCCGAGCGCGTCCGCCGGGCGCGGCGAAACCTGATGAAGGAACGGTCCCAGCCGTCGCCCGAACGCGGCGCGGTGCTGAACGTCTCGGTGGACCTGGTCCGCAAGATGCTGCTGGTCGAGCGGTTGCGGCAGCGTTTGGGCCAGGAATCGCCCCAGATCGCCGTCCTGCAGCTCGAGTTGGCTCAACTGGCCGCCGCGGAATCCCAACTGGATGTCCAGGCGAAACGGGACGCGATCGCCCGCGAGCAAACCGCCGATCCGGCGTCGTCTCCTTTGCAGGTGTTCCAGCGGACCATGGACCTGGTCGATTCCTTGCTGGTGCTCATCTCGCGGCAACTCCGCGTGGCGGAGAGCACGAGCCGGGATGCTGCCCCGTTGAGCGCGATCCGTCAACGCGCAGAGGAGTTGGGCCGGCGTCACAAGCAATTGAAGGCCGACCTGGAGGCCGTCGTCGTCCTCAGCGAATCGGAGCGTGCGCTGCAGGACTTGGACCGTGTCCGCCGGGGACTGGAACGCATCCCGGAATTCGTCCGGACGGCTACGGCGCTGCTGGCGGACACCGAGGCCGAGACGCAGCAGCTGCAGCGGCTGCTGCCTCCGCCGCCCGCAGACGCCGCGGCCGCGCTGCGGCAGGCACTGGCCGATGCCGACCGCTTGATCGCCGAGAGCGAGCAGGCGCTGGCTCGGGAATCCGGTGGTTTGACGCCGGTCGAAATCGAGATGGATGACGCCATGCTGACGGCCCTGACGCTGCGTTACGACTTGATGAACCAGCGAGAAAGCCTGGCCGACAGCTGGCGAGACATCAAGTTCCAGGGCGATGACCTGAAGTCGATCCTCAACCTTCAAGCCAGCCAACGGCTGAGGACCCGCAGCGGCTACAACCGGCCCTTCGACTTTACGTTCGACGACAGCACGACTCAGCTGGCCCTGGAATTCGACGCTCCCTTGAACCGGCGTTCCCAGCGGAACAGCTTCCGCCAGTCGCTGATCGACTACAACGCGGGGCTGCGGACGCTGATCGACAAAGAGGACGAGATCAAGTTCGATGTTCGCAGGAGTTTGCGGAACCTGTCCTTGGACCGGGAGCAATACGAGATCGCGGTAGCCAGCGCCGCACTGGCGTACGAGCGGCGCATCAGCACCATGCTGCAATTGCGGCTGGGGCTGGAAGGCATCCGCGTCCAGGACGTGTTGGACGCGCAGGGGGCCTATACCGAATCGTTGAGCCAGTTGGCCGGCTCGCACGTCCGGTACGTCTTGGATCGCATCGGCCTGTTCTTGGATCTGGAATTGCTGCAAGTCGACGAACAGGGCTTCTGGACGCAACTGTACGACGAGCACGCTCAGCCGACGCCGACTCTGCAACTGCCCGACTACGCGCTGCCGGTCTACGGCCAGTTGCCGCGCGGCACGCTGCCCTCGCACCAGATCAAGCGGATGCTGCAGGTGCCGCCGGGCCAGACCATGATTCACCAGCCCGAAGGAGCGGCGGGAAACATGGGCGAAGAAGTCCCCGCCCCGATCCCGGAAGCGAGCGAGACGCCAGAGGCCGTGAGCGAGACAGCCAACATTGATTCGATTCCGCGGCTTTGAGCTTCTCATCCGTGCCCCGGCTTTGCCATCCGTGCTATTCAGTCCTTCCTCTGGCAGCACGGACGGCAGAGGCGGGGCACGGATGATAGCGCAAAAAGGGCGGTCCGGTCCATGAAACTAAAACGCATCCCGGAAGATTTCCAGGTCGAGGAGCTGACCGACGTCGCGCCGACCGAAGGACCGTTTGCACTCTACCGCCTGAGCAAACGCTGGCTGGGAACCCCGGAAGCGGTGGAGGCGATTCTGGAGTGCTGGCGTCTCGAACGCCCGCGCGTCTCGTACGGCGGCTTGAAGGACTTCCACGGCGTCACCCAACAACACCTGACCATCGAGCGGGGGCCGCGCCGCGACCTGCACCAAGCGCGATTCGATCTCTCCTATCTCGGCCAGGTGCCCCGGCCCTTCCACGCGCGCGACGTGCTGGGCAATCGGTTCGTTGTCGTGCTGCGGGACCTGGCTGCGGCGGCAGCCGATCATTGCCAGAGCGTCCTCTCGGCGTTGGCAAGTCACGGCGTGCCGAACTACTTCGACGACCAGCGATTCGGTTCGGTGGGGCACTCCGGGCAGTTCATCGCCGAACCCTGGTGCCGCGGCGACTACGAACGCGCGTTGTGGCTGGCCTTGGCCGACCCTAACGACCACGACACCCCGGCGGACGTCGACGAGAAGACGTTCTTGCGGGACCATTGGGGAGACTGGCCGGTCTGCCTGACGCGGAGGTCTCACCCGGATCGCCGCCGCATCGTCGCTTTTCTGGCCGATCGTCCCGGCGACTTTCGCGCCGCCATGGCCAGGTTGCCGATCGATCTGCGGAGCCTGTACGCGTCGGCGTTCCAGAGCCACTTGTGGAACCAGTTACTGGACCGCTACCTGCGCACGTTGTGCCGGCCGGAGCAACTCGGCGTACTGCCACTACGGCTTCTTTCCGTGGCATACCCTCGCGAAACGGACCCGCGGCAAGCGGCCACGCTGGCCGGTTGCCAATTGCCGCTGCCGTCCGCACGCCTGAAACCGGAGCCCGGCCCGATCCGCGACTTGCTCGACGAGACGCTGCGCCAGTCCGGCATCGAGTTGCGGCAGATCCGCATCAAGTACCCGCGCGATACGTTCTTCTCCAAGGGTTACCGCTCAGCGATGTTCCTCCCGCAGCAGTTGAGCCATGCATTGGAGCCTGACGAACTGTATGCCCAACGGAAGAAGCTGAGTCTGGCGTTCACCCTGCCGCGCGGCTGCTACGCCACGCTGCTGGTGAAACGGTTGGAAGCCGAACTGGAATCAGCCTGTCCCAGCCTGCGGCCGCAGCCAACATAGCTGCCGCGAGCCGAGCGGCACTCAAGTCCGGCTCGGCTCGCCGGACCTACAAAGATGCGCGCGTCACGCGCGCATCCTACGAACTGAGACGCTACTTGGCTTCGGCCGGCAGGTCGTTGATCTTCAGCGACGCGCGCACGCCGGGACGCAGTTGAAGGTTCGGGTTCTCGATTTCGGCCCAGAAGTCCAATTGGCCGTTCACGGGGTTGACTTCCGAATGCACGAAGGTCACGCGGCCGGGGAACCCGGCCGGTCCCGTCTCCGTCTCCACCTTGAGACTGACGGGCCGGCCGGTCGGATCGCCGCGCATTTGCCGGGCGTCGAGCGAGCCGATGGCCTTCAGGCGGTCGATGCGCAGCACCCTGGCGAGCGGCTGTCCGAGTTCGATCCATTCGCCTTGCTGGCGAAAAAGCTGGACGACTCGGCCGGAGACGGGGGCCAGGATTCGCCGCCGTTCGACCTGCCGCGCGGCCTGCTGCACTTGGTTCTCCTGAACGCGCAGGGCCAGTTGCGCGGTCTCAAAATCGTACTTGGCCTGCTCCACCTGCAGCTTGGCGTGGTCGGCCGTCAATCGCAAACGATCGATCTCCGTTTCCGAAACGCTCTTGGGATATCGCTTCTGGGACTCCAAACCGCGCTGCAACTCGGCTTCGGCGACGTCGGCTGCCTTGACCGCGACGCGGACTTTGATATCGTTGCTCGCGTTCCGCCGCGCGTTGTCCAATTCGATTTCGGCGCGGGTCTTGGCGAGTTTGGCGTCGGTATCGTCGATCTGCGCCAACAGCTCACCCTTTTTGACCATCGCCCCTTCGGCGATGGCCATCCGTTGCAGCGGCCCCGCCTCTTGCGCCGGGACCTCCACCTCCTGGATCGGCGCCAGCAACACCGACTCGACTTCGATCGGTTCGGCGTGCAGACCGGCCGATATCAGACCGGAGAAAAGCAACAGCGATGCGGCGGCGGAGATCCGGGCCGACAAGGCGTGTGTCGCGTGGGCACCCACGAAGACGCGGAAAGCTCTCGCCATGGTTTATTCTACTCCGGATATCTCGTAGACAGGCCCGTATACCGACGCTGGCAGTCCCATCTATCCTAAGTCAGTCATCCCCCAACAAGCAAGGAGCCGGCGGAAAGCATCTCTGCGCCGCGCCGTCCGAAATCCCGTCGGCCGTGGCGAAGTCTGGTTGTCAACTCATAAACCTTGCTTTCTGCTATCCCCCTGACTATAAGGCAATCGAGTACCCGTCAACTTCCGATCTCCATGTTTTTCAGGAAAGGGGACATGATGAGTGAACGTCGCGAATTTCTGAAACTGCTGGCCGCAACTCCGGCCGGCGCTGCGTTGATTCCGTTGTTTGCCGAAACCGGCCCGGGCACTCTGGCCGCGGATGTCGAGTGTGCGGCTGGCGTGTTAGGCAAGCTGCCAGAGAACATCATTTACACAAAAGAGCATCCCGGCGTGTGGAAGGGCAAGGAAGGCAGCCACATTCCGTTGATCGCCGCGGAGAAGTCCAGCGACAAGATGGTCGTGAACCTGCGAAACAAGCACGGCATGTCCGAAGAGCACTACATTGTCCGCCACACGGTCGTGGCCGAGTGCGGCGAGGTGCTGGGCGCCAAGACCTTTTCGTGGAAGGACGAGCCCATCTCGGCCCACGAGTTGAAACTGCCGGCCGAGGGCAAGGCGCAGCACGTGTTCGTTCTGTCCTACTGCAACCTGCACGATCTGTGGTTGGCTCACGCCGAACTGAAGGTGTAGTTTCGCCCTTCAGCCAGCGATTGATCGAGGCATGACTTTCGGGCCGTAGAAGCCCGGTTTGTTGGCAAAGCCGGGCTTCTTCTTTTCGGGTTCTCTGCGGAGAGCTTCGCTGGGGGCGCTTACAGCTTCCCGTCCAGGTACAGCTGGTATCGCTCGGCGACACGGCCCGACTGGACATCGCCCGTGTGGACGAGGATTCCGACGCGCTGCTGCAGCGTTTCGCCCGTTTTGACGGCAAACGGCTTGCCGTTGCGGTCGTCCGCGCGGCGCGGGCCGAAGGTGCCGTACTCGCGCGTCAGCCAGCGGTGCGGGTGGGGATTGTCGGAGTGGCTGAAGATGGTCAGGCCCTCGGCCTGGCCCTCGATCGTGTTCGAATAGTCGATCCACCGCGCCGGCTGGTTGTGCGTTCCTTTCTGGCCGGCGCCGCCTTCGGAGTTGATCAGCTTGCCGCCCTGATCCCCGGAGAACTGCGGGTGGATGCGGACATAGGGCCAGGCGTAGTGGGCCGTGTCGCTCACGAACGTCACATCGCCGTAGGAGGCCCTCAGCGTGAACGTCAGATCCACGAAGTACTCGCCGCCGTCCAGAGCGACGATACGCATCTGCCGCAGTTCGTCCAACACCGGCACGTTCAGGTCCATTTCCCAAACGAGTTTCATGCCCAGCCTCGCCACATTGCCTTCGATCGACTGCGGCAAAAACTCGACGTGACGGACACGATCACGGAACGACGACTGGGGATCCTTGGGATCGGTGCGCGTGTAGAGAGCGTTGTAGAAACTGGCCTTGCGTTTCCCAGCCAGTTCGACCGTGTCCGCAAACCACACGGACCGGTGATGCGGGTAGGGATCGGTCTGCTGGATGGTCAGCAGCTTGCCGGACGGACTGCGGACCGGGTAGTAGTGTGGCAGATCGACTTGCGGGCCGTACCGATAGACCAGCGCCTCGCGGCCATCGATCAGAATCTGCAACTGCCCGGGAGCCGCGTCCGATTTTAATTCGATTCGGGCGCGCTCGGCGGCCTGCACTCGGCTCGCGTCAACGGCTGTCGCCAGGACCGCGACCGACAAGGCGGCAAGAAGCAGGCACGCTTGACGGGGACTTCGCTGCTGAACTCGCATGACATTTCCTTTCTCTGAAGAGGACTCTTTGGGTGAAGTATCTTGGCGGTTCGCTGTAGGCAATCGGGCCTTCTCGCGCGGCTGCCCCACTCAGCCGTCTCGCTTCGATGGAATCGCATTGGTTCCGGGCGAACGGTGGGCGTCAGCCCACCGGTTCTCCTTGGGGCTGCCATGCTAGCAGCAAAGCAACCGGTGGGCTAACGCCCACCGTTCGCCGAAAACGCCCACCGTTCGCCGAAGTAGGACAGGCGCCTTCAGGACTTGTGCGTTTTCGTCTGGGCAAAACCCGGTGGTTCCGGCTATAATCCCCCCTTACGAAAGGGCTGCCCCCCGGCCGCCGCTGGTCAATCGAGGCTCCGAGATGAGCGGAGGGACGTCTCCTGGTCGAAGCCTGGACGGATGCCCATCGTAGTTCGCTTTGTCGGTGCAGTCTTGTTCACTTCTTTCGTTGGAGGATGGTGACATGGGAATGCTGAAAGAGTTCAAGGATTTCGCCATGCGGGGCAACGTTCTCGACATGGCCATCGGCATCATCATTGGTGCGTCGTTTGGCAAAATCGTCACGTCCATGGTCAACGACGTCGTCATGCCGCCGCTCGGCATGCTCCTGGGCAAGGTCGACTTTTCCAGCCTCAAAGTTGTCCTGCAGGACGCGGTCGACAAGACTCCGGCGGTGTCGATCAACTACGGAGTCTTCATCAATACCGTGATCGATTTTCTGATCGTAGCATTCTGCATCTTCCTGGTCATCAAGCAGGTGAATCGGTTTACGAAGAAGCCGGAAGCGCCCGCGGAACCAACGACGAAGACCTGCAGCTACTGTCAGACCGACATCCCGATCAAGGCCACGCGGTGCCCGCACTGCACGTCCCAGTTGGGTTGAGGCGGCAGGGAAAAAGACCCCCAGTTTGCGAGAGAAACCGGGGGTCTGGTTGGAGCCCCTCTGCGACGGCCTCAGTGCGACGTGCGTCCCTCCGGGTGCTCACGCCTCCTGGACGATCTTCCAACCCATCGCGTCGGCGAGAGCAAAAACGGGTTCCTTCAGGTCACCGTAGAAGGTCACGCGGTGCCAGCCCCAGCGGTCCCATTCGGTGAACAACTTTTCGATGTCGCCCGCCGGTTCGGCGGCCAACTTCGTGCGGCAGGCCCGATCGTCAGGATCGTTGGCCACCGCCTTGCCCTGATGGAAGAGGATCTCCTTGCGGTCTGGTGCGATTTCCAGCGTCGTCGTCATGTAACCCAGGGGCAGGATCGACCGGACGGCGGCACCCTGCCGGTCTTCGGAGTGCGTCAGGATCTCGAACGGATTCGTGGCTCCCTGCGGGCCGAAAGCCCGGTTCGATGCGACGCAATGGGCGTAGATGATCTGCCGCTTGGCCGTGTCGATCACGGGATCGGAAATGTAGCCCGGCCGGCCTTGCGTCATCGCCGTGACGGCCACCATGGTCGCGGTGGACCGCACATCGCACTCGCAGGCGCCGATCAGTCCTTCGTTGTTCAGTTCGTGGAAGCCCAGGCACGGGTAAGCGTGGATGTGCCCGCCATAGAAACCACCCAAGCAGTTAATGGTGATGGCGTTGGCACCGTGTTTCTTCAAGAGCGCTTTCTCGGCCAGGTACATGGCGGCCGATGTTTCCAGCGTCGGGCGGCCCACGCCTTCGATCTTGGCCGCCGTCTTCTCCCATCGGTCGGCCACCGCCCGGGCCTCGTCCTTGTCGGCCGCCTTCCAGGCTTCGTTCAATTCGGCAAACGCCACGTACTCCATCGGAATGCTCATCAAGGGCTCCGCCGGTCCGGCGTTGGTGCCCCGCAGCGCCAGGATCTTCGATTCCTTCATCTTCCGCAAACATTCCTCCGGCGCGAGCGTTTTCACCGGGTCCGGCGTACAAGTCAAGTCGCCTAGCGCCGGCGTGCGGGCGATCCGCACTCGCGCGGTCGCAGCGACGAAGTCCGCGGCCGTGCCGCCGCGCTTGACCAATTCGAAACACTTCACGGCCTCCGCCAGATCTTCGATTCGCGAGGAAGCCACGAAGCCCACGTTGGGTGTCTTGGCACGAAGGAACCCGGCCGTGTAAACGAGGAACCCGCCGCTGCCGGCAAACTGGAAGTCGGCGTACAGAACCGGCTTGTCCGACTTGGCGATCGTCTGCACCACGCGGTTCCAGCAGTTCATCTGGTAGACGAGGTATCCGTCGATGTCGGCGGACCGGTCGTCTTCCAGGATCTTCTGAGCCTGTTCGGGTCCAGTCGCCATCGCGGACACGAACTCAAAACCCGGACATCGCTTCGTCAACTCGGCGTTGACCCGTTCCATGACCGGGCCGAAGTCGAAACCCACGTTCGGCCAATCCGGGCCGGGCTGTCTCGCCGCGTGCAACGAATAGATGATTCGGACCCGGGTCTTCCCACCGTCTTCCGCACCCCGGGCCGCCGTCCGCCCGGTTAGCAACCCCGCGGCTCCAGCGCAAGCCGCGCAGCCAGCCGCCAGAAACCGGCGCCGATCCATCCCACAACAAGCACATCCGGAAAGCACATCGAGCGGTCTCATGAAGGAGTCCTCCGTTCAATTTTGGTGCGAGCTAAGAACGCTGACGTCCAGGCAGCCTAATAGTATCAAGGCATCGAGTCCCAACATAATACAATCCGGTCAAAAAAGCCGCAGTCCTGTGGGGCCCGAGCAACGACCCATCCGCCCGCCGGCGCGAACTTGTCTTGCGATAACTATGCTACTTGCAACTGAAGTTGTGACGTACACTTGCAAGGTGCAATGGAGTTGCTGCAATTTGATCAATTAGCCTGTAAGCTGTAATTCGTCAGACAGTAAGCACTTGAGCCGCAATTTGACCATCATGTCCACTTGGGCACAAAGTTTGCTTACGCCAGTTCAGGGGGGGCAGTGTTTTTGCGCGCCCTCCCCCACGGCCTGAAGGCGTGAGGCGGCTCGACGGTGGCGGATAGCTGGCGAGACCAGCGATGCCTCGTTGGCTGCGGAGTCGCGGCACGCAGTAGGGCGTACCGAGACCGAAGAAGAGTTGGGTTCTGCAACCCGTTGTACCACCGTAACTCAGATTTTGTAGGAGGTTAGATCAACATGATGTATCGACTGATTCTTGTTCTTGTCGCGTTGGCCGTGGTCGTCCTGGTCGGCGGGCAAGCCTTGGCGGGGCATGGCTATGCGTCCACGACGTGTGCGCCCCCCACCACGTGCGCCCCCATGACCACGTGCGCTCCCATGACGACCTGCTCGCCGATGACGACCTGTGCGCCAAAGACAACGTGTGCTCCAGCGACCACGTGTGCTCCGGCCACGACCTGTGGTCCGAGGGTCCGCGTCTGGCGCGCTCCCATGACCACGTGCGCCCCGATGACGACGTGCGCTCCGGCCACCACGTGCGCTCCCAAGACGACCTGCTCGCCCGTTACGACCAGCGCCCCGGCGACCACGTGCGGTCCGCGGATCCATTGCCGTCCGCGCATTGTGATCTGCCGGCCGGCCACCACGTGCGCACCGGTCACCTGCTGCGCTCCCGTGACAACCAGCGCTCCGGTGGTCGTGATGAAGGGCGAAGCGGTGCAGAAGGGTGACGTTGTTCAGAAGGGCGACGTGATCCAGAAGTAGTTTTTGGGGCGACTGACGCCGGAAAACTCGACGATTGGCCCGACAGAATCCGATTGTGGCCCGAAAGGCCGGACCTCTTGGAGGTCCGGCCTTTTTTGTTGCGCTCGGGATTTGAGCCCTGCCGGGTGAGTCCACCCGGCCGACGGGACGGACGCGCCGCACGTCCGGTACAGTCCGACCCGTGACGGAAACCTTCACCGCGATGTGGGCCCTCTTCGGCTGCGGAGTTTTCTACCAGTAACGTATACTCACGCAGCAGACCAGCGCCGTGTCGAACGGTCCTGCGGTGCGCGCCGGATCGGAACTGTGAGGGCTTGCCAGCATGTCGGACCCGAAAGAACACCTGGATCACGTATGTCCTGATGCCCGGG
The DNA here is from genome assembly GCA_964443915.1 of uncultured Pirellulaceae bacterium. Lineage (GTDB taxonomy): Bacteria > Planctomycetota > Planctomycetia > Pirellulales > Pirellulaceae > Anammoximicrobium. Next base: position 11,905 of record CAYUFW010000234.1, read on the forward strand.
GTCCGTCTTTGGCTGCGCCCGCTGCTTCCACGTTGCGTCGGACGGGTGACGAGATCGTTTCGGTGGCCACGGTGACGGCCGCCGTCGCGGTGTTGTTGGCGGCCTGGTGTGCGGCGGGATCATTGGGACTGCTGTCACACCCCCTACGGCTGGCGCTGACCTACTCGTCGCTGCTGGTGGCGGGAGCGGCGGTTTGGCCGTGGCACGGCCGCCGACGATGGTGGCTGCTCGGCGTCCTCGGACTCCTGATTCTCGGGATGGGGGCTCCTGCGTCCGGTTTGCTCGAAATCCTGTTGGTGACCGCAGTCGCCGCGTTTCTGGCGGCAACCAGCAGCGGGCGGCAGCGGACGGTACTCCAGTCGTGCGCGCTGGCCGTTTTTGCGTTCGCCGTGTATCGCCTGGCCTGTTCGTCGATCTCGGCCGCTTGGCTATTATCCAATTCGATCGGCGAGATGATCGGGCAATGCGGGAGCGTCTTGCTCGGCGTCCGCTTGAACGTCGGTGCCACGTTCGCGGGTGTGGACTTCCTCGTGCTCATGGCGGCCCTGTACGCCGGCTGGCTGTTGGCGACGGAAGGCCCGAAACGGCGGCGGGCGGTGGCAGCTGCAGTCGGCATTCTGGGCTTCCACCTGTTGTATCTGTTGGTGGTCGGTCATGCGCTGGAGTTGTCGGCCCTGTTGCCGGTCGCGCCGGAGCCGACGTTCGACCATCCCTACGTGCCGCCGCCCTGGAGTTGGTCGAATGCGGTGCGGCAACTCCTGCCCTGGAATTTGCCGGCATTGGCTGCCGTCCTGCACTTGGCGGTCGCCAGCGTCATGATCCGTTGGTCGTCGTGGCGCACGACCGAGGGGGCTTCACAGACGGTCGGAGAGTCGGCTTCGCAGCGCCCGGCATGGCGGCTGCGTCTGCTCGCCAGCGCTCCCTATCTCCTGGCCCTCATCCTGCCGGTTTCGGCCACCCTGTCGCCTGCTCGCTCGGACCTGTCGGGCAAACGCTTCGTCGCCAACCAGACGGGGAACTTGAACTGGGACTTGCCGCAGTACGACCAGTACGGCCAGGCGTCGGCAGGCTGGTTCGGCATGTTGCCGCACTTGATCGAGAGTCTGGGTGGCGAATTGCGTCTGTCGCCGGATTTCTCCACGGCCGACTTGTCCCAAGCCGATATCGTGTTGCTCCTGCATCCGACCGCGCCGCTGGCGGAGCCTTTCCAGCGGCGTCTGTGGGATTTTGTGTACAACGGCGGATCGTTGCTCGTCGTTGCGGAGCCGTACCAGCAGCAGGGCGATGTGCGCAGCGGAGCCGATGACGTCCTGGCTGCCACCGCGATCCGTGTCCGGCGCGACGTGGCCATCTCGGAGGCCGGCGGCTGGCAGCACGGATGCGATGTGTTCCCCCACGGGGCGAC
>CAYUFW010000235.1:0-13286 GCA_964443915.1 uncultured Pirellulaceae bacterium
GGGCCATTGCGGCGGCGCCGCCCGTGATCCGCGGCGGCAATGAAGGGATCAAGCTGGCGTCGGTCGCTCACGTCGAACTGGCGCATTTGATCATCGAGGGCGCCGGGGCCAACGGGATCAACATCGATGACGGCGGGACGGAACAGCCCTCGCATCACGTGACGCTGCGGAACGTCGTGGTCCGCAATGTGGGCGGGCGGCCGGGTGATTGCGGCATCAAGCTGACCGGCGTGAACAACTTTCTCGTTCAGGGTTGCGTCGTGGAGCATTGCGGGAACCAAGCTGCGGCACTGACTTTCATCGGTTGCCAGGACGGCAAGATCCTGGACTGTGCGATCGATGGACAAGGTTACAGCGGCGTGGGCCTGCAGGTCAAAGGCGGCAGCAGCAGGATCCAGATCTCCCGGTGCGTGTTTCGCGGCATCGTCGGTCGGAGTGTCCAACTCGGGGGTTCCACCGGCCCAGAGTTCTTTCGTCCGAGATCCGAGCGGTTCGAGGCCCGCGACGTGGTCGTCGAGGAGTGCTCGTTCTGTGGGGGCGAGGCCGCTGTGGCGTTTGTGGGCAGCGCCGCAACCGTGGTGCGAAACAATGCGATTTACTGTCCCACAGGCTGGGTAATGCGGATTCTGCAGGAGAACACGGCGCCGCACATGGACCTGTGCCAGTGCGGCCGGTTTGTGAACAACGTGGTGGTGTGGGACAGCCGGACGCTGACGCGGTTCGTCGACGTCCGCAAGGACACCGCGCCCGGGACCTTTGGCTTCGAGGGCAACTATTGGTATTGCCTCGATCGTCCCGGGCGCAGCCGCCCCGTGGGCTTGCCCACCTCGGAGACGAACGGCGTTTACGGCGAGAATCCGGAGTTTCTCTCGCCCGAGACCGGGGACCTGCGGCTGGGGCGGAGTCGCGAGGAGATGTGGACGGCGTATGCGGAAGCCCAGCCTCGGACGCGATTTTACGAGTGGGCCTGCGTGGCAGCAGCGGCGGCGGCACTGCTGACCGCGGGGGGCGTTCTGTATGGCCGGCGACTGATCGGCCCCACGGCCCGGAGCGGCTTGTATCGCATCGTATTCAAGTACCGGCCGCTGCCCCCGCCGGGAAGAGTGCTTTTCGTGGCGATTCTTGTCGCCTGGGCAGGAGCCCTCACCCATGCCGGCTTGGTGGGGGCCCCGGAGTCGGGTCACAGTGTCACGCCAGACGGTGAGGTGTCACGCTCATCACTGTCCATCGCCGCTGTCGTGCGGCGGTGGGACACGTTGGAGCAACTGTTGGTGTTCTTACCCGTAGGGTTTTGCGCCGCGGCCATCGGCATGCTCGATCAGGCCTGCCGCCAGAGATTCATCGGCACGATGGCGGCCCTAGCCGCCGGCTACGTGGTGTGGCTGGTCGGCTTGCAGGGATTGGGAGCGCGCGGCGGGCGCGTGGCCTTGGTCCCCGTTCTCGTTGGCCTGGCGGGCAGTCTGGCGGGACTTGCGATCTGGGTTAAATGGGGGCAGCTACTGGTCGATCGAGCGCGCCGGCACACGGGGCAGGCAAGGACCCCGCGGCGACTGGACGCCGTGCTGGGTTTGTACACACTAGGTCTGGCCATCTACTGGCTGCTGCCCCTGGACGTTACGATCGAGCCCAAGGAACTCTATTTCAAGTACACCAGCGGCCTGGTGCGGCTGGTTCCGTTTGCGGTTCGAGATTGGCAGCCGGCACGGGACGTCTTGACGGCCCTTGCGCTGGTGCCGGTCGGCGCTTGGGCGGCGACGGTGTGGACGACTGCCCAACAACCGGTTCGCGGGCCGCTTGTGGCCGGCCTGATTGGCCTGATCTTCGCGGTGTGCGTCGAAGCAGCCCAGTTTGTCCTCCGCTCCGGGGTCTGCGACGCGACGCGCCTTGTGTTGGCCGTTGCCGGCGTTGGGTTGGGCGCGATCGGGATCCGGCTCGCCAGCCGGAGTTGGTTCCGCTGAGCAGGAGGCAGGGGGCAGGAGGCAGTTGTGTGCTAGTGCGTCTTCAGCGCCAAGAATGGGGGCTGAATACAAATCGCAGTGCAAGTAAATCCGCATCGCGCTATGCCCAGGAACGTTCTCACCTTGTCCCCTGACCGGGGCCCACTGACTGTGGTCTTGTTGATCGGCGCCCTCGTGCGCCTGCTGCTGATCGTCTCGTTTCACGATCAGCCGATCTTCATTGCCGACGCCAAGGAATACAATGCGATCGCACTGAACGTGTGCGAACGCGGCGAGTTTTCCGTGACGCCGGGCCAGCCGACTTCGATCCGGCCGCCGTTGTATCCGGCGTTCTTGGCGGGCACTTACCGCGTGATGGGGGGCGAAAACCAGACGGCGGCGCGTGTGGTTCAGGCGGTGCTCGGCCCGTTGACGGCCCTGATCGTCTATCATCTGGCGAAGGCGATGTACGGCGCCCCGGCGGCGACTTGGGCCGCGGCCGGCGTCTGTTTCTATCCGTCCCTGGTGTTCACGGGGAATCTGCTGTTGACGGAGACCCTGTTTACGTTCTGGCTGTGCCTGTTCTGCTGGTTGATCCAGCGGCACTTGACCACCGCGGGTGTCGGTGCGTTGTTCGCCGCAGGGGCTGTCCTCGGGCTGGCGGCGCTGACGCGGAGCGTGGTGTGGTTGTTTCCGCCGTTTTTGGTGCTGTTTCTATTCCGGGCGGCAAAGGGGCCACGGGGAACGGCACGCGTGACGCTGGCGCTCGCGCCTGTGCTGGCCTTCGGCATCGTGATCGCGCCCTGGGCGGTGCGGAACACACGTCTGCAGAAGACGTTCACGATCATCGACGTGATGGGCGGGCGGAACATGATGATGGGGAACTACGAGTACACGTCCTTGCTTCGCTCCTGGGCGACGATCGACGAAGCGCCCGGCGAGCGGGCTTGGTACCGCGTCCTGGCGGCGGAGCATCCGGATTTTCTGCAGCTGACCCAGGGCCAGCGGGACAAGTTGGCGATGAAGCGGGGTCTGCAATTCGTGTTCCAGCACCCCGGACTGACCGCCCAGCGCGGCTTGATCAAGTTTCTGAACTTCTGGCAACTGGACCGGGCCATCGTCGCGGGCTTTGCCCAGGGTTTCTGGGGGAACCAGCCGCGGGCGGTCGCATTGGCAATCGGCGGACTGATGGCGGGTGCGTACGTCGCGGTGATGCTGTTGGCCATTTTCGGTTTTGTGATGACTCGGCCCGTGAACGCACGCATGCATTGGTTCCTGTTCCTGTTGTTCGCCTTTGTGTGCGCCGCGCACACGGCGGTATTCGGCCATGAACGCTACCGTCTGCCGCTCATGCCCCTGATCATCATCTATGCGGCGGCCGGCGTGGTGAACTGGCGGGAAATCTGGCGGCAGCGGACGCGGTTCGCCTTCCGGTTGGCAGCCGGATTGTGCCTGGCCTTGATGGCCGGTTGGGCATGGGAATTAGCGTTTGTCGAGTGGCCGAGGATCCGCAATGGGCTGCTATGAGCAGATGAAGCCGATGGCCTCAGTCACTGACTCGCGAAAGGTGGGGATCGCCGCTGAGCCTGCGCGCGACGCGGCTCGTGGCCGTCACCAGGGCCTGGACCTGTTGCGCGTTGGCGGCATGTTCCTCGTCACGGCGCAGCATGTCTTGTCGTTGGCAGGGGGTGGGGAGTGGACGAGCTTTCATTCCCTCAACGTGGGACAACTCGGAGTCGCCGTTTTTCTGGGGATCAGCGCGGTTCTTGCGGTCGCCAGCGATCGGCCGCCGGTCTCTTGGATCCTGCAGCGGTTCGGGAGGCTGTTTCCCGCGTACTGGGTGACCATGGGGGCGTGCTTTGTGCTCGTCTGGGCAACCGGTTACAAATCGTTCGACGGCCGTCAGTTCCTGTCGCAAATGTTGGGTCTGGGGCTGTTCACGCACGCCGACAATCTGGTCAATGTGCCGACTTGGTTCGTTTCCCTCCTTCTGGTTTGTTACTTGGCCTTCTTTGTCGCCAAGCTTGCGGCGCGACTTCTGTGGACGAACTTAGTACTGCTCGCCGCGGTGGCCACATGGATTGAGTGGAACGGCTATCCCTGGCCCTGGATTCATGTCCTGACTTTCTTCCTGACCTCGACCCTTGCCAGCGTTTTTCCGAGGAAGCACCGGGGGGCGCTGTTCGTGGCAACTGGGGGCCTTCTGCTCCTTGCGAGCGGTCACTCGGTCGCGTTCGCGTATGCCGGGATCACGGTTGGCGCGATCGGTATTTCGAGTTACGTTACCTCGTCGACGCCATTCGTACGTACGGCGTCGAGATACTCCTACGAGTACTACCTGGTACATGGCCCGTGCCTGGTGGGGATGATGACTTTGTTTGACAACCACGTCGTGCTTGGCGTTCTCTCCGGCCTCGCCCTGGCCGCCGTCGTGTCGGTCTTGTTGCACAACACGGTATTATGGGCCGTGGGACGGATCGACGGCTGCTTTGCCAATGACCTTGGAGCATTCCGAGGGACGCCGCCGCGTTCGGAGAATGCCGGGATCAGAAAGCTGGAGGACGCGGCAGGTGACCCGGTCGAGGCGGGGTGAGACGCCGAGCCCAGCGTCGCCAGTTTCGTTGGTGTTCCGTGCCTGTGGGCGGAAAACGCCCGCAGGTTGAATCGTTGACACACGTTGGCCAGTTGAGATCGAGCTGACATGCCCGGAATCTGCGGCATTTGGGAACGCACGCGAAGCTCCGACCTGCCCTCCAGGTTGCGCCGGATGCTAGGGTGCCTGCAACAGCGCACCTGGTACCGGACGGAATCGCACGTGGACAGCGAGGCCGGTTTGGCCCTGGGCCGCGTCACCCTCGGGTTCGTCAATCGCCCGCCGCAGCCCGCGACGCTGGCTGGCGGCCGTTGGGTGGCCGTGATGGACGGCGAATTGTACGACACCGCGAGAATAGGCCAGCGTCTGCGCCGTGCCGGCTGCGAGGTGGACGAATCGGCACACGCGCAACTGCTGCTGCACGGCTATTGCCGGTTTGGCGCGGCGTTCCTGCGCGACCTGCACGGTTCGTTTGTGGCGTGCGTTTGGGATGCCGAGCAGCAGAAGCTGACGTTGCTGAACGACCGCTTTGGATCGCGGCCGCTCTATTACGCGGCAGGCCCGGATCGGATGGTCTTCTCGTCCAGCCTCCGGTCGCTGTTGACCGACGAATCGGTTCCACGCGAACCGGACCCCGGGGGACTGGCCCAGTTCTTCACCTTTGGGCACTATCTGCGCGAGGAAACATCGATTCTGGGCGTCCGCGTGCTGCCGGCGGCGGCGGTCGCGGTCAGCGATGCGGAAACCGGACACTGCCGGATCGAACGCTACTGGACGCCGGGGATCAACGGGCAGCCGGACCACGGCGGGACGGCCGAGCGGCTGGAGCAGATCGATGCGGCTTTCGTTCGCGGCGTGGAACGTCGCGTGACCGATACTCCCCACCTTGGATTGTCGCTGTCCGGCGGATTGGATGCGAGGTCCATTCTGGCCGTGATGGATCACGATCGGGTCTCGGTCCGGTCCGTCTGTTTGGGGATGCCCGGGAGCTTGGATCATCAGTGCTCGGAACGCCTGGCCGGCCTGGTCGGCTGCCCGCACCGCAATTACGTTTTGGGAGCGGGGTTCCTGGAAGATTTCCGCCGGCATCTGGAGAACATGGTGGCCCTGACGGATGGTCAGTACTTGTCGCAGTGCATCGTCATGCCCACGCTGCCGCTGTATCGAGAGCTGGGAATCGAGGTACTGCTGCGCGGGCATGTCGGCGAGTTGATGCACATGAGGAAGGCGTACAACTATTCGCTGGATGCTGCGGCGTTGGCGATCCGTACGGACGCGGAGTTGGAGCAGTGGCTGTTTGGCCGCCTGCAGGCCTATATGCTGGACGGCGTCGACCAACCGTTGTTTCGCGGCGATCTGCAGCGTCAGATGGCGGGACTGGCGCGCGAGGCGTTGCGGCAAGATCTGCACGACGTACGGCACATCGACCCGCCACTGCAACGGATTTGGGCCTTGTTCATCAGCCAGCGATTGCGGCGGGAAACGGTCCTGTCGCTGGTCAAGTTCCGCTCGATCGTCGAGCCGCGATTGCCCTACCTGGACAACGAATTGGTCGATCTCTTGTTGGCCGCGCCCCCCGAGTTGAAGTTCGGCGAGACGATCCAGGCTTACATCCTGCGCAAACGGCGGCCCTCGTTTCTGAAGGTGGTGAATGCCAACACCGGGGCGCGCGTCGGATCGGGACAACTCGTGCAACGGCTGGCGTCGGTGAGAATGAAGGTCTTGGCCAAACTGGGCGTGCCGGGCTATCAACCCTACGAGCGGTTGGGACTCTGGTTGCGACGGGAACTGGCTCCAACCGTCCGCGAGATCTTGCTGGGGGACGAGTGCTTGAGCGGCAGCGTGTTCGATGCCGACGGCGTGCGGCACGTGGTGACGCAGCACTTGGAGAACCGGCGGAACCACACGTTTTTGCTGCTGGCGATGATGATCTATGAACTCGGCCGCCGGCAGCTGGCGGGGGGATGAAGGATAAAGGATGAAGGATGAACGGCGCAGGGCCTCGTTTGCAGGCGGAGCCTGGGAACGTAGTGTGTTGCCGGCTCCGCCCGCTAGAGGCCTGTCTTCTCAGAGCCTTGCTGACGACGCTGGGCGGATCAAGATTGAGATCGTTGTCGTTTCCTGTCCGCGGCATTGCCGTGCCATCCGTGGGGTTTCATGTTTCCGGTGAACGAGGGGACGGGCAGGTAGAGAATTGGGCGTGGTGGTGGGTGATGGAGAATGCGGTGGCGTGAGGGCGACCATCTGTCAAGTGTTGCACAACCTGAATGTGGGTGGCGCGGAAATGCTGGCCTATCGGCTGGCCAAGCAACTCGGCGGGCGGTTCCGTTTCGTCTTCGCCTGTTTGGACGAAGTGGGCTCGCTGGGAGACGGACTGCTGGCCGGGGGGATGCCGATCGAGTGGCTGCGACGCCGCAGCGGATGGGACCTGGGCTGCGCCCGGCGCTTGGCCGCGTTCGTGCGGCGCGAGAACGTGGACTTGATTCACGCGCACCAGTATACGCCGTTTGCCTACAGCCTGCTGTCCGGACTGTGGGGTCGCCGCCCGCCGATCCTGTTCAACGAACACGGCCGTTTCTACCCCGATCGTCGCCGCCTGAAACGGGTGGTGTTCAATCGCGTGATGCTGCGCCCGTGCGACCGGGTGGTCGCCGTGGGGCAAGCAGTCCGGCAGGCGTTGATCGACAACGAAGGTATCTCCTCGGCGCGGATTGCGGTCATCTACAACGGCGTCCCGCTGCGGGACCATGACGGGACAGCGGACCAACGGGGCAGTGTGCGGCAGGAACTGGGGCTGTCCGACAGCGATTTCCTGATTTTGACCGTGGCCCGCCTGGACAAGATCAAGGACCACGCGACGGCGATCCGCACCTTGGCGCGCGCCGTCACGGCGTGCCCGCAGACCCGTCTGGTCGTCGTCGGAGACGGGGCGGAGCGGGACAACATCCGGCAGGAAATTCGCCGCCGAGGGATGGAGCGTTGGATCCAGATGCTGGGGGAACGCCACGACGTCAGCCGGCTGTTGCGTGCCACCGATGCATTCCTGCTGACCAGCGTCAGCGAGGGGATCCCCGTGACGATCATCGAGGCGATGGACGCGGGACTGCCTGTCGTGGCGACGAACGTAGGTGGCGTAGCGGAGGTAGTCGAGCAGGGGAGCACAGGACTCTTAGCACCAGCCGGCGGGGACGAGGGACTGGCGGAAGCCATCCTGCGACTGATCCGCGATCCCTCGTTGCGGCGCGAGATGGGGCAGGCCGGCCGACGGCGGGCCGAGGCCCTGTTCAGCGAAGACCGGATGCACCGGGCCTACGCGGCTGTGTACGAGGAGATGCTCGGGCAGTAGTCAGTAGTCAGTGGTCACCGGTCATCGATCACCGGTCACCGATCACCGATCGCCGATCACCGGTCAGTAGTCAACGGGAGCGAGTAGGGGGCTGAGAATGACGGGGGCTGAGCGGCCGAGCCTGTTGGTGTTTGCGGACGATTGGGGACGCCATCCGTCGAGTTGCCAGCATCTGGTGCGGCGGCTGCAGGGCCGGTGGCGGATCCTGTGGGTCAACACGGTGGGCACTCGACAGGTGCGAGTGGACGGTTTCACCTGGCGGCGGGGGTGGGAGAAGTTGCGCAGCTGGTCGAACGGCTTGCGGCAAGTCGCCGAGACGATGTGGGTGTTGGATCCTCCGATGCTGCCTGCGGCGGCCAACTCCGTCTTGCGGCTGGTGAATCGGCGGCTGGTGACGAGGCGGATCCGGCGCACGCTGGGGCGTTTGGGTATGGGCGATCCCGTGGTCCTGACGACGTTGCCGTACACGGTTTGGCTGCTGGGTGACGTGGGGCAACGAGGGCTCGTGTACAATTGCACGGACGACTTCAGCTATTGGCCGTCGGCGGACCGCGGCACGCTGCAGCAGGCCGAGGCGGAAATGCGCCAGCGGGCGGACCTGGTGCTGGCCGCATCACGGCGACTGCAGCAACGGCATCGCGACGCGGCTCGTTGCGAGTACTTTCCGCACGCGGTGGACTTCGAGCACTTTGCGTCGGTGGAATCTCGATCGGTTCCTGCGGAGTTGCAGCAGATCCCAAGTCCCCGAGTCGGCTTTTTTGGCTTGATTTACGAGAAACTTGACGTCGAATTGCTGACCGCGATCGTCACCGAACTGCCGCACGTCCATCTGGTCTTGATTGGCCCCTGTGATTACCGTCCGGCTGAATTTGCCTCGCTGCCACGGGTCCATTTCGTGGGGCCGCGGGCGTACGACGAACTTCCGGCGTGGATCGCCGGGCTGGACGTCCTGCTGCTCCCGTACGTCGACGACGAGATGATTCGGCAAAGCAACCCGCTCAAGCTGCGCGAGTGCCTAGCCACGGGAAAACCAACGGTCAGCATCGACATCGCGGAAGTCCGGCAGTTCGAGCCGTACGTTCGCGTTGCCGCCTCCCGGCCCGATTTCGTTGCCGCCGTTCGACACGCCTTGGACAGTCCGGCTGACAAGGCGACCGCCGCGCTGCAGCAACAGTCCGTGAGGCAAGAAAGTTGGGAAGCTCGCGCTCAGCAGTTGCACGACCATCTGACCTCGTTCGCGGCGACGCAATTCGCGGAGGGCAGCTGAACGTGCGCAAGATCCTTCATTTGCGGACGATTCGAGGTAAAGGGGGCGGCCCGGAGAAAACGCTCCTCTCGACTCCCCGGCATTTGGGACCGGAGTACGAAGTCCAGATCGCCTGCTTGCGGCCCCGACGCGATCCCGAATACAACATGCCCGAACGGGCTCGCGGGTTCGGCGTATCGTTGATTGACATTCCGGAAACGGGGCCCGTCGATCCCCGTGCGGTATTCCGCTTGGCCGCCGAGGTCCGTCAGTTCCGGCCGCACGTGTTACACGCCCACGACTATAAGACCGACGTGCTGGGGGTCCTGTTGGGCCGGTGGTTCGGGATCCCCACCGTGACCACGCTGCACGGATTCGGATTTCTTTCCGGCCGGCTCGGTCTCTATCATCGTCTCGACCGCTGGGCCTTGCGGCGGATGCACCACTCGATCGCAGTCAGTCCGGATCTGCACGAATTCCTGGCTGAATTGGGGATTCCCGATGGCCGCCGGTCGCTGGTGGAAGACGGAATCGATACCGAAGTGTACCGTCGGCGGATGGACGGAGGCGAGTGCAAGCGGCGGTTCGGCTTCGGTGCTGAAACACTGCTGGTTGGGGCGGTCGGACGGCTCCAGCCGGAAAAAGGGTTCGATCTGTTGATCGAGTCGGCGTCGAAGCTCCTGGAGCAAGGGATGATGTTCAACGTGGTCATCGCCGGCGACGGTCCGGAGCGAGACCGGCTGGAGGCCCTCATTCAGGCCTGCGGCCTGAGCGTCGCTCTGGCGGCGGTGGGCGAATGGGGGCAATCCCTGGTCGGCCGGACGGCGAGCCTGGCGGACCTGGCGCGCGGTGTGTTGGGAGGGGTTGCGGCCGCGATCGTCCTGCGCTGCGTACTGGTACGACCCGTGCATCCAGAAAAAGTGGTGGGTGCTGGGCTTGTGGTCGTGACCGTCATTGGTTGGGCCGGTTATCAGTACGGAGCGGTGTTTCTGGATGCGTTCCGGGCCTATCGCTCCTTTCCTGTGTTGGCCGATCTTCGCTCTCGCGGGGCGGCTGAACGCTGGCGGACCGAATCCGCAACCGTCCGCCGCGTCGCCGCAGACGGGACGGAGCCGGCCTGGGTGGGAGAACTCGTGTTCATGCCGAACGAACCGGATGCAAGCTGGATCGTCCTCCTTCCCGTCGTTCGCGACTGGTCCGCGTATCGCACTTTGCGCTGCGAATTGTTTTTTCGCGGCGAGCCGCTCGATTTGAGGTTGTCGATTCGCGACGGACGCAAAGTCATCCGGCCCCAACGCCGCTTCGACTGGCATGCGCATTTGGCGGCGGGACGACACACCATACGCATCGACCTGGATGCCGTGGCAAGGGGCGGAGAGTTTGCCCCGGTAGACCTGGCCCGGGTGCAGAGTTTTCATTTCGGGCTGGCCGGACTGCGGCAGCCCCGAACGGTCGTACTCGAGCGGATCTACTTGGAGTGAACCATTCAATTCGGGTTTGGGAAGCCGCCGGGCTGCACAAACGGCTACCAGCGTGGGAGGCTTGGTTCGACAGCCGCCGGGTGGCTGCCCTGAGCTACCATCCGCGCTGGCTGTCGGTACTCGGCGAGGGCCTGAAGCACGTGCCTTATTGCCTGGAGGCGTCTCGGGGCGAAGAGGTCGCGGGGCTGCTGCCGCTGGAGTTGGTTGCCAGTCACTTGTTTGGACGGTTTCTCGTGGGCCTGCCGTACCTGAACGTGGGCGGGGTCATGGCCGATGATCCGGCGGTCGCCGCCGCGTTGTTGGATCGGGCCGTCCAATTGGCGGACGAACTGGAGGTCAAGCACCTTGAGTTGCGGCACGAAACGAGCGTAACGCACCCGGCCTGGAACCAAACGCTGGCCGGCAAAGCCCACCTGCGGCTGGCCTTGCCCGAACGCGCCGATGCGCTGTGGGACTCGTTCAAGCCGAGCGTGCGGAACCAGATTCGCAAGGGCGAGAGGCAGGAGTTTGCCGTGTCGTGGGGCGGCGAGGAACTGCTGGCCGATTTCTACGCGGTGTTCAGTCAGAACATGCGGGACTTGGGAACTCCCGTCTTCAGCCGGCGTCTGTTTCGCGCGGTCCTGCGCCATTTTGCCGGGTCCGCCGAGTTGTGTGTCGTGCGGACCGGCCAGCGGCCGGTGGCCGCGGCACTGTTGTGTCACGGCTGCGGCGTGACGGAGGTGCCGAGTGCGAGTTCGCTGCGCGCGTTCAACTCCACGAACGCCAATATGTACATGTACTGGCAACTCCTCCAACGGGCAGTCGGACGTGGCCAGCACACGTTCGACTTCGGCCGCAGTACGGTCGATAGCGGCACGTACCGTTTCAAAAAGCAATGGGGCGCCGTGCCGCATCCCGCGGTGTGGCAGTACTACGTGCGCCAGGGCGACATGGGCGACGTGCGGCCGGAGAACCGCAAGTACCGGTTGGCGATCCGCCTGTGGCAACGGCTGCCCCTGTGCGTGGCGAACCTTCTGGGACCGGCGATCGTGCGAGGAATTCCGTGAGGCGTTGTATTTCCACTCGGTGCCCGGGTGCGATACATTTAACGTCAAATAGCGGAGCAGTGGAATGAGCAATCGCATTTTTTGCCACAAGGGCATCGTCCTGGCAGGCGGCGCGGGCACGCGGCTTCGTCCGTTGACGAAATCGGTCAGCAAACAGTTGCTGCCGGTGTACGACAAGCCGATGGTCTACTATCCGCTGTCGACACTGATGCTGGCGGGGATTCGCAATGTGCTGCTGATCTCGACGCCCGACGACATCGGAAACTACGAGCGATTGTTGGGTGACGGTACCCCTTGGGGACTTTGCATTCGGTACGCCGTACAGCCCGATCCAGGGGGCTTGGCCCAGGCATTCCTGATCGGCCGCGAGTTCATCGGCGGAGATCATTGCGCTCTGGTCTTGGGGGACAACATCTTCTTCGGGCAGGGCTTTCAGCCGATGCTGGCGCGGGCCGTGCGTCAGGAGCACGGCGCCACCATTTTCGGATATCCGGTCAAGGATCCCCAGCGTTACGGCGTCGTCGAGTTCGATGAGGACGGCCGCGCCGTTTCGTTGGAGGAAAAGCCGCGCGAGCCCAAGTCGGACTACGCGATCCCGGGACTGTACTTCTACGACAACCAGGTGGTGGAGATCGCCGCCGGTCTGGAGCCCTCGGCGCGCGGCGAATTGGAGATCACCGATGTGAATCGAACGTATCTGGCACGCGGCCAGTTGCGAGTGGAGCGCTTTACCCGGGGTTTTGCCTGGCTGGACACGGGCACTTATCTGTCCCTGATGCAGGCGGCGAATTTCGTGCAGACCATTGAGGAGCGGCAGGGATTCAAGATCGCGTGTCTCGAAGAAATCGCCTATCGGAAGGGGTTCATTGATGCCGAGCAGGTGGCTCGGCTGGCTCACGAGTTCAACAACGAGTACGGCGAGTATCTCCTCGACCTGCTGGCGCGTCCTCATCTGGATCGCGGACGGCGGACGGGATAGTCTGTTTGGCAGCGGCGTGACTACACGACGGTTTTTCGATGGTTGCCGACGGAGATCCTCGAACTTGACTTGAAGACCTGCCTGACCTGGAAATCGCTTCGATGAAGCTGATTCGCACCGACATTCCGGACGTGCTCATTATCGAACTGCGGGTCTTCGGGGATGCCCGCGGGTTCTTCCTCGAAAGCTACAACAAACCTTTCGTCTGCGCCATCGCGACGTGAGGGTCAAGCCGATCACGACGGCCGAATTCAGTGCGTCTGCACCGCGGCCCGCTTGCAGCGTTCTCGATACGTCAAAATACGATTCGCTGGGCGGTCCGCCCATGCCATCGTGGCGCGAGGCGTTGTCCGAGTACCTTCACGGCCGTCCCAAGGCGACTCAGGCTGCTGCGAAGTTCGGCCCGCGGGCGTACATACGTGTGAAAGTTGTCCAGCAAGGGGCTGATAGGAGCGTTAAAGTAGTCAAGGTAGGGAGTAATTGTCGGACCGGCCCGCGGCCGATAGACCTGCGCCACTGCGGCGGATGTCCGGAGCCGTCGAGGCTGCGTCGTAGCGTGCGCGCAGAACCCGCACGCCCCGCAGACGCGAGATGCGGGGTTTCGGACGCGAGAATCGGGTTCGCAGCCAGTTGAACAACTCAGGACACTCCGGGAGGG
>CAYUFW010000236.1:0-7644 GCA_964443915.1 uncultured Pirellulaceae bacterium
CGCGCCGGGCGTGAACAGCCAGCCCAACGAGCCCAGCGGCCCGCTACGGGACAACACCAGATACACGGCCAGCCCGACGACGACCGGCGGCAAGCCCATGCCGGTGTACAGCAGCACCGTGATCAGGCCGCGCATGCGAATCCGCGACCACAGACCCAGCGCGGCGCCCGTGGGCACGCCGATCACCGTGCTGATCGCCAACGCCAACCCCGTCACCAACAAGGTCAGCCAGATGATCTCCAGGACCGCCGGATCGGCGGTGCAGATCAAATGCACGGCCCGCACCAGCCCGCGGACGATGTCGTCCATAGCGTGTTTCCCCGATTCAGCGGGCGCTGGGATAGAACAGCGGTTGACCGAACTGCTTGGCTCCGAACTGCTTGATCTTCTGCTGGATCTCCGGGGACCGCAACCAGGCCGCGAACCGTTCGGCCAACGCCCCGTTGACGCCGGGATGAGCCGCCGGGTCGACGGGGATGACGGCATAGCGGTTGATCAATTCCGGGTCTTTATTGGCCTGAGGATGCTCGCCCCCGAAAATGATCCGCAGGTCCGGCAGCTTTTCGCGGGTTGCCAGCCAGGTGCCGCGATCGGTCAACGTGTAGGCATGCTTCTCGTTGGCCGCCAGGAGCACGGCGCGGGTCCCAATCCCCAGCGACTGATACCAGCCCTCTTCCTTGCCCGGCGCAAGCTTCGCGGCAGACCAAATGGCGAGTTCCTTGGAGTGGGTCCCGCTCCGGTCGCCGCGGCTGAAGAACGTCGCGCGGGCGGCGGCGATCGCTCGGAACGCCTCCGCCGCACTCTTGCCCGCCGCGGCCCGCGCCGGGTCGCCGGCCGGCCCCACCAAGACAAAATCGTTGACCATAATCTCGTGGCGCTGTTTGGCGTGGCCCGCTGCAAGGAAGGCGTCTTCCTGGTTCCGCGCGTGGACGATCACGACGTCCGCGTCGCCGCGCCCGGCGATCGACAACGCTTGGCCGGTCCCCACGGCGACCACGTCCACGCGGCAACCGTTCTGCCGTTCGAAATCCGGCAAGATCGTCGCGGCCAAACCGGAATCGACCACGCTCATCGTCGTGGCCAAACGCAGCACGGGCTTGTCCGCCCCTGCAGCCGGCACTGCCGTCTGGACAGCGGTCAGCGCCAGCAGGCATTTCCAGGAAACAGACAAACGCAGCAAGTCAGCCATTCTCATCTTCACGGCGTCACCGTCTCCGAAGGGGTTCTGTTGGTGGGGGCACCAGTTCCGCAGACGCCAACCTACTTCTTCGTCCCGGCGCCCAGCGCGTCGCCCACGTACAGCAGGTACAGCAGTGGGAGCTTCTCCTTTGCCACCACGTCGGCGAACGTGCCCAGTTGCCCGCGGAGGACCTTCTCGCCGGGATAGCTCACGTCGCAGACCAGCGCGACCGGCGTGTCGGGCGGGTAACGGTCCCGCAGCTGAGTCAGCAGTTCCTGGATCTTGACCCGTTGGGTAAAGAACACCAGCGTGCTGCTCAACCGGCCCTGCGGATCGGGGCTGCCCAGGTCGCTGCCGGACGAAAGGATACACGAGCGTTGCCCAGCCAGGCCCCGCTGGAGCACGGCGTTGGCTGCGTTGAAGGAACTCATTCCCGGAATCACCACCGGTTTGAATTCCGCCAACAGGTCTGGCACCCAGCCCCACGGGCTGAAGATAGTCGGGTCCCCGTTGTCCGCAAACGCCACCGTCTTGCCCTCGGCGACGGCGGTTTGGACCCGCTTCTTGAGCTGGGCCAAGGCGTCGTTCGTCTGCCGCACGCGCTGCTGCAACTCGCCGCTGAAGTCGTCCGGGTTCTGCCCGCAGTACTGGCCGCCCATGAACAGCGGCGAGGCCACTTCGACGACTTCCGGACGGACCCACGGCGTCAACTCGTCCTTCATCCAGCTGTAACAGAACACGAGGTCAGCCCGCTGGAGAAGTTGCGCGGCCTTGACCGAGATCAAGCCGGGATCGCCAGGGCCGGTGCCGACCACGAACACCTGTCCCTTCGTTTCCTGCGCGGTTTGGGGTACGCCGGCTGGAGCGTCTTGCGCCGGGAAGGGCGAGGCGGTGCCCGTCTGGACCAGGATTCGCGTCACCTGCCGAATCCAGCGTCCGAACAAGTTACTGCCCGGCACGATCACTTGGTACGGAGCGAACTTCGCGCTCAGCGGCTGGCCGTTCACGCGATTGGCCAACAGGACCTGGCCGCCGCCCAGGGCGGGGTTAATCTCCGGGATCGAGAACACGATTTGGTAGCCGTCGGCCGCCTCAATCAGCACGTAGGCTGTGCGCAACGCAGCCGGCAACTTCTTTTCCGGCGCGGCGGGGTCCGGCAGCGTGACTCCGGCGGCGCGCAGCAGTTCGTGCAGCAACACGCCTTCGTACGCCGCATCGTCGTCGCTGTGCGGAATCTTGTCCCGCACGGTCGCCTGCGGCAGCTTGGCGAAATCGGCGGGCGTAATCATGATCGTCTTGCCGGCCTCGTTGCGGACCAGCAGGACACGCTGGCACGGCGCCTGGGCGGCCGGACTGGGCGCGGCGGGTTCGCCGGCGCAAGTCCCGAGAGCAGACAGCGACAGAGCCAACGACAACAACCAAGTTCGGCGAGACATCTTTTCTTTCCTTTCTGGGCCGGCAAGGCAGTGGCGGGCAGCGTTTGGGCACGCGCCGCGAACGGCAATCTTGGCGACCGGGGATGCGGCAAATGGTACGTGCGTGCCGTTAGGCGGCGCATTATAGGGCCCGCACCCCGAACAACGCAACGAGATAAGAGACTCGGTTTTTCGAACAAGGCGGGCCTCGGAGGCGAGGTCAGAGGGCTTCGTCCGCTGGGCCAACGCCGCCACGCGGCCATCGTCTCAATCGCGACAGTGCTTCTCGATGGTGTCCCGCAGGCGCTGCGAGAACTCGACTTGGACCAGTTCGAACAGCCGCTGCCGGAACGTCTCGAAGTCGCGCACCAGATCCAGCGCCAGAGCCGACAACTCGCTGCGCCGCGCATCCTTGCCGCCGACCTGAGTACGGACCAACGGAACGCCCAGCGCCTGTTCGGCTCGCTTGATCTTGTCCCAGACATGGCGGTAGCTCTTGCCGACCTCGCGGGCCGCCGCTTTGATGGAGCCCGTGTGCTGGATGGCCTTCAGAATCTCGCTGATGCCCAGCCCAAACACGTACTGGCGGTTCACTTCCAGCCAGAGTTTCGCCCGCGGCGTCACCCGATCGGTCAGCTTGCTGCTTCGAGAACCACGGCCCATGTTTCGCCCCTCTCGTATCAGGATGGCCGCCCCAACTTGCGGCGCTGCTGTTGCCAAGTCCGCACTTCCCAGCGATACCGCCCACGCTCGCCGATTATATCGACCCGCACGGCGTTGTCACTCAGGGCGTGGCTTCAGACTCTCAGTCCGTAGGATGCGCGCGCGACGCACATCTTGGTAGGTCCGGCCAGCCGAGCCGGACTTGGGTGCCGCTCGGCTCGCGGCACCTACTTGGGTTGCGGGCGCGAGCCCGCGTCAAGATCCTGACAGCGGGCGGCATCCACGGCGTGGGGGGCCTGGAGTCCACGCTT
The DNA here is from genome assembly GCA_964443915.1 of uncultured Pirellulaceae bacterium. Lineage (GTDB taxonomy): Bacteria > Planctomycetota > Planctomycetia > Pirellulales > Pirellulaceae > Anammoximicrobium. Next base: position 3,570 of record CAYUFW010000236.1, read on the forward strand.
CCCGGTCCTGGCGGCCACTTGGGACTTGCCGCGTCAACCACTACCTCTTTGCCAAAAAGACTCGCCTCGCGGCCCCAGACGACTAAGATTTGTCAGACATCAACTGACGATCACCGGAGCCCGCTATTCCCGGTTATGGAGGATCACGCGTTTGCACAAAAGGAGAAACCCATGACACGCTCGCTTGCAGCCTACTGTTTAGCAGTCGGACTCGTGTTTGCCGGCCTCCGCGTCGTGGCAGACGAGCCGCCCGGCCAGGCTTCCCCCAAAGAAAAACCTCTGCCCGGAACGGCTCCCCCCGCACGTTTCTATGCCGGCTTCAGCGGGTACACACGCCGCGTGACGTGCGGTTCGGCCGCGGCGCAGCGGTGGTTCGATCAGGGGCTCCAGCTTCTGTACGGCTACAACCACGATGAAGCGATCCGGTCGTTTGAGATGGCGGCCGCCATCGATTCGTCGTGTGCGATGGCTTGGTGGGGATCGGCCTACGCCCGCGGCCTGCACATCAACAACCCGGTCATGGGTGAGGAACAAAGCCGGCTTGCGACCGAGGCGGCCAAAAAGGCAAGCGCGGCCTTGGACGACGAATCGGAGGTCGAGCGGGCCCTGGTTGCTGCCGTCAGCCAGAGATACCGGTGGCCGGCTCCCCAGGACCGGACCCCGCTGGATCGCGCCTATGCCGGTGCGATGGAGCGTGTCTGGCACCAGTTCCCCGACGATCCCGACGTGGCGGCCCTGTATGCCGAGTCGCTGATGAACCTGCAACCTTGGGATCTCTGGACCGGCAAGGGCGTGCCTAAGGGGCGAACGCTCGAGATCGCGGCTGTCTTGGAACGTACGCTGGCCCAGACGCCGCTGCACCCCGGCGCGAACCATTTCTACATTCACGCCGTCGAAGCGTCGCCGTGGCCGGAGCTAGGCGTGCCGGCAGCCGAGCGGCTGGGAAACCTGGTGCCCGGTTCCGGCCACCTGGTCCACATGCCGTCGCACATCTTCATCCGCGTCGGCCGGTACGCCGAAGCCGCCGCCACGAACGAGCGCGCCATCCAAGCCGACGAAGCCTACTTCGCCGTTGCCCCGAAGCCGGATTTCTACAGCCTTTACTTCATGCACAACCTTCATTTTCTCGCCTACGCCGCGATGATGGAAGGACGTTACCAGACGGCCGTCGCGGCGGGGCGTAAAATCGAGAAGGATATCCCGCCGGAGTTCCTCAAGAACTACGTCACGATCGCGGATGGCTTCCTGCCGACGACCCTGCACGTGCTGATCCGTTTCAGCAAGTGGGAAGAGATCCTGGCCGAGCCGCAACCGGAAGCCTGGCGCATGTTCAGCCGCGCCGAGCGGCATTTCGCACGCAGCGTGGCGTTCTCGGCTCTCGGCCGCACGAGCGACGCGCGGCGCGAACTCGATTCGCTCGACGCAGCCGCCCAGGGCCTCACCAGCGAATGGAAGGTGGGCAACAACTCGGCGGCCAACGTGATCGCCATTTCCCGCGCCATGGCCGAGGGCGAGTTGGCCTTTCGGGAAGGCCGCACCGAACAGGCCTTTGCGTTGTTGCGGACGGCCGCCGAACTCGAAGACAATCTCTCGTATGACGAACCGCCGGGGTGGATGCAGCCGGTCCGGCACGCCCTCGGCGCTTTGCTGCTGGCCGAGGGCCGGCACGCCGAAGCGGAAGACGTCTACCGTGCCGATTTGCTCCGGCATCCCCACAACGCCTGGTCGCTGCTGGGGCTCCAGCAGTCGCTTCAGAAGTTGGGCCAGGAAGCCGCGGCCGGGGCGCTTGCCGAAGCCGTCCAGCGAGCCTGGTCACGTGCCGACGTCACGCCCGTGGCCAGCTGCTACTGCCACCCCGAAGCCCGCCAGCCGCGGCCCGCCAGGGGCCCCAACGATCCGGCGGGGCGCTGAACGATGTGCGGAGGCACTGTTTCGGCACCATCGCCAATTGCCCGTTCGGGCCTGTCAGGCCGCGAATTCCATCGGACCATGGACCGAGGCAAACCCGTTTTCGGTTCGAGGTCAGTCAATCTCAGGCGAGAATTGGCAGTGCGATCGGTGATCGGTGATCAGCTGGGGCCGCTGGGATTCGTTTTGGCTGCGTTGGGTTCGGCTTGGGGTCCCTGGAACCCTGTTTTCCGGCTGAATACGTGACAACCGACGTTTTGCTCGTGGAAACCGGCATTTGGCTGCCGCAGGTGGCTGCCGGATGTCATGGCAATGATGGGGACGTGGCGGCCCCTCGCCAGCTCGCCCGCGCGGATGCGGCGCGTGGCTTCAAAGCCATCCATCACGGGCATCTGCACGTCCATCAGGATCAGATCGCAGTCATTCTCGCAGGCCGCCGCCACGGCCTCGTGGCCGTTCCCGTCCGACTGCCGTTCCGGCGACAGAGCGGCGGGCGAACAGCGGGTGAATTCCGCCTCGTCGCGGCAGCCGAACAGCGCCACCGCCGAGGGATTCCCGTTGAGAAAACCGCTCTGGGGCGTCAACACCATAATCGCGTCGCGGGACGAATCGTACAGTATGCGGACGCGCATTTCGCTGCTCCGCACGGCGTCCTGGATCTGGTCCTACGTCGTTCCACCGACGGCGGCAAGACATGGGCAACTGCGCCCCTTCGGCCGCGAAGCACGGGGCATCCCGTGACACTCGAAAAAAAATGCACCATCAATAGCCCTTGCGTCCAGGAACTGCGCGTAAGGGATGGTGGCCGAAGAAGGTGTGCAATCGGTCTTGTGATAGGGGCCAATACTTAAATGCAAACGGAGACCCCCAATCCCCCGTCCGCTGCCGACGGAGCCGTTAGACGGGCTTACATCCGGTCTGTTCCGGCGTTTTGGACGACGGCAGCCATCGTCCTGATTGGGACGCTCCTCCTGTGCTCCCAAGCCGATCCCTTTTCTGCCGGGCTGTTCCTCGTGCCATTCGCATTCGGTCCCCTCGCGGTCACGATTGGGCTAGCGCTTGCATGCCGTTCAACTTTCGCTCAAGTCCTGCTCACGGTTAGCTCCGTTTTGTACGGTGCTTGGTTTGCGTATATTTGCGTGCAGGCATTCTTCGTGAACCCGGATCCCCAGTCGCCGATCGCTTTCCTGTTCGTGGGGATTTGCGCGGTTCCAGTTCTGGTTGTCTTTTGGGTTGCAGCGGCGGTCGCGCATGGGCGGAAACGGACGCGAACGGCGAACTGACGAAGAATTGGATTGTGCGGTGACCGGAGGAGGGCGATTGGGAGCGGTAGAGTACGTTCCACGCGGGGCGGCATCGCGTGTGGGAAGATGGTTGAGTCACTCGCGCCGCCAGCGTGGCTCGGACGTACGACGAGAAGGACAAGACAAAATGAAGTCAAAAAGACCATCGATTGCTGCCGTGATGTCACTGTTGCTCGGCACGACCTACAGTGTCGGCCAAGCGGCGGAACCGGCCCAGGCGACGCCGTTGCCTGCGCCGTTCGACATACAGAAGGCGGAGGCGGAGGTCGAAAACTCCTACGCTCACGCGCACCCTGAAATCAAGGAATACGTCCTGTGGACGGCAAGGACGTTTGGTGCGAGCGGAATGTGGCTCACCGAAGACGCACTCGCGGCCTTGCCCGCCCCTGCCCGAGAGAAAAAGGTCCAGCACTTGACGGTGCTGTTGGAGGAGGGCGAATACGGACGCCACCTCTGCGCGGGGCTGGCAGAGGCGAGCGTGCTCAAAGACAAGCGACTTCTGCCCGGCCTCATGAAGGTAGCCGGCTATCACCGAGCGGACCGCGACTACGACTGCCGTCCGAAGTGGATGGCAGTGGCTGCCTTGGCCCGTCAGGAATCAGATGAGGCGGTACCATTGCTTGTCAGCCTGGTTGACCATGGCAACCAGAACACTCGGCAATGGGCACGCGCAGCTTTGTCGCGGAAGACGGGCCAGGATTTCAAGCAGGACAAGCGGGCTTGGGCGAAATGGTGGGAGTCCCAAGGAAACAAGCCTATCGACGATGGGTTCCTGCAACCTTGGGTGCCGCCCCCTCAGTCCACGCCGTGACGAAGCGTGTGGCTGCACGCGAGGCTCGGAGTAGTCGCAATCTGCACCTGGT
>CAYUFW010000236.1:7778-13232 GCA_964443915.1 uncultured Pirellulaceae bacterium
ACCAAGGGCGACCCGAATGGTGCGTATCTGCGGGCGATCAAGCAGGCCGTCACGGGCCAGCGGCCTTGAACGTTTTGCCGTAGGGGACACGCGAAGCTCGCGGCAGTCTTAGGCGAGGCTCGAACGCAGAATCGCTTCGATCACCCCCGTCATGGTGTAGGTCTGGGCTTCGATGGCCGGTTCGTGGCCCAATTCCCGCAATGTCGCCGTGGTGATGGGGCTGATGCTGGCCAAGCGGGTCTTCCGAAGGTCGGGACCGAACATCGCGACCAGGGACCGGGCGATGGCCGAACTGGTGACGAGGAGCCAGTCGACGCTGCCAGACGCCAGGTGTCTTTTCGCATCTTCGTCGGGCGACGTGACGTCGGTGCTGGAGTAGACCACGACCTGATCGACCAGAGCGCCGGCCGAGCGGAGTTGTTCGGCCAATACCTCCCGCCCCCGGCTTGCCCGAGCCAGCAAGAATCGTTTGCCCCGGGCGTCGGCAGCCAAGGCGGTCGCGAGGGATTCCGCACGAAATTCCTGGGGCACCAAATCCGCCTTCAGATGGAAATCCGCCAGGGCGTCGGCTGTGCCGGGACCGATGGCTGCCAGGCGGACGCCGCCGAGTCGGCGCAAATCGGCACGGCCAGCAATCAGCCGACGGAGCAAGTAGCGGACGCCGTTCACGCTGGAGAAGACGAGCCAGTCGTAGCCGCCCAGACGCTCCAGGGCTTCATCCACGGGCTGCCAGTCCGGCGGGTCCGAGATCCGAATGGCCGGCTGGACGATCACCTCGGCACCCAGTTCGGCCAGCTGCTCGGCCACGGTCGCAACTTGTTCGGCTGGCCGGGTGACCATGACGCGGCGGCCGAAAAGCGGTCGCTTCTCGAACCAAGACAATGTATCGGCCAATCCGGCGACGGGTCCCACGATCACGATCGCGGGCGGCTGTATTTTGATGGGGGAGCGAAGTTTTACCGGAACTTCGTCCAGGCGGCAACGGATGCAGACTTGATCCGGAAAGCTGCAGCGGCGCACGATCGCTGCCGGTGTCTCGGGCGGCTTCCCGGCGCGGATCAGGGCTCCAGTCCAGAGTTCGGCACTGGTGACGCCCATGTAGAAGACGAGGGTCCCCGGAAACCGCGCCAGAGCCTGGTAATCCAGCGATGGATCGGCTTTGTTCGGCTCCTCCTGCCCCGTGATCAGGGCGACCGCGGACGCGACATCCCGGTGCGTGATCGGGATTCCGGCATAGCTGGCCGCCCCCAGGGCGGCGGTGATGCCGGGGACGACCTCGAACGGAATCCCGTGTCGGGACAGCGATTCCGTCTCCTCCGCCATTCGCGCAAAGACCGCCGGATCGCCGCCCTTGAGCCGCACGACGACCTTGCCCTGTTGAGCCAACTCGACCATCCGCTCGTTGACTTGGCTTTGCGTCCAATTCCGCGTTCCCCCTTGATGGGCTAGACGAACCAACTGCGCGTCCGGCCGAGCGTGCCGAAGGACTTGCGAGTTGACCAAGCTGTCGTATATGACGACGTCGGCCCGCCGCAGGCATTCCAAGCCGCGCAACGTGATCAGTTTCGGATCGCCGGGACCGGCGCCGACGAAGAAAACGCGGCCTGAAGTTTCGGTTGGAGAAGCGGCCATGCTCTGATTGAACCCGTAACGGAGCGATTCTGCAAGGCTTGGCGAGCGGGGTAGTGAGCAGGTAAAATCCCGGCATGGAAAGAACGCTGCACGAGAACGCCCCGATTACCCCCCTGCCGGTGCAAGGTGGTCAGCCGGTAAACCGGGCTGAACGCCCCACCCCGCAAGACTTCGAGGAGGCTCGGCATGTCGCCCGATCGTTGGCCCGCCTCGGACGGTTCGACGAAGCCATCGAGTGTTGGCGTCAGATGGAGTCGTTGGACCCGTTCAGCGCCGAGCCGGCCCGCATGATCGCCGCTCTGACCCTCAAAAAGGCCCGTCAAACAGACCGCCCGGAAGGGGACGAGGAGGATGGTCCACCGGCCCCCGCCAACGATGTTTTCCCCGTGGAAACGGCCTCGTCACCGGCTCAGCGGAAATCGCCGTCGCCAGCCCCGCCTCCCAGACCTCCCCGGCCTTTGGTGCTGACGCGTCGTCAACAACTGGAGCAGGAAATCGCGAATCGGCCCTTGGAGGAAAGCAATTATCTGGAATTGGCCGATATGCTGCTGGCGGAGCATCGCACGTACGAGGCCCAACGCACCTTGACCAAGGCTTCGGAGGTGTGCAGCGACCTGCGAATCGTAGAACGACTGGAAGACGTCAACATGCTGCGGGCCAGTGAGCAGGTGAAACTCGCGGAAGAGCGGGCCCTTGCGGAGAGGTCCCAGGAGGCACGGGACGAGGTGGAACGGCTCCGCCAAGAATCGTACCGCCTGGAATTGGACGTGTTTCGCAACCGTTGTCACCGTCACCCGGACGACAAGCGGCTGAAGTTTCAGCTGGGCTTGCGCTTACATCAAATCGGCAGTTACCGCGAGGCCATCGAACCGCTGCAAGCCGGCCTCGAATTCCCCGATCTTCGCGCGTCCGCTTCGCTGGAAATCGGCGAAATTCTGCAACGGCACCAGCAGTTCCCCAAAGCGCTGCAGTGCTACCGGCAAGCGGCCCAGATGGCCGCCGGGGACGACGGCCAACAGAATTGCCGCAAACGTGCGCTTTACCGTGCGGGCGTGTTGGCTGCGGCCATGACGTTGAACGACACGGCCCGCAGCTACTTCTCGGAACTGGCGAAAATGGACCCCGATTACCGAGATGTGCGGACCCGTCTGGACAAACTGGGGGAAATCAGCGACACTCCTAGACTCGATTGACCGGATTTCCATGCCGCCATGAACCGTTTGTGAGGGAGAAAAAGCCAACGTATGCCTACCACCAAAAGCGCCAAGAAACGACTTCGCCAAAACATCACCAAGCGGTCGAGAAACCGGACTGTCAAGTCGTCGGTCAAAACGCAGGTTCGAAAAGTCCGTGAAGCCGTCGCCGCGGGCGACATCCAGCAGGCGGAGACCGAGTTTCGGGAAGCTGCGAAGAAACTGGACCGCGCCGGGGCACACCGTGTGATCCACGCCAACAAGGCCTCGCGGACCAAGTCCCGCCTGCAGCAGTTGATCAAGAAGGCAAAGCAGCCCAAGAGCGTCTGAGCGAGCACACGCTCCAAGGTTGTCCACCCCAAAGAGGCCGGTTCTTTTTGAACGAGCCCGGCTTCGTCGGACGCCGGAGTTCCTGTACGGGCGCGCGCGAAGCGGATGCCCTCAACCGACACGGGCGGAAAAGGCCCCCTAATCGGAACGCCGTTCCAGGGCGCGCCATCCGAAAACTCGGCCGGTAGGGAAGTGGTGGCGTAGAATAAAAAAGCGGGCAGCCAGCGGTGCGACGCAGCGCGCTTGAGATCCGTCAACTCGCCGCGGGTGCGGGCCAGCGGCGCGGCCGCCTGCCGTTTTTCCCCACGGAACAGGTTCGGCTATGTTCGGATTCACGGTCCCCAGGCTGCCTTGGGCCAATCACTGGAACGTCGTCTTCATCGGGCTGGTGTTTTTCGCCATGCAGTTGTTCCTCTGCATGCGCTTCTGGTCCCGCATGAAACGGCACCACCGCGAGCTGTCCAAGCTGCTGGACGATCTGGAAACGGGCGGCGACGGCCGGGACATCGAGGCGTTCGTCTTCGACATCCCTTGGCTCAAGTGGGTCGACATGAACTTCCCGCGCAAGACGCGGACTCCCGGCAGTTTCACCCGCGACGACGTGCTCAAGGAACTCGACACGCAGATCGCCAGCGACGGCAACTATCTGCTCTTGCAGCGAGCCGGGGTCATGGCGCCGCTGCTGGGCGTGATCATCACCGTGTTGGGCTTCATGCTGATCGACTTCTCGCACACTGGCGAACAGAATCTGGGCGAGTTGCTGCTGATCGTCGCGCCGCTGGTGGCCGGCGTCGGCACCGGCGCCCTGCTGGCGTTCATCAACCAGTGGCTGCTGCACTTCGTCGGCAACAAGGTCGAGCGGGTCCGCTACGCAGCCCGCGTCTGGTTCGACGCAGCCATCTGGAGCAACGTCGGACTGGATACGCAGGCGGCGACCGTCAAGGCCATCCAGGCCATGGAGAAAATGGCCAAGACGGTCAGCGAGGCCGCGGACCAGGAACACGAGAACATCCGCTCGCTCCGCGACGGCGTCGAGGCGATTCGCTTGGCGGCTCGCGAGTTCCAGGAAACGCACGCGGGCTTTAACACTCAGTTGCGCGAACTGCCGGGCAAGTTGGCGGAATTGACGGCCGGCATCGAATACGCCGCCGACACGCTCGACACCTTGATCCCGATCGGCCAACGGGCCACGACGGGCATGGACAGCGCGGTCGCAGCGTTCCGGGCGGCGGTCGAGGAACGATTTGCCGAGGCCGCCAAGACCCATCACACGTCCATCGAGACGCTGGCCGAATCGGTCACCCGGATCAACGAGAGCACGCTGCAACTGCGCGTCAGCAGCGGCGACCTGCAGGACACGGTGAACGCCCATACGAATTCCTTCAAGGTCTTGAACCGTTCGCTGCAGAAGCAGGTCTTGCCGGCCCACGAGGCGTTTCTGGCGGCGATCTCGCAATTCAACGGCCGGGCCGAAGGGCTGTTGGAGCGGATCGACAGTCTGCACCAGGAAGTCATCGAATCGATCGAACGGATCGCCGCGCTGGCGCCGGAGGCCGACCGGGCGATCGCGGCCTTTGCAGGTTCGGCCACGACGTTTTCCGACGCAGTGCAGCACAAGTTCGCGCCGGCCGCCGACGAACATCAGGATACGACCGGAAAACTGACCGCGGCCATGCTCCAGTTGCAGCATTCCACGGCCGCCCTGGCCGAGGGCGAAAGCGTCGTCCACGGCCTGGTGCGGCTGCAAGCGCGGCTCAGCGAGGATCTGGGCGCGGCTCAGGAGACGCTGCGTGCGGCGGTCAACGGTCTGGCGGACACTTCGACGGGGCTGCAGCAGTCCTTTACCGGCGAAATGCTGCCGTCGCAGCGGGCGATGCACCAAGCGGCCGCCGGCTTTACGGATTCCTCCAAGCAACTGGCCGCTTTCCTGGCTCGCGGCCTGGAGCCTGTGACCCAACGGCTGATGCAACTCGATCAAACGTTCCAGTCCTTGGAGGGCGCCGTGGCCGCGATCCGCGACTTTGCCGCCGCGCGTCCCGACATCGAACACCTCACGCAGTCGTTGGGCCGGGCCGCCGCCGTGACCGACGCGATCGCTGATCTCCTCGAGGCGAAGTTCGCCATCGACCCCGAGATCGCCTGATCACGTTCCTGAGAGCAGACCAGGCCATCTGGTAGCTCGCTAGTCACGAGAACCCCCCCGCCATCACAGCGGGGGGGTTCTCGCATATCTGTGACGACAGAGCGGAGACGGCGTCGAATCCGATGTCGGCTTCCGCCAGCTACCCGTACGCTCACC
>CAYUFW010000237.1:0-8771 GCA_964443915.1 uncultured Pirellulaceae bacterium
GTGGGGATACAGGTGCCGATGACAGGGCCTGTCGTCCACCAGCACCGGGCGCAGGCTGCCGCCGTAGGCGACGTTCAGCAACTGAATGCCCCGGCCGAAGCCCAGGAACGGCAACTGCCGCTCGGCGATCATCCGGATCAGCAGCGTTTCCGGGTTGTGGTCGACCGCGTCCGGGCCGTGGGTGTCGCTCTCCGGGTCCAGATCCCACCAACCCATGTACAGAAACGCATCCACCCGATCCAACTGCCGCATCACGTCGGCCGCGTGCTTCGCGGCCGGCACGATCAACGGGACGGCATCGGCGGCTTCGAGAAAATCCACCCAGCGATCCAACACGGGCGCGGCGGACGCCGAGCACATCAAGCGGTCGCAGCGGCAGACCAAATTCAGTCCGACAACAGGCTTGTCCGACATGGCGACGCGTCCTCCTGACCTTGATTCAGATGCAATCGCTCGAACCAATCCGGCCGTCGCCCTCACGCCTTCACGGCACACGTCAGCCAGGCCAATCGCTCCTGTTCCCGTGGCGCCACGGGGCCTGAGGGCATCATCCTACGGCATCAGTATAGACGTTGTCCCATGTCCTGGAACATAGGTAACCCAAAAAAGTGGCCTGATCCACCAAAAGTACGGCTTCCGGAAAAGGCCGGACCTCTGACGGGAGTCGCCGATACAGGTGGCCATTTTGAAGGGGATGCGGCAGCAACGATTTCCCGATGGCGGCACGACCCGCAAGTCGCAGCCCTGCGGCGGTTCGAGGTGATCAGGTCGAAGACGGACAAACTGCTGTTGACGGCTACTTGCCAACGTCAATTGCCTGGCGGTATAGTCCCGAGTTCGCGGATACCGCCGTTTATCGCGATGATGGTCCGAGTGATTTCGCGTCAAATCATGACGGCCATCTATATGGAGACGCCTCGTGATTTTCATCAATACGGGCGCATTCTTGGCTCGTTACATCGAACGCGATCAGTATCACGATGCCGCTATCGAACACTGGCGGACGTTGCGGGACGATCGGCGGCGGTGTTTCACCAGCAATTTCGTGCTGAGGAAAAGACGGGACAGCAGACGCATTTTTTCGTTCGATCGTCACTTCACGATTGCCGGTTTCGAGGTTGAACCGTCACGAATATGAACGCTCGCACTGCAACCGCTTGGCTGTCGCTGATCGTCGTCGCCGTGGCAGCTTCGAGGAGCCTGCACGCGGAATCCGACGCTCCGCTCGGGCCTCGACTCGTCGTCCGTCAGGAAGACCATGACTTCGGCAAGATGGAAACCAACAACGCCGGGCAGCACGACTTCGTGTTCACCAATGCCGGCGATCAGCCGTTGACGCTCGAACAGGGAAAGGCAACCTGCGGCTGTTGCACCTGCGTCTGCGAGACGGAACTGCCTGACGGAGGCAGGATTCCGCCGCACGAGTCCGCCGCCGTGACGCTCAAGTGGACGATCAAGCGATTCACGGGCGCGTACCATCAGACTTCCACCATCCTCACCAACGATCCGCGCCGGCCCGAGGTCATGCTGGCCGTGGCGGGACGGATTGTGCCTGCGGTGCGAGCGGTCCCGGGACAGTTCGTCTTCAGTGGTCTGCTGGTCGGCGAAACCGCCTCGGGCGAGGTCCGCGTGTACGGCTACCGGCCGGAACCATTGAAGATCACCGAGTGCCGGTTGTCCGACCCGGCCAGCGCGCCGTTCTTCGAGACTGCCATCGTCGCTTTGTCGGCGGAGGAGGTGGCCCAGGAGCCGGAGGCGCGGAACGGGTTTTCGCTGCGCGTCACCCTCAAACCGGGCTTGCCGCTGGGGCCGTTCCGGCAGGACATCGTCCTCGGCACCAATCTGGACTCGGCTGCCAAGGTAGAAATCCCCATCCAGGGACGAATCTCCAGTCCGGTCTCCGTCGCCGGTCCGGGATGGGACAGCGGCAAGGGCTTGCTGAAGTTCCCGCCGATCGACCGCCAGGCAGGGGCCCGGCGCAGTCTGATGCTGCTGGCCCGCGGTCCCCACAGCAAGACGACCACGTACCGGCTGGTGCGTGTCGTGCCGGAGTGCCTCAGCGTGGAGTTGGGCCAGACCAAGGCCAGCGCCGACGGCGCGTCCACCCGGACGCCGCTGGTTGTGCGCGTTGCCGCGGGCAGCCCGACCGGCGACCACCTTGGCCCGCCGCAGGGAGAACTGGGGCAAATCGTGATCGACACAACCCATCCGCAGCAGCCTCAACTGCAACTGCCGGTCAGTTTTTCGGTCAAGGAGTGAACCATGTGGAAGCCAGTCCTGTGCCTGATGGTGATCGCGGTTAGCGCGTGCCCGGCCGGCGCCGCCGGGGCCGGCCAGTCCCAAAGCGAGAGCGCCCAACTCAAAGCGGTGTTCGTCGCCGTCCCGGCGGAGGCGGCCACCAAAATCCTCGGCGACATCAAGAGCCGATGTCCGGCGATCGAGTTCGTACAAACGGAGATCGTTGTCGCCCCCACAACGCCTCCCGCGTCCGGGGCGAACGAAAAAGCGGAGGCCGGGAAGCTGGATGGAATCCTGCTGTTCTGTGGCGATCTTCCTCAGCGGCTGCACTTGCTGAGCGGATTGCCCACCCTCCTGGTCGACTGCACCGCAGCCGGCAGTCCGACGGCCGACTTCGACAAGGCCGTGGTTCTGGCGGAGGAATGCGAAGCCAGGTTCATCACCGCCACGTACCGCAGCGGTGCCGCGCAGGGCGCGGCGGATGCGGACCTGGAATCGCTCGTCGAGAAGATCAAGCTGTTCGGTGTGCTGAAACGGCTGAGCGGCTCCAAGCTGATCACGATTCAGGATCACGACGGGCTGAACCGGATCGACCAGGGGGTCTACTACGATGTTCCGATCCAGGACTATGACCGGGAGTATCCGGGCATTCTGCGGAAGCATCTCGGCGTGGAGATCATCGTCGTCCGCTCGGCGGAACTGAATCGTTTGGTGGCCGCCGTCCCCGAGGCGGAAGCCGAAAAGGTCGCCAAGATGTGGGAACAGGAAGCCACGGAGGTCAAGAATGTCAAGCATCACGACATCCTCCGAGCCGCCCAGTCGTACCTGGCCCAACGGGAGTTGTTGCGGAAGTACGGCGCCGACGCGATCACGGTGGACACGGCCACGTTGACGTTCAAAGCCTACGGGTCGGCGAAACGCCAAGAGTTCGGTACGGTGGCCGAAGCCCAGCCGCTGGTCATCATGGAACTGAGCAAAGAGCACATCCCCGCCTGCTGCCAGAGCCATATCGACTGTCTGGTCACGCAGATGATTGGAACGTACCTCACGGGCGGTTCCGGCTTCACAGGCGACTTTCTGAACGATTGGGAGTTCCCGCCCTCGGGCGAGCGTCCCCAGGATGTGATGATCGTCGCCCATTGCGGGGCGCCGATCACCGTCTGCGGCCACGAACCGCTGCCCTATCTGATCCGCGATCACATTCACAACCAGGCGTTCGGCAAGGAGAACACGCCCACCGGAACCACCGTCCAGTGGCCCCCGAACGAAGCCGCCTCGATCGTCAAGTTCGACGTCTTCACGAGGCAAGTCTCGGTGTTCACGGGCGAGGTGCTCGACGGCAACGCGCTGTACAAGGACTTTGCCAACTGCATTTGCCGCAACAAGATCGTGATCCGGATCGACGACCCGGAGAACTGCTACATGCTCCCGTCCAATCCCAACGCGGGAGCCTTTCGGCAATGTAATCACTGGGACCCCAAACACCGGCACTGGGGAGGACACCAAGTGGCCTTCTACGGGAACCTGAAACCCGCCCTCCAAGATCTGGCCGCCCTGACCGGCTTCGAGGTGGTCGACAGCCGGTAGCCGCGGAGAGGAGAGCTGCCATGAACTCGGTCACGCTACGCCCTTTTCCGCGCCGGGAGAAAGCGGATTTCTACGCGTTTGTTCAGCGCCCCTGCGATCCGGCGGAGCATTGCCAGGGAGTGCCCCTCGTAATCCGAATCTTCCAGGCGACAGATCACCGAAGCCGTGGTACCGACGAGCTTGGCCAGCGCCCGCTGAGACAACCCAGCCTGGGTGCGAAGGCTGTAGATCTTGCGGGCGATTTCCGCATTCGCCTCCTCCTCCGCCACGAGAGCCTGCATTTCGGGTTTGTTGCGGAAGTACCGTCGATCCAAGATCTCCACCGCATCCGTGGTAGGTTGGCATTTCTTGCCTGGCATGATTACCGCTCCTGATAAGTGTGCTTCGGCGGGTCGGCGGCGAACTTCCTCCGTCGCTCGATGGCTGCGTCGATCTCGCTCGCCGGAACCACTTGCTCCTTGACTAGGCCATGCGATAGGACGGCGGCCGTGGCACCGTGAAAGAAGTACAACATCCGGTAGTTGACGCCCTGGAGACCGACGCGGAGTTCATACACGCCGTCCCGCAAGTAATCCGCCTCCGGCCTGCGCAGTTCATGCCCTTCGGCGCGGAGGCGAGCGATCCGTACGCGGCACTTGGCCTTGGCTTTTGCAGGCAGGCGCTCGATCCACTCCAGGAGTGGCACCGACCCGTCGTCCTCTCGGTAGAAAACCACGTTGGTTCTTGGCATGGCCTTCCTCGTCATGGTATGTTCGCACTCGTGCGAACATGTGTCAAGCCCAGGCAGGCTACCTCGACCGTTTCCGTCGAGCGACAAAACGGTCGGCTCCAAGCAGGGCCGATGTCCCGCCGCGATGGATGAGCTACAATCCGTTCCTTGCCGATGGAGTCGCGGAACCAAGACGAACGGAACACGCCACCGTCATGACACCAGAACCAAACTCGACCGATGCTTGGGGCCGCAGCCGGAGCGAAGGCTGCGGCGAGTTGCTGCCGCCTTCCCGCTGGGCCGTCCCCGGATTCCGCTGGTGGATCTTGGGATTGCTGTTCTTTGGTACGGCGTTGAGTTTTTTCGACCGGCAAGTGCTGTCGGTGTTGGCGCCGACGGTGAAAGCCGAGATGGGCATGAACAATTCGCAACTGGCCAACGTCATGGCCGCGTTCACGCTCAGTTATTCGATCATGTTCCTCCTCGGCGGGCGGTTCTTGGATTGGGTGGGGACCCGCCGCGGCATGTTGCTCTGCGTATCGCTGTGGACGGTCGCCAGCGCCGCCCACGCGGCGGCGCGGAACGTGTGGCACTTGGGCGTGTACCGGTTTCTGCTCGGCGTCGGCGAAGGCGGCTGTTTTCCCGGCGTGACCAAGGCCGCCTTGGAGTGGTTTCCGTTGCGGCAGCGGTCGCGGGCCATCGGGTTCGCGATCGGGGGGGCAGCGATCGGAGCCGTGGCGGCTCCGCCCCTGGCGACCTGGATGGTGGGGCACGTTGGGTGGCGAGGCGCGTTTCTGGCCACGGGGGCCCTCGGGGCGGTGTGGGTGCTGTTGTGGGCAGTTTTCTACCGCCGGCCACGGCAATCCCCGTTCGTGTCGGCCGCAGAATTGGCGTTGATCGAAGAGGACGCGGGCAGCGGCCAGGACGCGACGGCGGAAGACGACGTTCCTCTGGGTTGGGCGGAACTGCTCCGCCTGCGCGAGGTCTGGGGCCTGTTGCTGACGCGACTGCTGCTCGACCCCGTGATGTACTTGTACATGTTCTGGATTCCGCAGTACCTGAGCGCCGAGCGTTCCGCCACGCTGGCCGACATCGGCCGCCTGGCCTGGATTCCGTTTCTCACGCTGGACATCGCGAACATGCTGGGCGGGTTCGTCTCGGATCGCCTGGTCCGGGCGGGCTGGTCGATCGGCGCGGCCCGCAAGACGGTGATGGGCGTCGCGGCGATGCTGACGCCGATTTCCATCTTGTCGATGTACGTCGAGCGCATGGACGTGGCCGTGGGCCTGATGGCCGTGCAGATGTTCGCTCACGGGTTCTGGATTACGAACTACATCACGTTGACCGGCGACCTGCTGCCGCCGCGCTCGGTCGGCACGGTCGTCGGCTTGTGCGGCTGCGCCGGGGGGCTGAGCGGTTTCGTCACGACCAAGTTGGTGGGAGTGATCGTAGACCGGTTTTCGTTCGTTCCCGTGTTCATCGCCGCTGGCGTGTTGTATCCGATCGGCTTCTTGGTCATCCTGCTGACGATCGGAAAGGTGCAGCGGATCGGAAGAACGGATTGAAATCCGTTCTGCTCGGTCGCGGCCGGTTTCAGCGGATCGGACCGTCAAAGTGAAAGGAGCATACGAAGCCATGTCATCGGCAGCTCAGGCACGCATCCCGCGGCGGAAACCTCGCGCGGCCCATATCGGCGTTTTCGGCGTCGGGCATCAGACGTATTGGTCGCAGTTCGACGGGCTGCTGGACGAACTGATGGGCAAGCTGGACGTGTTTGTCCAACGCGTCGAGGCCCGCGGGGTGCAGGTGACGAACTTCGGCATGGTGGACTGCGCCCAGGCGGCTTACGCGCTGCTGCCGCGGTTGCAGGCGGCCGACTTGGACCTGGTGTTCTGCGACATGCTGACCTACGCCACCTCGGCGACGTTCGGCGTGCTGATCCGCAGCTTGGGCGTGCCGATCGTGCTGGTGGCGCTGCAGCCGCTGAAAGCGATGGACTATTCGCGGGCCTCGACGTACATGCAGCTGTGCAACGACGACTTGTGTTCGGTGCCGGAGTTCACGGGGGTGGCCGTGCGAATGGGGAAGAAGCCGCCGCCGCTGATTCTGGGGCATTTGTACGACGACCCGCAAGCGGAGGCCGAATTGGCGGACTGGTGCGACATCGCCTGCGTGCTGCACGACCTGCGGCGGGCCCGCATCGGCCACTTCGGCCACGTGCTGGAGAACATGCTGGACATGCAGAGCGATCCGACGGCGCTCACGGCCGCGTTCGGCTGTCACATCGTGCAGACCGAGCCCGACGACCTGCTGCGCTGGCAGCGGACGGTGACGCCGGAGGAGATCGACGCCAAACAGCGGCAGATCCGGGAGATGTTCGACACGCCGGATCCCAAGTCGGACCCGATCACCCGCAAGCTGACGGACGAGGACCTACTGGTCGCCGCGCGGGTCGCGGTGGCGCTGGACAAGTTCGTCGCCGACAAGCAACTGGACGGGCTGGCCTACTACTACGAAGCGGAGGAAGGCAGTCCGATGCGCGAGTTGGTGACGAACCTGATCGTCGGCAATTCGCTGCTGACGGCGGCCGGGTTTCCGATGTGCGGCGAATCGGACCTGAAGACGTGCATCGCCATGCTGATCATGGACCGGCTGGACATCGGCGGCAGCTTTGCCGAGTTTCACCCGATCGACTTCCAGGAGGGCTTCGTCCTGGTGGGCCACGACGGACCGCACCACATCAACATCGCCGAGGGCAAACCGGTGCTGCGGAGCCTGATCAAGTACCACGGCAAGCCCGGCAAGGGCGCCAGCGTCGAGTTCAAGATCAAGGAAGGCCCGATCACCATGCTCAGCATCAGCGTCACGAAGGGCGGCCGGTTCAAGTTCGTCGTAGCGGAAGGGGAGAGCGTCCGCGGCCCGATCCCGCCCACGGGCAACACCAACACCCGCGGCTTCTTCCAGCCGGACGTGCGCACGTTTCTGAAGCGCTGGGTGGCCGAGGGGCCCACGCACCATTTCGCCCTGGGGGTCGGCCAACGGGCGGAGTCGCTGCGGCGGATCGCGGAGATCCTGGACGTGCCCTGCGCGGTGGTGCCGGCGGGTCCTCCAACTTGACGAGCCGGCGCTAGCGGCGCGTCCGGTTCGTGACTTCCGCAGTCCGGGAGAGGACGCGTAGGCCGGCACAAGTCCGCGCAGTTCCGGCACGGCCAAACGCCTGGAAAACGCAAGAATTCCTGCCGGAACTGCGCGGAATTGTTCCGCCCTCCTTCTTGTCTTGCCCGCGAGCAGGAAAGTTCGAAGCGGGAAACGGCGCTAGGCACGCCTGGCGGGCTGCGTACAATAAACAGTGCCACCGAAACTCGAAAGGACGTCAACGATGCCCGCCCGTTTTCCCGGAATGGACCCTTGGATCGAATCCCAGCGCTGGGAGCAATTCCATTTTGAGTTCATCGGCGAGGCGGACGCCGAATGGGCCGAGCGGTTGGTCGCCACGTGACTTGTCTTCCCGTCGGCGGGAGAAGGAGGATTAGGCTGATGACTGTCGCGACACTCACGACGAGGTCCGGTCGACCGCCGCGTTCGCAGCGGGGCGAGCCGCCTTGGGAGATTGCCTTCCTCTTCCCGAACCAAGGAGACTGGACCGACGCGGAATACCTGGCGTTGCAGGCCAAGACCAGTCTGATGGTCGAGCTGTCCGATGGCTACATCGAGGTGCTGCCCATGCCGAGTCCATTTCACCAGCGAATCGTGAAATTCCTCTTCCGCTTGCTGGAGACATTTGTGCTCAGCCTGGGCTCGGGCGAAGTCCTCTTCGCTCCGCTTCCTGTCCGCCTCCGGCCCGGCAAATTCCGCGATCCGGACATCGTGTATCTGGCGCCGGGCCGAATTCTGGATCCTCACCGTCAGCCTCACGGCGCCGACTTGGTCATCGAGGTCGTCAGCGATGAGGAAGAGGAGCGGCAGCGGGACTTGGAGACCAAGCGTCTAGAGTACGCTCAGGCCGGCATCGCGGAATACTGGATCGTCGACCCTCGCGAACGTGAGATCCTCGTGTTGATTCTCGACGGTTCGACGTACCGCTTGGCAGGGAAGTATGGGCGCGGCACGACGTCGGCCTCGGTGCTGTTGCCCGGTTTCAACGTTGACGTCGACGCGGTGTTTGCCGCTGCAGAAAAGGCCGGCTGAGAAGAAGACCGGCCGTTCTGGGAGACCTGCGGTCGAACCTGTGCTGCGG
>CAYUFW010000237.1:8821-13054 GCA_964443915.1 uncultured Pirellulaceae bacterium
CCGCAGCACAACCGGGAGACCGCAGCACAACCGGCGTTAGGCGGCCGTGTAGCGTTCGAAGCGGTGTTTATCCGCGGCCTTCATGTAGGCGTCGGCGGCCTCGATCATGCCGTTTTGGACGAACTCTTCCAAGGCGTCGTCCATGGACTGCATGCCTTCGCGGCGGCCGGATTGCAGCACGGAGGTGATCTTCTCGATCTTGCCTTCGCGGATGATGTTCGAGACGGCGTGCGAGCCCAGCAGGATTTCATTGGCGGCGACCCGGCCCCGGCCTTCTTTGCGGCGCAGCAGTTGTTGGGCGACGATCCCCCGGATCGACTCGGCGAGCATGGTGCGGATCTGGGCCTGCTGGTCGCTGGGGAAGACGTCGATGATGCGGTCGATGGTCTTGGGGGCGCTGTTGGTGTGCAGCGTGCCGTAGACCAACGCTCCCATGCTGGCGGCGCTGATGGCCAGGCCGATGGTTTCCAAGTCGCGCATTTCGCCCACCAGCACCACGTCCACGTCCTGGCGGGGCACCGCCCGCAGCGCGGCGGCGAAGGAGTCCGTGTGGGTGCCGACCTCGCGGTGGCTGATCATGCACAGGTTGTTCTTGTGGACGAACTCGACCGGGTCCTCGATGGTGACGATGTGCCGCCGGTGGTGGCGGTTGATATGGTCGATCATGGCGGCCAGAGTCGTCGATTTGCCGCTGCCGGTGGGACCCGTGACCAGCACCAGTCCGCTGCGGAGATCGGTGAGCCGTTTCAGCACGGGCGGCAGCTTCAACTCGTCCAGCGTCAGAATGCGGGTGGGAATCAGCCGCATCACGGAACCGTAGCCGGTGCGCTGGAAGAAATAGTTGCAGCGGAAACGGGCCTTGTCCTCGATCCCGTAGGCGAAATCGAAATCCAGATTGCCTTCGTACCGTTTCCGCTGCAACTCGTTGCAGATCTCGAACAGGTACTCGCCCAGCGTCTGTTCGGTCAGCACGTCATGCTCTTCGATCACGCGCACGTCGCCGTCGATGCGGTACTTGGGCTTCTGCCCCACGACCATGTGCAAGTCGGAAGCATTGACGGTTTGCATGTCCAGCAGCAGAGGGTCGATCCTGGCCATGATGGCGGCCTTTCATCAAGCAGAGAGAGACCGAGCGGAACCACTAGCCATTGGACTTCCAACGGGGACGGCGGTCAAGCCACCCCCGCCGTCCTAACGCATCGTTCCGGGAGTAATCGGCACCTTGGCGTCGACCCGCAAGAAACGCACCACAGCAGGAATCGGAACCCTCGGCACGGGTGTCATGCGGAGCCGCCCGAAGTGCGTTTTCCCGCGACTCGGTTTGACCCTTGCAGAGCGAGCCGGACGATCTTTCGCAGGGACAAGATGTCTTCCCGCAACGGATTGTTTCTTTCGTAACACGGATGACGAAGATGAAGCGACAATCGTGCCGATGGGTCGTGCCGTTTGTGCTGGCGGCGATGGGGTCCGTTCAGGAGACGCACGGGCAAGGGATCGTCGTGCCCGGCGTAGGCCCGGTGAACCGTTCGATGGCGGGCGCCGGCGTGGCCGCCCCGCTGGACGCGGCGGGGGCCATCCACTGGAACCCCGCCTCGATGACCGGACTGAAGTGCTCCGAGTTCGTGATCGGTGGGGAAGTTCTGTATCTGTCCAATCACGTGGGCTCGACGGTAGTCGCTCCGGGACCGCCGCCCGTCACGCTGTCGGGCGAAACGCGGAGCCATTCCGGCGTCAACCTCCTGCCCACCGTAGCGGTCGTCTTCCAGCCCGAGGATTCTCCCTGGACGTTCGGTTTGGGCATGTTCTCGATCGGTGGCTTCGGATTCAACTTGCCCGCGAGTTCGGCCGCCGCGCCCCAGAATCCGATCCTCTCGCCCGCGTTTGGCGGCGGCGCAATGTATTCCAAGTTGGCCGTGCTGCAACTGGCGCCGACCGCGGCGTTGAAACTCACCGACCGCCTGTCCATCGGGTTCGCCCCGACCGTCGCCATCGCCGATGCCGCGCTGGATCCCAATCCACTCGCTTCGCGGCCGGGCGATCCCGAGGCGACGCACACACGGACAATTTGGGGATTGGGCTTTCAGGCGGGGATCTACTACGAGACCGAGAACTGCTGGCACCTGGGCGCGTCGTACAAGAGCCCCCAATGGTTCGAGGAGGCAACCTACTACGGGACAGAAGCCAATGGCGAACCCCGCACCGACTCGTTGAACGTCACGGTGCCGGCCATCATCTCGCTGGGTGCCGCCTACTCCGGCATCCCGCGCACGATGTGGGCCGTTGACCTGCGCTACCTGGACTACTCCAACTCCCAGCTGTTCGGAGACGACGCCGGCTACACGCTGGACGGCGCCTGGACGGGCCTCGGGTGGCAGAGCGTGTTTTCCCTCGCCACCGGAATCCAGTACCAGCTGACCGACGCCCTGTCCCTGCGGGTCGGCTACTGCTACTGCGACAACCCGATTCCAGACGAAAACACGTTCTTCAACATCGCCTCGGCGGCCATCTACCAGCACATCTTCTCCGTGGGCGCTAGCTGGAACATCAGTCGCCGCACGAGCCTGGTGCTGGCCTACCTGAAAGCCTTCGAGAACTCGATTTCCGGACCCTGGGTGGATCCGGCAAGCAACGCCCCCATTCCCGGCACTTCGGTGACCGCGCGGCAGAGCATCGATTGCCTGGTGGCCGGGCTGCAGGTGAAGTTCTAGGCGACGATCTGGCTCACATCCAGCAACCACCTGCCGCCAGCGTCGAAACGGCCGATAGGGCACTTCCCCTTTGCTCACGCCCTGGCTGCTGGTCAGGATGGAGGTTTGGCCTTCCTCTGTCGAACAGAATTCACTCCGTTCCTCCGTCCGGTATCCGCGATCGTCGACAAACCGGCGAAACTGGCCGCGCGTGACCTCGTAACGGCTGAGCCAGAACGGCTGGGTGATGCGGACGCGATGCTAGGGGACCTCGTTCGTGGGATTCGCAGCTTGGCTTCCCGGGGAAGAAAAAGCCCGCGCGAGGCGGAAGCCTCGCTCGTCGGTGCAGAGGCGAGAGGGATTCCCACACCGAAACGACGCCCGGCCCAAGGACGCGGCGAGGTTCCAACTACCGCCCCGGCACACCCGCAACAAGCCTTCCGACGCACCGGGTGGATCGTCGATTGGCGACGTGGCGTAGTAGCTCTGACCAAACCAATCCTGACACCACTCCCCCACGTTGCCGTACAGGCCCCACGGATTCGCCGATTTCTGACCCACCCGATGCATCGTTTGACTGGCGTTGGAAAGGAACCACGCACATTCCTGCCACGCCGACTGATCGTCACCGGGATGCCAGGCGGTCGTGGTTCCCGCGCGGCAAGCATACTCCCATTGTGCCTCGCTGGGCAGGTGCGAGGTCTCTCCTTCCTTCTCCGACAACCAGGTGCAGAATGCCGTCACATCGCTCCATGTCACGGTTGCCACCGGATAGTCGTCCGCGTGCTCGCATCCCAGTTCCCTGTTCCATACACAACGCGGATCTCGCTTCCACTGGCCGTCGAGCAACCCGTGGCCGCCTTGGCCGTCTCGTTCCGCGTCTGTCTTGTACCCTCGCTCGTCGACAAACCGGCGGAACTGGCCTCGGGTGACTTCGTGAACGCCAAGCCAGAACGGCTTCGTGATCCGCACGCGATGTGGGGGGGCCTCGGACTTGATTGGGTCAATGCACCAGGGCCACGGGTACGTGGATTTGACTTCCTCCAACCATCTCGCCACCTCCGCTTCCGTCGATCCCATGTCGAACTCGCCCGGCGGGATGAGCATGAACCGCATGCCGATCGAATTGGTCATCTCGACGGGTACGCGCAGATGCTTGGCCCAGGCTTCCTGGTGCTCCTTGGCTTTTTTCGCGTCGAAGGGCGCGATGGCCGGAGGCGGTGAACCAGCAGGTAGATTCCAGGACGGCGCGGGTTTGGCAGTCGGCGGGGGCGTGGCCGGCGCGGCCGCTTTCGGCGCCGGGCGGTCTGTGGGCGGGGACGGAGTCAGAGGGTGGCCCGTACCGCTTTTCTGGGGACTGGCGGCGCCGCCGGCCGGCAACGAAACCGTTCGCGCGACGCGAAAGCCACGCCACCCTGAATAGCGCAAAGCGCCGTCGCAGGTGCGGGACGACGACCGGGAATTGACCGCGGCGTCGCGCGTCATGCCGCCCCGGAGTACCCTTTGATGGCCTTCCGACGCCCCGGGGGGATCGTCCCTGGGCGAC
>CAYUFW010000238.1:0-13021 GCA_964443915.1 uncultured Pirellulaceae bacterium
ACCAACAATACTCAACCATAGGACTTAACCGCCGCGACGTTTCATAGGATCTACGTGTGGGCGGACTTGTTCCGGCCTGCGTTTCGTCTTGCCCACGGGTCGGCAGGTTGAACGCTACGGCACGATCTTCTCAAACGGCCACATCGCGACTCCTCCGTCCAGCACGCGCACGTCGTCGAATCCCGCCGCCTTGAGGATCAACGCGGCCTCGTAGCCGCGCAGAGAGATCTGGCAGAACGTCACGATCGGCTTGTCCCGCGGCAACTCGTCCAGGCGGCTGCGGAGTTTGCCCAGCGGGATCAGGGTCGACTGGGGCAAGCGGACCCGCTCGTATTCCGCCGGACCGCGGACGTCGAGGAACACGAAATCGGCGCCGCCCTGCAACAGACGCTGAACCTCCATCGCCGACACGCCCGTCATGAGGCCGTCCAGTTTGTTTCTCGCGACGTTGGCGGCCGTGATCAGGTTGTCCATGGCGGGAGCATAGGGCGGAGCGTAGCACAAATCGGCCTGGGCCACTTGATCGACCGTCATCCCGGCGGCAATGGCCATCGCCGCCACGTCGATCCGTTTGTCGCCGGCTCCCGGACCGGTGGCCTGAACGCCGAGCAGACGCCGGGATTTCCGGTCCGCCACGACCTTCAGCAGCAACGGTTTGGCCGTGGGCATGTAGTGGGCCCGATCGGCCGCCGGCGCTGAAGCGGTGACATAATCGTAGCCCAATTTGGCCGCCGCGGCTTCCGTCAGCCCCGTTCTCGCCACACAGTAATCGAACACCTTGCAGACGGTGCTCCCCAGGACGCCGGGGAACGTGTCCTCCAGGCCGCCAATGTTGTTGGCGGCGACCCGCCCCTGTCTGTTGGCCGTCGAACCCAGCGGCACAAAACAGGGCTGGCCCGTGAGCAAATCCACGCACTGGACGCAGTCACCGGCCGCATAGATGTCCGGATCGGAAGTCCGCATGTGCGGATCGACCTGGATTGCCCCCGTCGTGCCGATCTCCAGGCCGGCCGTCCGCGCCAGTTCCACCGCGGGACGCACGCCGACGCCCATGATCACCATTTCCACCGGCAGCTTGCCACGGTCGGTCACCACCGCTTGGACGCGGCCCTGGCCTTCGAACGACTGGACCTTGGTCCCGGTCAGCACCTTGACGCTGTGCGATTCCATGTGCTGCTCGACCAACCGGGCGATTTCAAAGTCCAGCATGCCCAGGATCTGCGGCAGCATCTCCACCATCGTCACGCGGCAGCCGCTCTGCACCAGCGCCTCGGTGGCTTCCACGCCGATCAGGCCCCCTCCCACAACCACCACGTCGCGCGCCCTGTGTTCCGACAAGATCGCCTTGACCTGTTCCGCGTCGTGGACGCCGTGCAGCGTCAGGATGTTCTCCAGGCTGACGTTGGGAATCGGCGGTACCACGGGCGTCGCGCCGGTGGCCAAGACCAGTTTGTCGTAGGGCAGCCACGAGCGGGCGCCGCTGGAATCCCGCACTTCCACCCGTTTGCCCGCGCGGTCCACCCGGACCGCCTCGGTCTGGTTCATCACGTGGACGTTCTTGACGTGCTGGAAGAACACCGGGTCGCGGACGACGCCCGCCGGTGTCGACATCAGTTCCGCCTGCTTCTTGATCACGCCCGACACGTAATAAGGCAGCCCGCACCCGGCGTAGGAAAGCAGTTTCCCTTTTTCGACAACCGTCACATCCGCGTTCGGAACCAGGCGAATGATCCGGGAAGCCACCTTCGGCCCCGCAGCCACGCCGCCGATAATGACCACTTTCATGACATCCGACATGCTTGTTGCTCCTTTGTCTGGGGGAAGAACCACGACGGTCTTCCCGCAATCCACTCTGACGGTTGATCGCTCGGCAGCAATCGCACGGGAATCGCCGCCTGGATGATGCTGCTTTATATCAGATGCCGTGCCGCTTGTGTGGCTCCCGGCGTCCTCGCCAGCGGCACCTTTGAAGGACAGCTCGCGTCTCGACAGACGGATGTCGCTCCCGGATTTCTTGGGCTCTGGCCATCACTCGTGCCATCGAGGCTACTTTTCCGGTTCGGTGTGCAAACGCGCGCAGATCGCGGCGGCGGCGATTTCGGCGGCGAGGCGATGGCCGGCGGCGTTCCAGTGGCCGACGCCAAGTTGGGTATTGGCGAAGCCGTGCAGGTACACGCGGTTCTCGCTCGCGTGCCGGCCCAGCGGTTCGGCCAGGTTGAGGACCGCGAAATCGTGTTGCCGGCCCAATCGCTCCAAGCGACGATCGGCGTAGCAGAGATCCTCGACGCCCAACTGCCGACAAGCGAACTTGCGCACGGAATCGTCGGGATGGACCTGCACGTCGCTGCTGACCGTCAGCAGCTCGAAACGCGCCTGGTGCCTGGCCGCTTCTCGGGCCGTGTCGACCAGCAGGCGTTCGGTCAGCTCCCAGGCGTCCCGCCACGCTTTATCGCGCGGTTCGGCCAATGCTGCCAGGTCGACGCCAGGTCCGCCGCCAGCGACAGCCACGGCGGACCGTTGCCCCCAAGCGTCGCGCACTTGGTAGACCAACTGCAAGGTGCGCAAGCGATCGGTTGCCGCAACTTTGAATCGCACCCACGCGGACTGCGCCTTGAGGTAGTCCGGGTGCTGCAAGAAACCGTCGTCCAGCACCAACTCGCCGGACTGCAGCCGATAGAACGGCCGGACCTTGTAGGGTTCGAGTTCGGCCGAGTTGTTGCGGAGATCGTTGCCGGGGAAGAAGGCGAGCAACACTAGGTCCGGCTGGTATGGCCAGACGTAATGCCGCAGCATCTGCAATTCCTGAGCGGTGCCGTAGCCGGAGACGCCGAAGTTCAGCACTTCGACGCGTCGGCGTGCCAGCGCGGGACAGTCCTGAAGGCGGCGCTCCAACTGGGCGCAGAACGTCTGTTCGTCCGGCACTTGAAACGCTTCGATGAACGAGTCGCCCAGCACGGCGACGCGGAACGCTCCCGCTGGTTTGGCGGGCTGGCGGTCGCCTTGGCGGAAGCCGTACCGGTTGATGCGGACGTAGGCGGAGCCTTCCTTGCGCGACCAGCCCTCGAAGCCCGGCCGCAGGCGCGTGCCGCAATACGGGTCGGGGCCGTAGGGCTGAGGATAGCTGACGCCGACCAACCGCAGGGCAACTTCGGAAGCGGCCAGACCCAGGGCCAAACCGACCAGCAGAAGCACAAGCTTTCTGCGCCAGTTGCCAGCTTGCTTTGTCGCGCCGCCGTTCATGGGTCAGACCCTGTGTCCTGTATTCCTGCCAAAGATCGCGATAGTATAAGACATCCCGGAAAGCGGGCGAGAGGTTCCGCTGAAGAACAGAAAGAGAACGGGAGGGGACCGCCGGCGAGCAGGCAGAAAGAAGCGGACAGAAAGACGGGCGACAGATAGATGGGTTACAGAAAGATGGTGACGGAGGATTGTCTTTTGGCGGGACGTGAGGCAGGGGCATGACGGGCGGGGCTGAGGATCGGCGATTGACGATGGTCATCCACGCGTTGAATGGCGGCGGCGCCGAACGCGTGTTTTGCACGCTGGCCAATCATTGGGCCGAGTCGGGCCGAGACGTCACAGTAATCACGCTGGACACGGCGGACACTGACGTGTTCCGCTTGGATGCCCGCGTCCGCCGTGTGGCCTTGGGCCTGATGCAGGAATCGCAGGGCCCGTGGCAGCGGGTGGGCAACACGTGGGCTCGCGTGCGGCGTTTGCGGCAGGCGATTCGCGCGGCGGGGGCTCCGCGCGTGCTCAGCTTTACGGACAAAATGAACGTGCTCACGCTGCTGGCTTGCTGGGGCGATCCGCGCCGGGTCGTGATCGCCGAACGCAGCGATCCGCGGCACCAGTCCCTGGGTCCCGTCTGGGAATGGCTGCGGCGGCGGACGTATTCGCGCTGCCACGCGTGGGTCGTGCAGACCGGGTCGGTGGCGCGATACGCGCGCAGCCTTGCTTCGCAGCGGCCTGTGGTCGTGATCCCCAACGCCGTCGCGCCGCCTGCCGCTGGCGTTCCGCCGCCGGAGCAACGCCGGCCGTGCATCGTCGGGGTGGGCCGTCTGAGTCCGGAGAAAGGCTTCGACCTGCTGATCCAGGCGTTTGCCCGTATCGCCCCTTGGTATCCGGAATGGACGTTGCAGATCCTGGGCGAGGGGCCGCAACGCGGCGCCTTGGAGGAATTGGCCGATTCGCTGGGCGTCCGCAACCAGGTGCGCCTGGCCGGCTGGACCGATCGGCCGGAAGCGGCGCTGCTGGCAGCGGGCGTGTTCGCCCTGCCCTCGCGTTACGAAGGTTTTCCCAACGCGCTGCTGGAAGCGATGGCCTGCGGTCTGCCCTGCGCTGCCAGC
Organism: uncultured Pirellulaceae bacterium; assembly: GCA_964443915.1. Taxonomy (GTDB): domain Bacteria; phylum Planctomycetota; class Planctomycetia; order Pirellulales; family Pirellulaceae; genus Anammoximicrobium. The sequence goes on from CAYUFW010000238.1 coordinate 4,350, forward strand.
GACTGCGAGAGCGGGCCGGCGGAAATCATCCGCGGCGGCGTGGACGGGTTGCTGGTGCCGCCGGAAAACGTGGACGCGCTGGCGGACGCGCTGCGACAACTGGTTTCGGACGAAGCCAAACGAGCCCGGTTGGGCCGCCGCGCGGCGGACGTGGTGTCGCGGTTCAGTATGGCGACGTTCTTCGCGCGGTGGGACGATGTGGTGGCCGCGACGTGACCTCGGCGTCCTGTCAAGGTTCCCAGCCGCGAGGCCCGTCGTTCGGTGTTGGCGACTACCAGAGCGTATAGATGAACGGCGCGACGGAGGTGCCGCTGAGCAGGATCAGCAGGCCCATCAGCAGGAGCACGACGATGATGGGCGTGATCCACCACTTCTTGTTGTGAATGAAGAAGTCCCAGAACTCGGCCACGATGCCGGGCTGGGCCTGCTGCGCTTGATCGGCGAAATCGGATGCCGGCGCGTCGGCGGACTGGTAGTTTTTCTCTTCTGAGAGCGCCATAAGCTCGCGTCAATACTGCTTGAAGTACCGCTTCGTATCGTCCTGGTTCTGACGCCGTTTCCAGTACGTTTCGGCGTTCCGGTCGTAGCGTCGCTGCATGGGATCGTAGCCGCACACGCGCATGATAACGCCGATCGGGGTGATCACCAAGTAGTAGATCGCCGCCAGCAGCACGTGCGAGACAGTCCAGCCGATCGGAAACACGGCGGCCATCCAGACCACGTACACGGAACGCATCAGGGCGGGACGCACCAGGCCGGTCCCGCCCGCGACGGCCGCCGCCAGAAGCGCGGCGGCGGCCCAGCGAGTTCCGGGGGACTTCCAGTACAGCCAGAGCGCGGCTGCGGCCAGTAGCACCGCCAGCAGCAGCGCGAACTGCCGCAACTGTTTGGGCGCAGGATTCCAGTTGACGTCGAGTACAGCCATCGGATGTCTCTGCGGCAGACAGGTAGGCCGGAACAAGCCACGTAGGCCGGAACAAGTCCGCGCAGTTCCGGCACCGCGCAGTTCCGGCACGGCAAAATGCCGGAACTGCGCGGACTTGTTCCGGCCTACGTTCTCTCCCCGAGCTGCAACGGCGGCTCGGTCAGGGCAGGATCGGGAACAGTTTCTTCAGCTCCTCCCTGTTCGGCTGCCGGCCGTACTCGCAGATCTCGAAGGCCTCGGCGTACTTCACCTGCTTGCCTTGTTCTTCGCCGTACAGATCGATCAGCTTGGCGCGGCATTGGTCGGCGATGTTCGCGGCGCGCCGCCGGAAGCCCTCCCGCAGGCGCTCGAAGGCGGCCTTTCGTTCTTCATCAGTCTTGGGCGCGCGGTCCGCGTTACCGGTCGCCCCGCCTTCGATGAATTGCGATTCCAGCGTCGCCAGCGCGTCGACCTTCTGTTCGATCACGGCGTCGATGGCGACGACGACGTCCGGGCGGAAGGGATTGGGCGTCTTGAAGTTGTCGAACGAGTACAGAAAGACCGGGTTCTTTTTCAGCGCCGGCGTGTCGGGGCACAGGAAGGGCACGGCGACCATATAGGCCGTGTCCTGCATCAGCACGCCGGTGTAGCGGTGATCCGGGTGGTAGTCGTTGGGCCGATGGGCGATCACAATGTCCGCGTTCCACTGCCGGATCAGCCGCGTCATGATCTTGCGGTTTTCCAGCGTCGGCATCAGTTCGCCGTCGTGGATGTCCAGCACCTCGCTGGTCACGCCCAGAATCTTGGCGGCGGCCTGCACTTCCGCATTGCGGCGCAGGGCCAGCGGGCCGCCCGCCATCTGCCAGTGGCCGATGTCGCCGTTGGTCATGGAAACGAGCTTGACCGCGTGGCCGGCCTTGCTCCACAGGGCCGCCACGCCGCCGGCGCGGATTTCGCAATCGTCCGGGTGCGCGCCGAAGACAATAATGCCGAGCTTGCCGTCGTCGGGCCGGACCGGCTGGCCGGCAAACGTGGTCTTGGCCGGGGCGGCTTCTCCCGCCCAGGCCAGTCCAAACCCCACCGCGAGCAATAGTCCCGCTACGATACCACGGGAGAACAAGTACCAAGGTCGCATCGCTGTGCCTCCTTTAGCGAATCGGAAAAATGGGAACCTTCTTCGAGTCACGCTGCTAAGCACCGTTCGTGAAATGACTGTCCGCTGAACATGAGCGGCAAGGCGCTAGCCGCCGGTATTGTGGCCGATCCGGACGACCGGTGGCTAGCGCCATTCCGCTCACTTTCTTGTCGAACGGTGTTAGTAGTGTATCGCAACGGCTGCCGTCTGCCAAATCGGGGACCACTGCGTTAGAATATCCGCGAGGGGAACGATGAACCAACCGTCCGTGACGCCGCCGAAATCGCGTTGGCCGAGGAGCGTGCGGCGGCTGCTGCTATTTGGCCTGTCCACCTATCTGGCAATCGTCGTCATGCTGGCCTTTCTGCAACGAGCGATGATCTATTTGCCGGCCCGCCAGTCGCGGATCGACCCGCAGGAGGCCGGTCTGCCGGCGGGACGAGTACACACGATCACGCTGAAGACCGAAGACGGCCTGGAACTGTACGGCTGGCACCTGTTGCCCGACGGCCACACGGCGGCAGATCGGAAACAGTGCGACGAAGAATTGGCCCTGGGACGGCCCGTGGTACTGTACTTCTCCGGCAACGCGGGCCATCGTGCCTGGCGAATCGAGGAATTCGAGGTCTTCACGCGGCTGGGTTGCGATGTGTTCGTGTTCGACTACCGGGGCTATGGCGAGAATCCCGGTTCACCCAGCGAAGAGCGGCTGGCCGCCGACGCCGCCGCGGCTTGGCGTTACGCCACGGAAACCCGGCGGATTGAGCCGCGGCGCATGATTCTGTGCGGCGAATCGCTGGGCGGCGGTGTGGCGGTGCGGCTGGCCGCCGAACAGTGTACGGCCGGCATGCCGCCCGGCGGACTCGTGCTGCGGGCCACGTTCAGCTCCCTGGCCGACGTGGCCGCCCACCACTATCCCTGGCTGCCCGTCCGCTGGCTGCTGGTCGACCGTTACGAGTCGGCCGCACGGATGCCCCAGGTGACGTGCCCGATTCTACATTTGCACGGCCTGCAGGACTCGATTATCCCCATCGAACTTGGCCGGAGGCTGTTCGCCGCGGCTCCGCCGCAATCGGCCAACGGGATTCCGAAACGCTTCGTCGAATTGCCGACGGCCGACCACAACGACATCCTGGCCGTGGCCGAACCCGAGTTCGAAGCCGCCTTGGCTCAGTTTCTGAAACAGCTCTCAGTACAGGTCGTACATTAACTCGCCGCCGTGTTCCGGGTTCCCGACGAGTCGTCGCGCGCGAAGATCAACGACATAGTCGAGAGCTTCCAACGGAATCTGTCCGATCAAGACCGGCGTGTCGTCCGGGACTTCGATGACGTCCGTCGGGCAATCACGGTCTCCGATGGTCAGCCGGACCGTCTCGTAAACATCGGCATCGTGCATCCCGCTGCTGGTCCGCACACGCCGTGTTCGCCGCTGGGTCAGTCCCAACTCGCGGATCATGCGGCTAGGCAGGGACAGCATCGTGGCGCCGGTATCGACCAGCGCGTCGGACACTCTCACCCGGCGGACCGCGTCGGATGCAATCCGTCCGCGTTCGGCATCCCACAAGTCCCCAAGGTTTTCTATGGTCGCCTCGGTGAGTACCCTGCCCATCACTTCCGTCTCCATGTTTCTGCCTCCCAACCAAGTCGCTCGTTCCAGCACGATCAGCAGGCACCGTTAATTATCCCGCCGCGCCGTGCCGACGGCAAGAACCCCGCTGATTCGTACTTCGACGGACACAACTTCACTCGGCGGGCCTCGAACCCCGCGATCACGCTTGCGACACCCGCCTCAGTTGTCCGCAGGCTGCCGAGATTTTGTCGCCTTTCCGCTCGCGGAACTGCACGTTGACGCCGGCGTGTTCGAGGATCTCGCGGAACCGTTTCTGAGCCAGCGGTGTGGGCGTCTGGTAGGGCAGTCCGCTCACCGGGTTATAGGGAATGACGTTCAGCAGCGCCGCGCGGCCGCGCAGCAAGGCGGCCAGTTCGCGGGCGTGCGCCGGCTGGTCGTTGATGCCCGCCAACAGCACGTACTCGAACGTCAGCCGCCGGCCGGAAGCCTCGAAGTACCGGTCGGCGGCTTCTAAGACCTTCTGCAGACCGATCTTCTTGTTGACCGGCACCAGTTGGTCCCGAAGGGCGTCGTTCGGGGCGTGCAGAGAGACGGCCAAGTGATACTGGCACTTGGCCTCCGTCAACCGGTCGATGGCTGGCGGCAGGCCGACGGTCGAGATCGTGATTCGCCGCACGCTGATCCCCAGTCCGTCTGGGCGGTGCGCCTCGTCCAGTGCCGGCAGCAGCCGGTCCAGGTTCGCCAGCGGCTCGCCCATGCCCATCACGACGAGGTGGCTCAGCCGTTCGTCGGGCGGCAACAACTGCTGCAGCCGCAGCATCTGTTCGACGATCTCGCCCGAGGTCAAGTTGCGGGCGACGCCGTCCAGTCCGCTGGCGCAGAACACGCAGCCCATGCCGCAGCCGACCTGGGTGCTGATGCAGATCGACCGCCGCGGGCCGTCGCGCAGCAGCACGCACTCGATCCGCCCGCCGTCCGCCAACTCCAGCAGCAATTTCTCCGTGCCGTCGTCCGCCTGGCTGTGCCGCGCAATCTGCGTCGTCCAGATGCGAAACTCGGCGGCCAGTTCTTCGCGTAGTTTGGCCGGCAAATCCGTCATCGCCTGGAAATCGGCGGACCGTTTTTCGAACAGCCACTGACGAATCTGCCGCGCACGGAACGCCGGCAGGCCCCGTTGGGCCAACCAAACGCCCAACTCACCGGTTACGGGATCGAGTACGTGTCTCATGACGCCAGCACCTTCGCATCGTTCGAGAAATCGCTGTCCAACGACACGTGAGCGGGATGGCGCTAGCCGCCGGTTTTGCGGACGAACGGGAACCGGAGCTGGTGCGTCACCAAGGCCGAACCTTGGGGGTGGCCGATGCGGTGGCGTAAGCTTCCAGCTTGCGTTTGACGTGAGTATTCGAAAGGCAAGCAGGATGCTTACCCCACTTTTTAGTCGGGAAGACGCACTAGCTCCCGTCCGCTCTTTTTTCTCCAACAGTGCTTACTATCGTCACGGTACCAGATCCACTGGCCCGCGTCCAATGGGGATGTAGAATGGGCGGCGGTTCACTCACACTGCAATGGAATCCTGCCGCCATGCCCGAAACGCTCGCCGGTCTGATCGAACGCGTCACCTTTCACAACCCGGAGAACGGGTTCGCGGTGCTCAAGGTCCAGGTCAAGGGCCGCCGCGAACTGGTCACCGTCGTGGGCTGTGTCACATCGGCAACGGCCGGCGAACATCTGACCGCCAGCGGCGATTGGACGGTGGACCGCCAGCACGGCCAGCAGTTCAAAGCGGACCAGATCCGCACGTCGCCCCCGACGTCCGCCGAGGGAATCGAGCGGTACCTGGCGTCCGGCGCGATCCGCAGCGTCGGGCCGCAACTGGCTGCCAAGATCGTCGCCCTGCACAAGGAGCGGACGCTGGAGATCCTGGATGCCTGCCCCGACTTTCTGTTGCACATCCGCGGCATCGGACAGAAACGGCTGAAGAAGATCCGCGCCAGCTGGGACGAGCAGCGGGAAGTCCGCAAGATCATGCTGTTCTTCAGCGAGTACGGCATCGGCTCCGGCCGGGCGCTGCGGATCTACCGCACCTATGGCCAGGACGCGATCGAGCGGATCAAGGCCAATCCCTACCAGTTGGCGGACGACATTCGCGGGATCGGTTTCCGGACGGCGGACGAACTGGCCGCCAAGCTGGGCATCGACCGTCAGTCGCCGCACCGCGCGCGGGCCGCCGTGCGGTACGCGCTGATGGAACTGAGCGACGAAGGGCATTGTGGCTATCCCGAGGCCGGCGCGGTCGAACGGACCGTCAAGCTCGTGGAGATTCCGCAGGAGATTGTCCAACGCGCGGTCGAGGAGGCGATCGGCGACGGCGCGGTCGTCCGCGAGCAAATCGGCGACGAGCCGTGGCTGTACTTGGCGGGCTTGCACCGGGCCGAAACCGGACTGGCGAAATCCGTCCAGCGGTTGGCGTCGCAGTCGGAGCATCCGTTGCCGGCCATCGACGTCGAGGCGGCCATCGGCTGGGTCGAGAAACGGCTCGACATCGCGCTGGCGGCGGCTCAGAAGGAAGCCGTCCGTCAGGTGTGCCGGCAAAAGCTGCTGATCATCACGGGCGGCCCCGGTGTCGGCAAGACGACGCTGGTCCGCAGCATCCTGGAGATCTTTGCGGCCAAGGGCTTGCGCTGCGTGCTGACCGCGCCGACGGGCCGCGCGGCCAAGCGCCTGGCGGAGACCACGGGCCAGACGGCCAAGACCGTGCACCGGTTGCTGGAGTTCGATCCTGCCACCGGGGACTTCCACCGCAATGCGTCGCACCCGCTATCGGGCGACTTGTTCGTCATGGACGAGACGTCGATGGTCGACGCCATGCTGGCGCACCAGTTCTTCCGCGCCGTGCCCTCCACCGCTTGCGTCGTGCTGGTCGGGGACGTGGATCAATTGCCCTCAGTCGGTCCCGGCAGCGTGCTGGCCGATCTGATCCGCTCGCGGGCGGTGCCCGTGGTGCGGTTGACGGAGGTCTTTCGGCAGGCTGCCCAGAGCCGCATCATCAGCGCCGCGTATGCGATCAACCGCGGCCGCGTTCCCGACTTGACGCCGCCGGACGCGTTGGGCGATTTCTACTTCGTCGAAGCCGACGAGCCGGAGGCGATCCGCGGCGCCATCGTGCGGCTGGTCCAGGAACGCATCCCGAAGCGGTTCGGCTTGGATCCGCGCACCGGCATCCAGGTGCTGTCGCCCATGAACCGTTCGGAACTGGGAGCGCGGAACCTGAACCAAGTCCTCCAAGAGGCGCTCAACCCGCCGCGCGATCAGCCGCAAATCGAACGCTTTGGCTGGGTCTTCCGCGAAGGGGACCGTGTGATTCAAACCGAGAACAACTACCAGCGGGACGTGTTCAACGGTGACTTGGGCGTGATCGAGAAGATCAACCGCATCGAACAGGAACTGGTGGTTTCGTTCGAGGGCCGGAGCGTGACTTACGATTTCGGCGATTTGGACGAATTGTCGCTGGCCTACGTGCTGACCGTCCACAAGAGCCAAGGCAGCGAATACCCGTGCGTGGTGATTCCCCTGCACACCCAGCATTTTCTCATGCTGCAGCGGAACCTCCTCTACACGGCCGTGACGCGCGGCAAGCGTCTGGTCATTCTCGTGGGCACGCAGAAAGCCCTGGGTCTGGCCGTCCGGCGGCAGGACACTCGGCAGCGATGCACGGCCCTGGCGCGGCGGCTAAACCCAGCGGACAACTTGGTCCATTGACAAACGGGCAAGTTCGCCGCAACCTGGAAATGGGCCGCCACGCGCAATTCTCGCCGAAACCGTGCCTCTTCTTCTGGAAAGGCCCTTTTTCGGCACGGGCGACTGCCATGAATGACACCGACATCCGCCATATCCTGAATGACGACAAGCCTTGGCTGGCGGCTCAGCCCGACATGCAGCCGTGGGACGATGGCTGCGGGCGGCTGTTGGTCCTGGCCGAAGGTAATTCGTGTGTCCACGTCGGACCGCCGCGGTCTTGGAGTGGCCCCAGCAACACACCCACAGACGGGTCGATTCGATCGCTCGGAGCGAGGACGGCCGGTCCGCCTCTTTCCAGGAGGTTGTGCCCCAAAGAGTGAACGTCCAAACCAACATCGGCATGCGCGAACGTCGCTGCAAACGCTTCATTCCGAGCGAACAGCGAATTGTGGATTACGATTCGTCCCTGAATCGCGGCGCTGCCGTAGGTTGTCGAGTTGTCCGCGACCGTCGCGTTCCGTAGCACCAAGGACCCCGCCTCCGACTCGCCGCCGCCGGTGACGTACGCCAGGGTGCCCTCCTGACGGGCAAACAGAAGCACATCCAGGACGCCGTTCGTGTCGCCAGGCATCAGGTTGGACGCTTCAGACGCGAAGGCGACGAAGCGGCCATCGGCACTCAGCGACGGGGAGAGATTGCGGCCGTTACCCTCTGTGCCGTCGTTCGCGATGCTGATCCGCTCGAGCGTACGGGTCTGCCGGTCGAAGAGAAACACGTCGTCCGATCCGTTGGTATCTCCGGGTACCAGGTTGGACGCATAGGAATGGAACGCAACGAACCGCCCGTCCGCGATTGGCGGTTGAGACCGAGCGAGGTAGCTTCCCGGCCGGGAGCGGCTGACGCCGACTTATTGTCGCTGGAAGCTTGGTACAACCGCACGCTCCTGGACGGCAGCGCGCAACGGGCGGGGAAACGCGCTCCGTTTCCGTACTACGACATCATCGGTTTTTCCGGCGTCACCGACGTGGATTCGATGTCGACCGGGTTTCGGCTGGCCGCCAGCTGGGGCGATCCCAATTGCGAACACCTGACGGCGGGCCTGGACCTGCGTTACTTGAAACAGGAGCTGACCCAGTTCGCGTTCTCGGCTTCGAGCAAACGCTGAAACGCGTCGTCCACCAGCACCGTGGCCTGCAGCGTGTGGTCCGGCCGCTCTTGCTTCATCAAGCGGCCGGCCATGCGGTGGAAGCGTGTCTCGACAAGCTGGAAGAGCCGTCCCTGAGCCGACTTGTCCCGATACGCCTCGCCCAGCAACGCCGTTA
>CAYUFW010000239.1:0-3637 GCA_964443915.1 uncultured Pirellulaceae bacterium
TACTCCCAGGAGAACCTTACTTCACTTCTTTCATGGAATCAGAACAAGTCCGCGCGGTTCCGGCACTGCGTATGGTCCCTGGCTCGAGGACCGCGAGACGTTCTGCCGGAACGGCGCGGACTTGTTCCGGCCTACTTTCTGGTGCCACCCCGGTCGGATCGTTCAGTGGGTGGACCGGTCGTCCTCCGGCGGGCCTTCGTTCAACTCCTGAAGTTCCTCGACCAGCAAGCGGATTTCGTTGTCGTACTCGCTGCACATGTCGCCCTTGACCAGTTGGCGGAGGAAGGCCGACGCGCCGCCTTTCGCCATATTGGCCGCTTCCGCGCTTTGGAAACGCATCTGCGCGTCGAAGGCGATCAGGCCGCGGCAGAAGCTCATCAACAACTCGTTGCAGCTCACTTCGCCCGGCAAGATTCTCGACAGCTGCTGGGGTAGCAGACGCTTGGCTTCGAGCAGTTCCCGGTAGGTCTTCAATCCGGCAAAGGGCTGGCGGCCGGAGAGCATCTCGACCAGCACGTAGCCCAGCGAAGCCAGATCGCTGCGCGGGGTCATATCGCCGGTGTCCAACACCTCGGGGGCGGCATAGAACGGCGTGCAGGTGCGGATCGGCGGCGGCTTTTCGGTCTCGAAGGCGGAGCCGATATCGATGATCTTGGCGTTGCCGGTCCGCTTGAGCATCACGTTCGACGGCTTGATGTCGCCGTGGACGATGCTCTCGCGGTGCAGCGCGGCCAAGCCCATGAGACACTCTTGGACGACGGAGACCGCAACCCCTGGTTTGAAGCGCGTTTGCTCCGGCCCCGCCGTCGCGATGACGTTGTTGATGTACTCCCAGCGGCGATGGCTCAGACGGTCCTTGACCCGAACCAGTGTCTCCTTGCTCAACAGCCGCCGCAGATCGAAGCCGTCGACCCACTCCATGAGCATGATGCGAATCCGGTCGTGGTCGACGAAGTTCTGGACCGAGAGCAGGTTGTCCTGCTGGATCCGCGCGACGAGGGCGGAGACGTGGGCGATTCGCAGCATGGCTTCGTCGTAGGCCCGCGCGTCCTCGTACCGCTCGGGCGCAAACACCTTGGCGGCTACGGGCACCGTGAACCCATCCGCGCCGCGGTGTTCGGTCAGGTACACGACGCCCTGTCCGCCCGCACCGAGGCGGCGCATGAAGTGGTAGTGGACAGTCCACGGAAAGTACTTCAACTTGAGCAGACTCTGGTATCGCAGAAACAACTCCGCGTCGGCGTTCCCCGCATCGGGACGGCCGTGGGTCATGGTGGCATGGAGGTCATGGTGTGTGGTGGTCAGCATATTTGGATTCCGGTGGGCGTTCAGGTGGGATTTGCCAAGCAGGCAGCGAGGAGCGGGCCGCCAAGCCCCGGTGGTCGTTCGGGGCTGAACGCCCGCGGCCGGCTGCCGAGACCCGTCTTGGCCTGCCCACTCGCCGCCATATCATAGTCGGTACGGAGCGAAAAAGTCTAGACGGAATGAGAACCAGGGGAGTCCCCGGGTGCACCGCCAGCCATGTTGAGCGCCCTTGTAGAAACCCGGCTCTTGAGAAACGGCCGGGCTTTTCTGGCCGCGGCCACCCGCCCCGTCGGAATTCCGAACCCGGCAGGATTGGAAAACCGAGGCGGTGCCTGGTTCGTCTTTGTTCCTAGCTGACGGCTGGTCAAAGAAACGTACCACGACACGGAGCGCCCTGAAATGAACCGCCACTTCATCCGCTTTTCCTTGGGATTCTGCTGCACGGTTGGGATTGGCTGCCTGGGCTGGATCTGGCAGAGCCTGGCGGCCGATCAACCGGCCAGCCCGTCCCCCGCCAACCAACCGGCTCTGAAAATCGCGGACGCGCAGACCCTGGGCGGCCCCGAGCGGTACTTGGCCTACGTGAGCACGGACAAGCCCATGTACCGCGCCGGCGAGACGGTCTTCGTCCGCTGTGTGGTGCTGCACCACGCGACGCAGCGTCCGCTGCCCGCCGACCAGCAGACTCCCGCCGTCATGGAAATCTGCGGCCCCAAGGGCGACGTGGTGGCATCGGGAGGGGTGACTCCCGAAGATAGTGTGCTGGGATTTCAGTGGACGGTGCCCGACGGTCAGGCGGGCGGCCAGTACACGATCAAGGCCACCTTCCCGTTCACGGGTTATGCCCCGGCGGAACGCCATTTCGACATCCGCGCGTACCGGGCGCCCCGGCTGAAGACGCAGATCAAGTTCCTGCGTGACGGCTACGGTCCGGGCGACGACGTGGCCGCCACGTTGCACGTCACGCGGGCCGAAGGCGGCGTGTCCGTCGGAGCGCCGGTCACGGTCATCGCGCGGGTTGACGGGGCGGAAGTGTTCCGCGGGCCGGCAAAGGTCAACGACGAAGGTGTGTGCGTGGCCCGCTTCCAGTTGCCGCAACAGATGGCGCGCGGCGAAGGTGTGCTGGCCCTGGCCATCGAAGACGGCGGCGTGCTGGAGACCGCCACCAAGACGATTCCCATCCTCTTGCAGACGGTGGACCTGACGCTGTATCCCGAGGGCGGCGAACTGGTCGCGGGCCTGCCCAATCGCGTCTATTTCGAGGCCTTCACCCCGGCCCAGAAGCCTGCCGATCTGGCTGGCGTAATCGTCGACGCCAACGGCAAGGAAGTCGTCCAGTTCCGTAGCGAGCACGAAGGCCGCGGCCGGTTCGCGTTTACGCCTCAAGTCGACGGCAAGTACTCTTTGAAGATCACTGAGCCTTCCGGTATCCAAACCCAGTATTCGCTGCCGGGCGTGAAACCGGCGGGCGTCGTGCTGCTGGCCGAAAAGGACGTCTACGCCGCGGACGATGCGGTGTGGCTGGCCATCGGCTGCGTGCCCGCCGATCGCCCCCTGCACCTCACCCTGGCCAAGCGGGAAACGATTCTAGCCGCGGCCGACGTGAAAGCGGCAGGGCTGGCGGCGGACGGGCTGCGGAAGATCGAATTGAGGCTCAAGCCAGAAGATCCCGACGGCGTGCTGATCGCGACGGTCTGGGGGCCCGACGGCCTGCCGTTGGCCGAACGCCTGGTGTTCCGCCAGCCGCGCAAGACGGTCGGCGTCAAGATCGCCGCTGACGCTCCGCAGTACGTGCCGGGCGGCAAGGCCCGCATCACGCTGCAGACCATGGACAAGGACGGCAAACCCGTGGACGCGGTCGTCGGCGTCACCGTCACCGATGACAGCGTGCTGGAGATGATCGAACGTCGCGAACAAGCCCCGCGGCTGCCGGTGATGGTGCTGCTGGAAAGCGATGTCCGCGAGTTGGCGGACGCGCAGGTCTACCTGGACCCGTCCAACGAGCAGGCGCCGCGGGCTGTGGACTTGTTGCTGGGCACGCAAGGTTGGCGGCGGTTTGCCTTCGTCCGCACCGAGGAATTGCTCCGCGAGCACGGCGACGCAGGGCGGCGCGCGCTGGCGCTGCGGATCGTCACGATGAGGGACATGATGCGGTCCGGCGGCGGATTCGGGGGCGGCTTCCCGATGGCGGACGGAGGACCGATGGGCGCCCCGATGGGCATGGCGGAGGGCGCTGCCCTGCCTCCGGGGATGGGAATGCCCGGCGCTCCGCCGGGGTTTCCCGTGCCCGCCGCTGCGCCGGGGGCGCCGTTGGCGGAGGCGGACGCGTCTG